>NZ_JAFJMJ010000003.1:349598-699197 GCF_017309385.1 Amycolatopsis sp. 195334CR | reverse complement strand
CCAGCCGAGTCCGGCGTCGAGCAGGCCGAAGGCGTGGTCGAGCGACCACGCGCCCGGACCGGTGAAGGCGAGCACGGCGGCCAGCGCGCCGTAGCAGAACGGGACCTCGCAGCCGCCCCGCTGGGCCCAGAACCCGCTGGGCGCGGTCGCCACCGCGGCGACGGTCATCGTGCCGACCACCACCGCGCAACCGCCGGGGGTGAGCAGTCCGGTGGCGATCGACGCCGCGCCGGTGAGTTCGGCCAGCGCCGCGAGCACGACCATCCGCCGGCCCGGCACGAAGCCCCACTGCTCGAACACCGCGGCGGTGCCGTCGACGCCCGCGCCGTGGAACCAGCCGAACAGCTTCTGCGTGGCGTGCCCGAACAGCAAACCGGCCAGCAGCAAGCGGAACAGCAGCAGCCCGAGGTCCGCGCTCATGACGGCGTCGGCTCCAGCACGAAGTCGAAGGTGGCGTGCAGGAACGGCCGGTCGAGGTGCCCGCCGTCCGGGCTCGGCCCGGCCGGGCGCTCGGTGAACGGCACGACGAGCGCGTCCTTGGTGCCGAAGACGACGTCGGTGTCGAGGTAGTCGGCGCCCTCCTGGAACAGGTGCGTGATCAGCTTGCGGTGGCCGGGTTCGTCGAGCATGAAGTGCACGTGGGCGGGCCGGAAGTGGCTGATCCCGGTGCGGCTGAGCAGGTCGCCGACCGGGCCGTCCATCGGGATCGAGTACCCCTTCGGCGCGATCGTGCGCACGCAGTAGGTGCCGTCCTCGCGAGCGCGGTACTTCGCGCGCAGGCGGGCTTCGTCGACCTCGGGTAGTTGCGATTCGTAGTAGCCGTCGGTGTCGGCCTGCCACACGTCGAGCACGGCGCCGGGCAGGGGAGTGCCGCCGGTGTCGGTGACCGTGCCGGTGATGAACAGGGGAGTGCCGTCGAGCCCGGCCGCCATGTCGAAGCCGAATTCCGCGGGCGGCGAACCGTCGATGTGGAACGGGCCGAGCACGGTGGCGGGCGTCGCCTTGGCGGTGAACCGGTTGTTGAGCTGGACCACCAGCGTGCTCAGGCCGAGCACGTCGGAGGCGAGGATGAACTCCTGCCGCTTCTCGTCGCTCATCCGCCCGGTCGCGGCGAGCCAGTCCATCGCCGCGGCCCATTCGTCCTCGGTCAGGCGCACTTCCCTGGCGAACTCGTGCAGATGGCGGACGAGGGCGGTGATCAGCTCGGCCAGCCGCGGGTCGTGCGCGCTCGCCCAGCGCTGCCCGGCGAGTTCGGTGAGGTTGTCCTCGTTGACAAAAGCCATCGGTGACCTCGTTCCGGATCTAGCGGACAACTGTCCGTTAAGCGACCATTGTGGCGCCGACGAGTGGGCGTCGCAAGGGTGTGGATGCCGGATTGACAGGTCAGTGCCGTCCATCGGAGTATGACGGTCAGCTGTCCGTATCGCGGACAGCCTGCATGGAGGAGGCGCGGATGACCGGTGGAGCGCTCGACGGGCTGCTGATCGCCGACTTCTCGCGCATCCTCGCCGGGCCGTACGCCACGATGCTGCTGGCGGACCTCGGGGCCGAGGTGATCAAGGTCGAGGCGCCGGGCGGGGACGACACCCGCACCTGGATGCCGCCCGCCCGTGACCACGTGTCGACCTACTACCTGGGCATCAACCGCAACAAGCGGGCGATCGCGCTGGACCTGTCCGACGCCGGCGACCTCGAAGCGGCACGGGAACTGGTGTCCCGCGCGGACATCATGGTCGAGAACTTCAAGCCGGGCGGGCTGCGCCGGTTCGGCCTGGACTACGAGACGGTCAGCGCCGCGAACCCCCGGCTGGTCTACGCCTCGATCACCGGCTTCGGCACCGGCGCCGGGGCCGCGCTGCCCGGTTACGACCTGCTGGTGCAAGCGGCTTCCGGGCTGATGAGCCTCACCGGTGATCCCGATGGGCCGCCGTACCGGGCCGGGATCTCGGTGTTCGACATCATGACCGGGATGCACGCCGCGATCGGCGTGCTCGCCGCGCTGGAGCACCGGCACACCTCCGGCCGCGGTCAGCACGTCGAGGTGAACCTGCTGTCGTCGGCGTTGTCCGGGCTGGTCAACCACACCTCGGGGTATGTGGCCGGGGGAGTGGTGCCGCACCGGATGGGCAACGCGCACCCGAGCCTGTTCCCCTACGAACCGCTGCCCACGGCGGACAAGGACCTCATCGTGATCGCCGGGAACAACGGGCAGTTCCGCAGGCTGTGCGTCGAACTGGGGTTGCCGGAGCTGGTCGAGGACGAGCGGTTCGCCGGGAACGAGGAGCGCACGGCCAACCGCGAGCAGCTGCGCCCGCTGCTCGTCGCGAAGCTCAAGGAACGCCCCGCCGATGAGTGGTTCGCGCGGCTGTCGGCGGCCGGTGTGCCGTGCGGGCCGATCAACCACGTCGACGGCGGTGTGGCGCTGGCGCGGGAACTGGGCCTGGAACCGGTGGTGGAGGTCGGGGACGTGCCGATGATCCGCAACCCGATCCGGTTCAGCGCCAGCACGACCCGGCACGAACTGCCACCGCCCGGACTGGACGAGCACGGGGTCGAGCTCCGTGCGTGGCTGCGTGGGGAGAACACATGACCGAGCCCCGGTACCCGACCTCGATCGGCACCTCGGAGGCCACCACCATCAGCCTGCTCGGCCACGACCTCGCCGAGGACCTGATGGGCAAGGTCGGCTTCGGTGAGCTGGCGTTCTGGCTCGCCGCCGGACGACGGCCCGGCGCGGGCGAGGTACGGCTGTTCGAGACGGTGCTCGTCGCACTGGCCGATCACGGCTTCACCCCGACGGCCATCGCGGCCCGGCTGACCTTCCTGTCCGCACCGGAATCCGTGCAAGGCGCCCTCGCGGCCGGTTTGCTCGGCGGGGGTTCGCGGTTCTTGGGCGTCACCGAGGACACCGGCCGCTTCCTCGCCGACGTCCTCGCGGATGCCGCGCTTCCCGGTACCGACGGCGAATGGGACGCGCTCGCCCGCACCGCGCTCGAACGGCAGCGAGCGGCGAAACGGCTGGTGCCCGGACTCGGCCACCCGGTGCACAAGGAGGCGGACCCCCGGACGCCGGTGATCCTCCGCGTGGCCAAGGAGGAAGGCGTCCACGGCGCGCATCTGGCGTTGTTCGAGGCGATCGGCCGCGTGGCACCGGAGGTGCTCGGCCGTGCCCTGCCGCTCAACGGCGCGGGTGTCTGCGGCGCGGCACTGGCCGACCTGGGCCTGCCCGTCGAACTGTTGCGGGGGTTCGCTTTGCTCGCGCGGGCCGCGGGACTGCTCGGGCACCTCGCCGAGGAACTGCGCCGCCCGGTGGCCAACGACATCTACCTCGCCGTGGACCGCAACGCCGTGTACGAGCCCTGATCGGGGTCAGAGCGAGAAAGCGCGCCCGTCCGGGCCGAGTGCCATGATGCGGGTCCGATAACCCACGTAGCTCGGGTACTCGCCGGCCATCCAGAGCACGCTCATCGCGTCATTCCCGGAGAGGCCGACCGGTTTGAACGGGCGCACGTTCAGCTCGGCGGAGTTCCGGGTGATCGGTTCACCGGTCCAGGTGCGGCCGCCGTCGGGGGTGCGCCAGCGTTCGACCTCGTGGCGGCCGCCGGGGGCCTGCCGCGAAAGCAGCACCGTGGCCGGATCGCCGTGGTCGAGCGAGATCCCGCCCGAGTAGTTCGGTTCCTTGCCGTCCGCGCTGATCGAATCGCCGGCCGCGGTGATGTGGTGGTCTTGCCAGGCTTTCCCGTCCCAGCGCGCGTAGCGGTAGTGGTGGTCGGTGTCGGCCGGGAAGTTGGCGTAGACCAGGACCGGGTGTTCGCAGTGGTCGGTGGCGATCTCCCAGATCCACGACTTCGGCTGGCCGGTCGCGTCGTAGACCTTGTCGGCCTGCGACGGGCTGATCGGCGTGCCGAGCGGACCGATGCGCTCGCCGTTGGCGCGGTGGAGGTGGCCCGCGCGGTAGTACACGTAGTAGATGCTGGTGTGCACGTTGCGCGGATGCCCGTCGGTGAAGGCGAAGTGGATGGTGTCCCGGCCGTTCGTGCACAACTTCACGTACGGCCGCTGGCCGGGGACCTGGATCAGCGACCGCGCCTCGGTCCACTGGTCGCCACCGTCGGTGGTGCTGAACGCGGGGTTGAAGTCCGCGCCCCGCCAGAACAGGTACTTCCGGCCCTTCTCGGCGGACAGCTGGGCGACGGTGGTGTAGGTCCAGCCGTACTGGCCCACGGTGTTCGTGGTGATGGTCCTGGCCGGTTCCCAGCCACCGGTGATGTCTCCCGGAAGGCGGGAACGGCGGTAGTACAACGGGATGTTGCGCGCGTGTGCGGTCCAGTACACCTCGAGGCGCCCGTCCGGCAGCACGTGGATCGCCGGGTTGTTGTGGTCGTCGATCTCGAAGTTCTCGGCCAGCACGGCGTGGGAAAGGCGCGCCGTTTCGTGGTCGTACTGCGCGACGACGATCTGGCCGGAGTCGGTGAGGTAGCCGAGGTAGGTGTGTTTCCGGTGGTGCACCGCCCTCGGGCCGCCGAACCAGCACCAGGCGCCACTGGGGGCGATGGGCAGTGGGGCGGCCGAAGCCGCTCCGGTGGTGCCGAGCAGGGCCGCCGCACTTACGGTGCCGACCACACCGAACGCCGTCCGGCGGGAGAACGCGGCACGGTCCATGGCGCACCCCCGGAAACTGTTGGCTGCCAATCAGTGTTACCGCTCACACAAGGGCCCGTCAATCCGCCTGGTCGGGCACGATCACCACGCTGATGAGGTGCCGGGTGCGCCCGTCCTCGGGGCCGTCGGCGGTGCGCCGCGCCACCATCGCCTCGATTTCCTCGACGAGCTCGGCGAATTCCTCCTCGGTCAGCGACACCGCGCCCTGCCGGTAGAGCACGCCTTCGCGGGCGGGCTCGGCGTCCTCACGGGAGAGGTAGCGGTCGAAGTCCGCCATCAGCGCCCCGGTGAACACGGTGAAGGCCCGGCGGTGGTCGTCCTTGGTCATGGTGGTGCGGGCTTCGGCGTCGACGAGCGCGTTCTCCTGGCGCACCCGGTAACTGCGCTCGACCGTGCCGCGCACCGGCCGTTCCCGCACCACTTCCAGGATCCCGGCCTGCGCGAGCGCCCCCACCTGGCGGTACATGGTGGCCGCGGAGACGTCGGGCAGCCGCTCGCGCAACTGGGCGGTGGTCAGCTCGCCCGCGCCCAGCAGCGTCTGCACGATGCGCAGCCGGACGGGGTGGAGGAGGAAATCCGCGGTGGCCATGCCCGTATGCTCTCACATCTGATAACGTTCTCACAGTTGATAACAATGAGCGGACGGAGAAGGCCTTGCTCGACACCGACCTCACGGTGACCGCGGACGACGGCACTCCACTGGCCGGGACGCTGTCCCTGCCCGACGGGCCCGGCCCGCACCCGGCGGTGGTCCTGCTCCACGGCTCCGGCCCGGTGGACCGCCACGGCAACGCCGGGAAGATCGCGCTGGCCCTGGGGGCGCCGCTGGCCACCGCGCTCGCCGCCAAGGGCATCGCCACGCTTTGCTACGACCGGCGTGGTGTGGGCGCGACCCCCGGCGACTGGCGGGCCTCGGGCTTCACCGGCAACTACGAGGACGCCGCCGCCGCGCTGCGGGTGGTGTCCGCGCATCCCGCCGTCCGCGCCGAGGCCGTCGGGGTGGTCGGCCACAGCGAGGGCGCGCTGCACGCGATGACCCTCGCCGCCCGCCACGACCTGCGCGCGGTCGTCCTGCTGGCGGGGTTCGCCCGGCTCGGCGAGGACGCGATGCGGTGGCAGGCCGCCTCGATCTTCAGTGGCCTGCCCGCCCCCGTCCGCCTGCTGCGGCGCCCGCTCGGCGCGCTGGGCAACCGCGTGCTCGCCAAGGTCAAGACCACCGAAACCGACGTGACCCGGATCGCCGGGAATCCGCTCAACGCCCGCTGGATGCGGGAAATGCTGGTCCACGACACCCGGACGCAGCTCGCCGCCATCCACGCCCCGGTGCTGGCGGTGACGGGGGAGAAGGACATCCAGGTCGACCCCGCCGACCTCGACGAGATCGCGCGGCTGGTGCCGGGCGGTGCCGAGGTCCACCGCGTGCCCGGCCTCACGCACCTGCTGCGTGGTGATCCCGGGCGCCACACCATCCGCTCCTACCGCCGCCTCCTGCGCGAGCCGGTCGACGCGGACCTGCTCACCCTCGTCTCCGGCTGGCTGGCGGCTCGCCTCGACGGCTGACGCGTGTGCGGGCGAAGCCCAGCGCGGCCACCGCGGAGACCCCGACCGCCGCGGAAACCGCTGCGGGCAAAGGCTTGTTGTCGCTCGCCGACTCGCCGAAGCCGACGGCGACGACAAAAACGTGGATCGCCCCGAAGAGCACGGTGAGCGTGAGCAGCGCGGTCGCCGCGCCTGCCGCCCGCCGCAGCCCGCTCGGTGTCCCGCGGTGAAGCCAAGCCAGCCCGGCCGCCAGCACGACCACGGAAACGGTGAGATAGCCCAGCCAGGCGAACCACCCGAGATCGGCGAACATCTCTGTCCCGTGCCTCGCCCACCGCACGTCCGGCCGGATGAGCAGTCCGGTCACCGGCATCCCGGCCGCGCCGAGCACGAGCAGTGCCACCACCATGACGGCGGATGGTACGCACCGTGCGGTCCTCGACCGCGCCGAGCAGGGCGTCCTGCTGGGTCTTGGAGAAGCAGCGGGCCCGCGCGGGCCGGTGTGCCATGCTTCGCCCATGTCTTCCCGCACCGCGGTGTCCACCGAGGACGCCATCGCCCTGCCGTTCCGCGCCCAGTTCGAGGCGTTCCTCGACGAGCACCGCGGTGCGCTCAACAGTTGCCTGGACGGGCTGACCGAGGAACAGGCCCGCCGGTCCCTGGTGTCCTCCCGCACCACCCTGCTGAGCCTGGTGAAGCACGCGACCTTCGTGGAGAAGGTCTGGTTCGACGAAGCCATCAGCTGCCGGTCCCGCGCCGAGATCGGCATTCCCGCCACTCCGGACGAATCGTTCATCCTCGACGACGGGGACACCATCGCCTCGATCCAGCTGGCCCACCGCGACGCCTGCGAGAAGTCCCGTCAGGCAACGGCTTCGCTGGACCTGGACGACGTGGTCCGCGGCAACCGGCGCGGCCCGTTGCCGCTGCGCTGGGTCTACCTCCACGTGCTGCGCGAGTTCGCCCAGCACTGCGGGCACGCGGACATCCTGCGCGAGCAGATCCTCAGGTGATCTTCTTGCGGTAGGCGGCCATGGAGAAGGCGTAGGCGACCACGAGGATGCCGGCGCACCAGCCGAGCGCGAGCCAGATGTCACCGCCGACGGGCTGCTCGCTGTAGAGCGCGCGGAGGGCGTTGACGATGGAGGTCGCCGGCTGGTGTTCGGCGAAGGCGCGCACCGGGCCCGGCATGGTTTCGGTGGGGACGAAGGCGGAACTGAGGAACGGCAGGAAGATCAGCGGGTAGGAGAAGGCGCTCGCGCCGTCCACCGACTTCGCGGTCAGGCCGGGGAGGACCGCGAGCCAGGTCAGCGCCAGGGTGAACAGCAGCACGATCCCAGCGACCGCGAGCCAGGACAGGATGCCCGCGCTGGAGCGGAATCCCATCAGCAGGGCGACGCCGACCACGACCACCAGCGAGATCAGGTTCGCCACCAGTGACGTGAGCACGTGGGCCCAGAGCACGGACGAACGCGCGATGGGCATCGACTGGAACCGCTCGAAGATGCCGCCCTGCAGGTCCAGGAACAGCCGGAACGCGGTGTAGGAGACACCGGAGGCGACGGTGATCAGCAGGATGCCCGGCAACTGGTAGTTCACGTACGAGTCCGAGCCGGTCTTGATCGCGCCGCCGAAGACGTAGACGAACATCAGCATCATCGCGACCGGCATGAGCGCGGTGGTGATGATGGTGTCCAGGCTGCGCGTGACGTGGCGCAGCGACCGTCCCAACAGGACGGTGGTGTCGGCGAAGAAGTACTTGTTCATCGCGGTTCGCTCCCCACGAGGGCGAGGAAGACCTCTTCGAGGGTGGGTTGTTTCTCGACGTATTCGACTTTCGCGGGCGGGAGGAGTTTCTTGAGTTCGTCGAGTGTTCCGTTCACGATGATGCGGCCGTGGTGCAGGATCGCGATCCGGTCGGCGAGTTGCTCGGCCTCGTCGAGGTACTGCGTGGTCAGCAGCACCGTGGTGCCGCGGGCGGCCAGGTCCTTGACCGCGCGCCAGACCTCGATGCGTGCCTCGGGGTCGAGTCCGGTGGTGGGTTCGTCGAGGAAAACGACCGGGGGATTGCCGATCAGGCTCATCGCGATGTCCAGGCGGCGGCGCATCCCGCCCGAGTAGGTCGACACCCGGCGGCCCGCTGCCTCGGTCAGCGCGAACCGTTCGAGCAGGTCGTCGGCGATCTTGCCCGGTGCCTTGAGGTGCCGCAGTTTCGCGACCAGGACCAGGTTCTCCCGGCCGCTGAGGATCTCGTCGACCGCGGCGAACTGGCCGGTCAGGCTGATCGACTCGCGCACGTCCGCGGCCTTGGCGGCGACGTCGAACCCGTTGACCGTGGCCTTGCCCGCGTCGGCCTTGAGCAGCGTGGACAGGATCTTCACCACGGTCGTCTTCCCGGCCCCGTTCGACCCGAGCAACGCGAAGATGCTGCCCGGTGCCACGTCGAAGTCGACCCCGCGCAGCACGTGCAGCGTTTTGTACGACTTTTCCAGGCCCTGCACGTGGATCGCAGGCCCCCTGGCCTGTCTGGTTGTCATCCGGCTCGTCCGTTCTGTCGAATGCCGCTTTGGCGGCTGTGCGGCACCACTATGGCGCACCATCGGTGCCATGCCAAGCCATCGGCGGCATCATTCTGACCCGGACGCGAAAAAGGGCGCTGTCGCAGCTCCGCGACAGCGCCCTTCTCCGGTGAAGCGACTCTAGGTTTCCAACCGAGCCACCTCGGCGGCTCGCTGGTCCTGACCGGCCTGCCGGGTGGCGGTGGGATCGGTGCAGCTGGGGTCGCAGTCGTCGGGGTGGTTGCCGGTCACGGTGGCGCCGTTGGTGAACAGGACGCGGCCGTCCAGCAGGTAGACGCCGCCGCCGGAAGCGGGGAGGAAGGAGGTGCCGGCGCCGGGTTCGCCCGCGGTGTTGTCGGTGACGGTGGTGTGGTCGAGGGTGAGCGTGTCGTAGAAGACGGCGAGGCCGCCGCCGCTGCCGCCGTAACCGGCCCAGCCGCGGTACTGCCCGGCGCCGTCGAACCCGGCGTCGCCCCCGCGACCCGCCCGGTTACCCCTGACCGTGCTCGAGGCGATCACCGAAAGCCGCGGCCGGTTCTGATCGGACATCATCACGCCGGCGCCTGAGCCACCCATGCCCCCGTCGCCACCAAGCCCCACGCCGTCGGTGCTGTTGCCGCCGTCGCCGCCGGGGCCGCCGTCGGCGGTGGTGTTGCCGGTGACGGTGCTCCCGGTGATGTTCAGCGTCCCCCCGCTGAGGCCGTAGATACCGCCGCCGAATCCGGCGGAGCCGCCGGGGCCGCCTGCCTTGGTGCCAAAGCCGGCACCACCGCGGCCACCCGCACCCGTGCTGTTGTCCGTGATCGCGCTACCGGTGATGGTCACCGGCCCGGACGAGAGGATGCCACCGGCGGCACCACCCGAGCCGCCCTTGCCCGCCGCGGCGGTGGCGCTGGCATCGGCCCCCGGCGCACCCGCCCCCGCGCGGTTGCCGGTGACGGTGCTGCCCGCGATGGTCAGCGTTCCCCAGTTGTAGATCCCGCCCGCGCTCTCCCCGGGATTTCCCCGCCCGGACGCGTCGGCGCCGACGCCGTCGGGGGTGTGCCCGCCGGTGATGGTGACGTCGTGAAGGGTCAGCTTCCCCCAGTTGAACACGAGCCGGAACCGGGGCGCGTCCGGGGCGCGGGCGATCGTCGCGTGGTTGCCGTGCACGGTGATTTCGCCCTTGAACACCGGCATTCCGGTGACCCAGCCCGGCTCGGCCGCCTCGGTGAGGGTGTACACGCACCCCGGCGCGAGGGACAGGGTGTCCGGATCGGCGGAACCGCTCGCCGCGGCGACGGCCTGGACCAGCGCGCCGGAATCGCAGGGCACGCTGACCTCGGCGGCCAGCGCGGGCGGTGCGGCGACGACCGCGAAAGCCACCGCGGCGGCGGGCACGAGCACCCGCACGCGGGCAGGGCGCAGTGACAAGAACATCGATGAACCCCCAGAAAAGTCCGATCCCCCAAGGGTTTCGAGCCTAGTGACCGCGCGCCCGGCGGTCGATACCCCACCCGGTGCTCAGTACCGCGGCCCGCGGTAGGCGCGGAGGAACACGTCCACGCCGTCGGCGAGGATGTCGAGGATCTGCGCCCGGCCCACCGTGCCGTCCAGGTCCTCATCGATGACGTCCAGCGCCAGGCGCATGGTCAGGGCGACGAAGTGCTGCATGGCGCGGCGCGCATCGGTCAGCTGGAGCTGGCCGTCCGCGGCGTACTTCGCGAACCGCTCCTCCATCAGCCGCTCGGGCTGGTCGCGCACCGCCTCCGGCAGCCGTGGCGCCACCGGGGCCTGCGAACTCAGCCGCCGGAAGGTCACGTAGTCCGAGGCCGGGAACATCTCCGTGGTGACCCGGCGCGCGAAGCCGAGCAGGGCATCGCGGATGTCCCGGCCGTCGACGAGTTCTTCGTCGATCGCCGTCCGCGCGGTCGTCACCACGGCGTCGTTGGTGCGCTCGAGCACGCTGCGGAAGAGGGTCTGCTTGTCGCCGAAGTGGTCGTAGACCGTCCGCTTGGACACCCCCGCCCGCGCCGAAATCGCGTCCACGCTGGTGAGTTCGTAGCCGTCCGAGACGAACAGTGCCTCGGCCGCGTCCAGGATGGCCGTCCGCTTGGCCTCGGCCTGCAGCCGACGGCCCGGGGTCCGCGCGGTCGCTCTGGGGGTCGCCATCTTCTCATCGTATTCTCAGCCGTAAAAAACTGCACGGTGTAGTGTAGTTTTTGGCGAAGCCGGCCGGCCGCCTTCCTGGAATCCCGTCGTAAGGAGTCCTACATGCGACCGCCCACGACCGGCGCGCACACCAGCTGGAACGGACGGCTCATCGGGCTGGTGGCCGTTCTGGTCCTGGTCAACTTCATGGTCGACACGGCGATCACCGCGCCGCTGCTCGTCCTCCCGGAAATGCTCGACCACTTCGGCACCGATCAGGCGGCCTGGCTCAACGCCAGCGCGATGCTCGCCGGGGTGATGTGGGCGCCGCTGCTCGGCAAGAGCGCCGACGTCCACGGCAAGCGCAAGGTGCTCGTGCTGACCCTGCTGATCAGCTGCGCCGGCGCGCTGCTCTGCGCGGTGGCCCCGAACCTCTGGGTCTTCGTGCCGGGGCGCCTGGTGCAGGGCGCGGCCGTCGCCGCCCTGTTCCTCTCCGTGGCCATCGTCCGCGAGGTCTGCGCACCCCGGATCGCCATGGTCGTGGTGGGCATCGTGACCTCCGGGTCCGCCGTGCTCAACATCGGTTCCCGTTTCCTCACCGAGAAGCTGGCCGCCGATTTCGGTTTCCAGATCCTGTTCCTGATCTCGGCCGTGGTCGCCGTCGCGATGGCGGTCTGCGTGCACCGGATCGTGCCCGAATCCCGGATCACCACCCCGGGCCGGATCGACGTCGGCGGCGCGCTCCTCCTCGGCGGCGGGCTCGCCGGGGTGCTCAGCTACGTCAGCCTCGGCGCGGAGTTCGGCTGGTTCACCGTCGTCCCGCTGCTCCTCCTAGCCGGTGGTGTCACGGCGTTCGCGCGGTGGTTCCTGGTGTCGAGCCGGAAGCCCGATTCGCTGATCGACGTCCGGAACCTCGGCACGCCACTGGTGCTCACGCTGCTCGTCCTGGTGCTCAGCACCGGTTCGTACCAGAGCATGCTCCAGCTCATCCCGCTGGTCAGCGACGTCCCGGCGGGCCAGGGGCTCGGGTACGGACTGGCCGGGCAGGGCGCGCTGGCGGTGTTGCTGGCCGCACCGGGGATCGGCGTGATGCTCGGCGGCCCGGTGTCCGGCGTGGTCGCCACCCGCATCGGTCCGGCCGCGACGCTGGCCGGCGGGATCGTGCTCGGCACGGTCGGCACCCTCGGCATGTTCCTCGGGGTCTCCCAGTTTCCCGCCGCGGTGTTCTTCGCCTTCCTGCTGGGTTTCACCGTGGGCGTGCTCGGAACCTCCGGCTTCAACCTGGCGGGCAGCCTGGCGCCCGCCGAACGGCAGGGCATCGTGTCCAGCCTGGTCATGGTGGTGGTCGCGATCGGGTCGGTGGTGCTGAACTTCGTCGGCGCCGCGGTGCTCAAGTCGACCACCGTGCTCGCCGGTGGTGAACCGGTGAATTCCGGAATGGGCGTGTTCACCTACATCACCATCGCTTCCGTGGCGTTCGTGCTCGCCGCGGTCCTGGTTTTCCCGCTGGTGCGGAAGACCCGCGCCAGTCAAGTCTCTTCGAGGAGTTGAGGAAAATGAACAAGGGTACGGTTCTGGTCTCCGGGGCGAGCATCGCCGGTCCGGCGGTCGCGTTCTGGCTGCGGCGGTACGGCTTCGAGGTGACGGTGGTGGAGAAAGCCGCCGCGTTGCGGGGTGGCGGGTATCCGATCGACGTGCGCGGCACGGCGTTGGAAGTCGTTCGCCGGATGGGCATTCTGCCGCAGCTCAGGGAAGCGCACATCGATTCGCAGCGGCTGACCTTTCTCGACGCCGAGGGCGGCGAGGTGGCGTCCGTGCACCCGCAGACCGTCGTCGGCGGGGTCGACGGAAGCGACGTCGAGGTGCGACGCGGGGATCTGGCGGAAATCCTCTACGGGATCACCCGCGACGACGTGGAGTACGTTTTCAACGATTCCATCGACGCGCTCGCCGAACACAAAAGCGGCGTCGAAGTCACTTTCCGCAGCGGCGTGCGGCGTGAATTCGATCTGGTGCTGGGTGCCGACGGCCTGCACTCACGCACCAGGGAACTCGTTTTCGGACCCGAGCGGCAATACCACCGCTATCTCGGATACTGCTTCGCCGGGTTCACCATGCCCAACGAATTCGGCCTCGCGCAGGAAGGTGTGCTCTGGAGTTCGCCGGGCCGGGGCGCGGCGCTCTACGCGGTCAAGGGGAGCGACGACGTGCACGGGTTCCTCGTCGTCGCCCGCCCCGAACCGCCCTACGACGCCTTCCGCGACCCCCAGGCGCAACGTGCTCTCGTCGCCGCCGCCTTTGCCGACGACGCCTGGGAAATCCCGGCGATGGTCGCCGCCATGCACGAGGCCGGCGACCTGTTCTTCGACACGGTCAGCCAGATCCACCTGCCGCGGTGGTCCAGCGGCCGGGTCGCCCTCGTCGGTGACGCGGCCTACGCCCCGTCGTTCCTGACCGGGCAGGGCTCCAGCATCGCCCTCGTCGGCGCCTACATGCTCGCCCGGTCACTGGCCACCGAACGCGACCACACCGCCGCTTTCGCTGCCTACGAAAGCGAAACCCGCGGCTTCGTCGAACTGAACCAGGCGCAGGTCGGCGTGGGGGAGGCCGCGCTCTTCCCGGTCACCGCCGAAGCGCTCGCGAAGCGCAACAGCAGGCTTCGCGGCCTCACCACCATGCCGCCGGAATCCGGGCGACCGGCCCACACCGCGCTCACCCTGCCCGAGCCGATCGCCGAGGTGCAGCGCGCCTGAACCGCCCGATCAGGGTTGGGCGTCGAGCCACTCCCGGAAGGTGGGGCCGGCCAGCTTGGCGTGCGGGCCGGGCAGGAAGGCCCCACTGGCGGCGAGTTCCCCGTCGGGCACGTTGTCGATGCCGACCACCTCGATGTTGCGCCGCGCCCCGAGCAGCCGGGCCGCTTCGGCCATGATCTCCGTGCGCGGCCCGGCGATCTCGGGGATCGGCCCGGACCACGGCTCGTCGTCGGTGGCCTGGTCGACCAGTTCTTCGGCCACGGTGCGCGCGGCCACGAGCTGGGTGGGCAGGCTCGGCACGTAGGCCACGTCGCCCTGTTGCCAGTCCAGCAGTTGCCCGACGAACTCGTGGAACTGCGCGGCCCGCACCACCCGGGCGGGCAAAGGACCGGAGAAGACGGCTTTCTCGTGCACCTGCTGCGCGGCGACAAAACCGGTGGTGGCCTTGTCCGTGCCGATGATGGAGGCGGCGACGATCCGCCTGGCTCCCGCCTGTCGCCCGGCCTCGTGGAGGTTGCGGGCGGCGGTGCGGAAGAACTCCGCCGCCGCCCCTTCTTCGGAGGCGTGCCACGACGCGACGTCGATGATGACCTCGACGCCGGTGAGGGCTTCGGCCAGGCCCTCACCGGTGATCACGTCCACGCCGGTGGCGCGGGACATCGGCACCACTTCGTGCCCCCGTTCGGTGAGGACGTCGACGACGTGGCGGCCCAGCCGCCCGGTCGCGCCGGCCACTGCGAACTTGTTCACTTCCCACGCCTCCTAGTCGGTGTAGTTCTCGCCGGGCACCCGGCCCGGGATCGGTTTGGCGATGAGCGCGGCCGGGGTGAAGAAGCCGATGTAGGCGATCACCGCGACGAGCGACCACAGCTCCCGGTCGTCGTAGTGCAGGGATGCCTTGGCGTACAACGCATCCGGGACGCGCTCGCCGAACGGGTTCGGGGTGAGCACGGCCTCCAGGAGTTCGAGCGCGATCCGTTCGGCGTCGGTGAAGCAGGACGCGGTCCGCCAGGTCGCCACCGCGGTGATGCGGTCCTCGCTCTCCCCGGCCTGGCGGAGGGTTGCCGCGTCGCGGACGGCGAAGTACGTGCTGCCGAGCAGTTGACCGGCGCGGAGTTGCATCAGGGTGATGGTCGACGACGGGATCGGGCTGTCGCCGATGATCTTGTGCAGGCCCATGCTGACCTCGGCCAGTTCGGGGATGAACTGGAGCGGGTTGGGCATGCGCGAACGGAGTTCCTGCATGGGTTTTCCTTCCGTGGGTTGACGCTTGCGAACACCAGACGCTCGCCCCCGGACCCCTGTGACAACGCGGAGCTGTGACGAGATCGGCTGTCACAAACCGGCGGGGGCCGGCGTCAAGTGCGTATGAGCGAACCCATCGCGGACGCCGCCACCGAGGCGTTCGTCACCCACCGCAACCTGCTGTTCACCGTCGCCTACGAGATGCTCGGGCTGGCCGCCGACGCCGAGGACGTGCTGCAGGAGACCTGGCTGCGCTGGGTGGGTGTCGACGCGGGCACCGTGCGGGACGAACGCGCCTACCTGGTGCGGATCGTCACCCGCCTGTCACTGGACCGGCTGCGCGCACTGGGCAGGCGCAAGGAGTCCTACGTCGGGCCGTGGTTGCCCGAACCGCTGCTGACCGCGCCCGATGTGGCCGAGGACGTCGAACTGGCCGACAGCGTCTCGATGGCGATGTTGCTGGTGCTGGAAACGCTGGCGCCGACCGAGCGCGCGGTTTTCGTGCTGCGCGAGGTGTTCGACGTGGAGTACGAGGAGATCGCCGAAGCCGTCGGCAAGAGCCAGGCCGCGGTGCGCCAGATCGCGCACCGGGCGCGGGCGCACGTGGCCGCGCGCCGACCCCGCGGCACCGCGTCCCCGGCCGAGACCCGGGCCGCGCTCCAGGCGTTCCAACGGGCTGTGGAAACCGGCGACCTGCGGGAACTGCTCGACCTCCTCGCGCCGGACGTGGTCGCGCTGAGCGACGGCGGGGGAGTGAAGCACGCCCTGCTCCGGCCCGTGGTGGGCGCGGACAACGTGGCCGCGTTGCTGGCCACCGGCTGGTGGCGGCGCGACGCCGCGCGCTCGGTCGAGCCGGTGCAGATCAACGGCGGGCCGGGGTTGCTCGTCCGGATCAACGGCGAGGTCGACGGCGTGCTGGCGATGCACCTGGAACACGGCCGCGTCGCCGGTGCCTACCACGTGCGCAATCCCGAGAAGCTGTCGCGAGTGGACCGGGAGACGGCGGTGAGCCGGTGACTGGTATTACTATACCGTTCGGTGCTAGGGTGCCGGTATAACTATACCAACCACCCAGGAGCTTTCTGGTGATCGAGTTGAAGACGCCCGCGGAGATCGAGCGCATGCACGTGGCCGGGCGGTTCGTCGCCGAGGTGCTCACCGAGGTCGGTGAGCTCGCCGACGTGGGGGTCAACCTGCTGGACCTGGAGCACCACGTGCGCGGCATGATCGAGCGGCGCGGGGCGGAGTCGTGCTACTGGGACTACTCGCCGTCCTTCGGGCGCGGCCCGTTCCGCAACGTCATCTGCCTGTCCGTCAACGACGCCGTGCTGCACGGCCTGCCCCACGACTACGTGCTGCGGGACGGGGACGTGCTCAGCGCCGACCTCGCGGTCAGCGTGGACGGCTGGGTGGCGGACTCGGCGCGCACGGTCATCGTCGGCACGGCCGCCGAGGAGGACCTGCGGATCATCCGCGCCACCGAGGAGGCACTGGAGGCGGCGATCGAGGTGGCGCGCCCCGGCAACCGGCTCGGCGACATCTCGGCGGCCATCTGGGCGGTGGCGCGCGAGTACGGCTACCCGGTGAACACCGAGTTCGGCGGGCACGGCATCGGGCGCACCATGCACGAGGACCTGCACGTGCCGAACAAGGGCAACCCGGGGCGCGGCCTGAAGCTCAAGCCGGGGCTGACGCTCGCGCTCGAACCGTGGTTCGCGCGGACGACCGACCGGGTGGTCTACGACCCCGACGGCTGGACCATCCGCTCAGCCGACGGCTCGCGCACGGCCCACTCGGAGCACACCGTCGCCATCACCGAGGACGCGCCGCTGGTGCTCACCCGCCGCGCCGCGGAAAACGGTGCCGCGTCAGGTGGTCCGGGCGGGCGAGTGTCTGCAAAGGATGCCTGATTCCGGGCGTGCGAGTTCGTACGGGACTCCACCCGAACGGGCATGAACGCCGGCCGGCCCCTTGTCATCATCGTTGCCCCAGGCTGACGATCGAGCGGGTGAACCTGGTGGTGAGAAACAGGCAAGGAAGCAGGTAAATCGTGTCGGGAAACAATCGGAAGCGCTTTGCCGCGCGAGTGGCAGCGGTCGTGGCGACCTCGCTGGCGGCGTCGTTGATGCTGATCAGCCCTGCTTTTTCCGCATACGGCACCGCATCGTGGATCGACGCCGGCGGAGAAGGAAAGTACGTGATCGTGGACTTGGACAACGGGGTGCGAGCCAAGGTGTACCACGGAACCTTTTTCAGTATGCAGTGCTGGTACGACGAGGTCCTTCATCGAAGGTTTTATGGTGAGGTCAGGTCCGGCTACTGGGCTGGGAACAAAGGAAACGTTGCCGCCGATTTCGTCAAGGCCCAAGGTCCCACGCCGCCCTGCTGAAGCTCCGGCCGAGGGCTGCGTGATCGGCTGCCGCGCGCCGCACCGCCTGGCACAGCCGGTGCGACGCGCGATTTCCAGCCCGAACCCACCGGGTCACGCGCGTCCGCTTCGCCCGGTCAGCACCGCCAGCCCGAGTAGCACGGCCACGCCGATCGCCGCGACCACGGCGAGTCCGGTGGTGAAGTCGTGTCTACTGTGGACAAAGGTGCCGATGCTGCCGAGCACCGCGACGCCGAGTGCCAGGCCGAACTCCACGCTGGTCTCCGACAGCGCGGACGCCGCCCCGGCGCGGTCCGGCGGCGCCGCGCTGACCACGGTGTCCGTGCTCAGCGCCATCACCGGCCCCATGCCGAGGTAGATCAGCACCAGCCCGGCCACCAGCGCCGCGGTGCCCGAGGTCCAGACCAGTACGAGGAAACCGAGCGCCGCGACCACCAGCGACCACGCGAGCAGGCGGTGCACCGGCAGCCGCCGGGTCAGCGCGGGTGCCGCGACCGAGGTGAGGACCATCGCCACGGCGGACGGCACCAGCCACAGCCCGGCTTCGATCGGGGACAGCGCGGCCTCCTGCTGGAGGTAGAGCGCGGCGAACAGGTACACCCCGGCGACGGAGGCGAGCGCGCCGAGCAGGACCACCAGCGCGGTGCGGAAGGAACGCGCCGAGAACAGCCGGAGGTCGATCAGCGGCACGCTCAACCGCCGCTGCCGCCGCATGAACACGACACCGGCGCCGCCGCCGAGCACCAGCGCGATCCCGCCGGGCAGCACCGATCCGCCCTCGGCGAGGTGCTTGATGCCGTAGACGATCGGCAGCACGGTCGCCAGTGACAGGGCCACGCTGGCCAGGTCCAGCTTGCCGGGCTCGGGGTCGCGGTGTTCCGGCAGCAGGAAGGGGCCGGTGAGCAGGAGCAGGACCATCACCGGGACGGCGAGCAGGAAGACCGAGCCCCACCAGAACCATTCGAGCAGCAGCCCACCCGCCACCGGGCCGAGCGCCACCCCGCCGGACAGGCCCGCGGACCACAGCCCGATCGCGGCGCCGCGCTGGCGCGGATCGCGGAACATGCTCCCGATCAGCGCGAGGGTGGACGGCATCAGCGTGGCCCCGGCGATGCCGAGCAGGGCGCGGGCGAGGATGAGCAGTTCGGCCGTCGGGGCGTAGGCGGCGAGCACGGAGGTGAGCAGGAAGGCGGCCGCCCCGATCAGCAACAGGCGCCGGCGGCCGATGCGGTCGCCCAGCGTGCCCATGGTGACGAGGAAGCCGGCGACGAGGAAGCCGTAGGCGTCGGAGATCCAGAGGAGCTGGCTGGGGCTCGGGGCCAGTTCGGCGGCGAGGCTGGGCAGGGCGAGGTAGAGCACCGTGGCGTCCATGGACAGCAGGGCGGTCGGCAGGACGAGCACGGCGAGGCCGAGCCATTCGCGGGGGCCGGCGGAGATCCGGAGTTGTCGATCGGACATGCCGCGACGCTAAAGTCTCACATGGATGTGAGAGTCAAGCGTGGATTTCGGGGGAGGGGCCGTGCGGATCAGTGAGCTGGCGCGCCGGACGGGGGTCAGCCAGCGGTTGCTGCGGTACTACGAGGAGCAGGGTTTGCTGCGGCCGCAACGGTTGCCGAGCGGTTACCGCGTGTACGCGGAGGGCGATGTGACCACGGTCGGGCACATCCGGAACCTGCTGGCCGCCGGCCTGTCCACCACGACGATCGCGGATCTGTTGCCGTGCATGGGTTCCGAGGGCGGGAAGCTGATCGCCGACTGCCCCGAGCTGCTGGTCGACCTGCATCGCGAGCGGGCCAGGCTGACCGCCGAAATCGCCGAGCTGGCGACGGCGCGCAGCACGCTGGACCGGGTGATCGCGACCGCGCCGCCGTCGGTGGAACACGCTGCCGCCGACCTGCTGACGTAAGGCCGATGTACCCCTGATGGACCGCCGCGGCGCAGGGTGCGGCGATGGCGAAGCGTGTGCTCGAAGTGTCCAGTCAGGTCCTGACCGCCGCCACCGGGCAGTACGGCACGCCGGTTCACCAGCGGATCGACCGAGTGCAACGTCACCCCGGCGAGAACCAGGACTGGCACCTCGCCTCGGGAACGTCAACCACTCGGTGACGGCGTCGCCACCGTGCGGCCACCGGGGCGGCCCGGCGAACCGCCGCGGGTCGAGGTCGACTACCGGGTGCACCTCTACGACCGCTACCACTGGGACGTCGACGTCCCGGGCGAGAAGGCCCGCATCTTCGGCGTGTTCCCGGCCCCGGACAGCGAATTGGCGCGGCTCCACCGCGCCGGGATCGCCCGGGAGTACGACTCGGCCGGCCCCTCGCTCCTCCTCGGGTGAACTCTCGCGTTGAACATGCGCGTGCGCAAACTTGCGTGCACGCAAGTTTGACTCTAGTCTTGCCGGAGTCACGTCCCAGCAGGAAGGAAAACCCATGCGCGCCAAGGGCATCGCGTACGACACCGGCTTCGTCCGCAACGGCGGAACCTCACGTGAGCACTTCGATCCCGACGTGGTCCGGCGGGAGCTGGCCATCATCCGCGACGATCTCCACTGCACCGCCGTGCATCTCGTCGGCGGCGACCCGGAGCGCCTCGACCTGGCCGCGCGGCAAGCCGCCGAGTTGGGGCTGGAGGTGTGGCTGTCGCCTTATCCGCTCGATCTGACGCCCGCGGAGATCCTGGAGTTGTTCGTTGACTGTGCGAAACGGGCTGAGCGGCTGCGCCAGACGGGCGCCGAGGTCGTTTTTGTCGCTGGTGTCGAGTTGAGCATCATGAATCAGGGATTCGTGCCCGGCGAAAGCCTCGAAGAGCGGCTCGGCCTACTGTTGAACGCCATTCGGACCAACGAACTCGAGGAAATCAACACCCGGCTCAACGAATTCCTCAAGCGGGCCGTGAGCAAGATCCGCGAGCATTTCGACGGGAAGCTCACGTACGCCTGCATCCCGTTCGAACGCGTCGACTGGTCCCTGTTCGACTTCGTTTCAGTCGAACTCATCCGCTCGGCCGAGGTCGCCGACCGGTTCCAAGAGGGCGTCCGAAAGCTCGTGGAACAAGGGAAACCGGTGGCGATAACCGGATTCGGTACGGCCACCTGGCGTGGTTCCGGCGACGTGGCGCCCCGCAGCATGGAAATCGTCGAATACGACGACGGAATTCCGGTCCGTCTGAGTGGTGACTACGTCCGTGACGAAGAGGGGCAAGCGGCTTATCTCGTCGAATTGCTCGAAATCTTCGACGCCGAGGGGGTGGACGGCGCCTTTGTGTACCTTTTCGCCCTCGAAAACTATCCGCATCGCGCCGACGACCCTCGTCGCGATCTCGACCTGGCCAGTTTCGGCGTGGTCAAGGTTCTCGAAGACCGCACTGGCGAATCCTATCCCGGCCTGCGCTGGGAACCGAAGGCCGCCTTCGCCGCACTCGCCGACTACTACCGCGAAAGCGGCGAAAGCGGCGGAAGCGGAGTGCGGGCGGCTTCCGGCGGCAAGCTGTCCAGCACGAGCGCGAGGTAACGAGGCCAGTTCGGACCGGCGTGGCTCGCGCCGGCCACGAGCATGGTGACCAGGCAGGGGAAGTCGTCCGGGGTGAGGTCGTCCCGGACCGCCCCGGCCTGCCGGGCCCTGGTCAGGATCTCGCCCAGCGGCTCCAGGTAGCGGGGCGCGATGCCGGACGTCCGGGCGCCGCCGCTGATCAGCGCCAGCATGCCCGGGTGCTCCACGAAGGCGGCGGTGCTCTCGGACAGCACGGTCTCCATCGCGCGCCGCGGGTCGGGATCGGCGGCGGCCCGCAGCAGCACCGGTTCCACCCGCTCGGCGAAGTAGTCCTCCAGCGCCGCCGCCAGCAGGTCGTCCCTGGTCGGGAAGTGCCGGAACAACGTGCGCGTGTTGACCTGCGCCAACCGTGCGATCTGCTCCATCGACGCCTTGTCGCCCAGGTCCGCCACGGCCGCGCGGGCCGCGGTCACGATGGCGGCCCGGTTGCGCCGGGAGTCCGCGCGGACCCGCTCGTTCGTTCTCTCCGCCACCGCGTCACGCTAACACCGGCGGCTAAATGTCATGGCAATGACATTTATGGCATGCTCGGGTCCATGGACCTCGGCATCGTCACCTTCCTGACCGACTACGGCATCGCTCCCGTCCGACTGGGACGGGCGGTGGAGGAGCGCGGCTTCGGCGCGCTGTTCCTCGCCGAGCACACGCACATCCCCACCAGCCGCCTCACGCCGTGGCCGGTGGGCGCGTCACCACAACCGCTCCCGCGGCACTACTCCCACACGTTCGACCCGCTGACCGCGCTGGCCGCGATCGCCGCCACCACCGAACGCATCACGCTCGGCACCGCCGTGGCGCTGGTCAACCAGCACCACCCGATCAACCTGGCCAAGCGGGTCGCGAGCGTGGACCGCCTCTCCGGCGGGCGGTTCGAACTGGGCGCCGGTCCCGGCTGGAACGCCGAGGAGATGGCCAACCACGGCGTCGACCCGGCGCGGCCGGTGGCCAGGATGCTGGAGCACGTCGCCGCGATGACGGCGATCTGGACCGAGGACGAACCGGAGTTCCACGGCGAGTTCGTCGACTTCGACCCGATCTGGTCCTGGCCCAAGCCGGTGCGGCGGCCGCCGGTGCTGATCGCGGGCGTCGGGCCGACCGTGCTGGACCGCGTCCTCAGCCACGGAGACGGCTGGCTGCCGCTGCCGCTGTTCACCCCCGAGCAACTCGGTGACCGGATCACGACCCTGCGCAAGCGCGCCGCCGGGCGCCCGGTGAACGTCACCCTCTACGGCGGTCGTCTCGAACTGCTCGCGGACTATCGGGACGCCGGCGTGGACCGCGTCCTCTTCGAACTTCCCGACCACGAAGATCCCGGCGACGTCCTGCGCGAACTCGACCGCCTCGTCCGCTGACACGCCCTGCCAGGCCCGTGCCAGCGTCGTGTGCGTCCCGTGCCAGCGGTCCGCGCCAGCCTTCGGGGGAATCCAGAGAAGGAGCGATCATGCACGCCACGATCATCGGCGCGGGCCTCGGTGGCCTCACCCTCGCCCGCGTTCTGCACATTCACGGCATTCCGGCCACGGTGTACGAAGCCGAACCGTCCCCGTCGTCGCGGGCGCAGGGCGGACTGCTCGACATCCACGACTACAACGGCCAGCAGGCGGTGGCCGCGGCCGGGCTGATGGACGAGTTCCAGGCGATCGTGCTCCACGGCCACCAGGCGATGCGGGTGCTCGACCGGAACGGGACCGTCCTGGTCGACAAGGCCGACGACGGCACGGGCGGGCGCCCCGAGGTGCACCGCGGCAGGCTGCGGCAGCTGCTGCTCGACTCGATCCCGGACGGCACTGTCCATTGGGGACGGAAGGTGGAGCACACCCGCGCGCTCGGCGGCGGTCGTCACGAGGTCGTCTTCACCGACGGCAGCACGGTGGTGACCGATCTGCTGGTCGGTGCGGACGGCGCGTGGTCACGGGTGCGGCCGCTGGTTTCGGGGGCCACGCCCGAGTACGCCGGTTCGTCGTCGATCGAGATCTACCTGTTCGACGCCGACCACCGGCAACCGGCCGCGGCGAAGGCGGTCGGCGGCGGGATGATGATCGCGCCCGCGCCGGAGAAGGGCATCCACGCGCACCGGGAAACCGCCGGCACGCTGCACACCTACGTCCAGCTCACCGAGCCGCTGGACTGGTTCACCGCGATCGACTTCGGTGATCGGGCCGCCGCCACCGCGCGGATCGCGCGGGAGTTCGAGGGCTGGGCCCCCGAACTCACCGCGCTGATCACCGAAGGCGACACCGATCCGGTCTGGCGGCCGCACTACGCGCTGCCGACCGGGCACCGGTGGGACCGGGTGCCGGGCGTGACCCTGGTCGGGGACGCCGCCCACCTCGCCGTCCCGGACGGGGAAGGCGCCAATCTGGCCATGGTGGACGGTGCGGAACTCGGCAAGGCGCTCGCCGCGCACCGCGGTGACGTCGAGGCCGCGCTCGCCGAGTACGAGCGGGAAATGTTCCCCCGCAGCGAAGCCCGCCTCGACGACGACCTGATGCTGGAGAGCCTGTTCGGCGAGAACGCGCCGCAGAGCTTGGTCGACCTGTTCAAGGAGGCGTAGTGGTCAGCAGTCGATGACCAGGCGTGCGGATCGCGCGCGGGAGACGCAGCAGTACATGCTGCCGGGCGGCGCGCCGATGTCGTCGCGGTGTTCCGGTTCGCCGTCGACGACGGTGATTTCGCAACTGCCGCACACACCTTCGCGGCAGCCGGACGGTACTCGGAGTCCCGCGTGGTTCAACGCGTCCAACATGGACTCTTCCGCGCCGACCTGGATTTCCCGGCCCGAGCGGGCGCAGTGCACCTCGAACGGCTGGTTGGGGGCGAACTCCTTGGCCACCGGCCGGAAGCGTTCGAGGTGCAGGCGCTGCGCGGGAAACGCGGCTTCGGCGGCTTCGAGCATCGGGGCGGGGCCGCAGCAGTACACCAGTGTGTGCGGATCCAGTTCGTCGGCCAACGCGGTGAAGTCGGGCTTGCCGTGTTCCTCGGTGGGGTAGAGGCGGACGCGGTTTTTGTGGTTGGCGACGAGTTCTGTGGCGAACGGCATCGTGGCGGTCGACCGGCCCACGTACACCAGCGTCGCCGAAGGGCTCGCGTTGAACATCGGCAGGATGGGGGTGATGCCGATGCCGCCCGCGATGAACAGGTAGTCCGGTGCGGGCTTCAGCGGGAAGTTGTTGCGTGGCAGGGAAACGTCGAGCGTCCGGCCGGCGCGGAGGAACAGGTGGACGTATTCGGAGCCGCCGCGGCTGAGCCGGTCGTGCCGGACGGCGACTCGGTAGCTGTCGCGGTCGGCGGGGTCGCCGCACAGCGAATACTGCCGGGTCAGCCAGTTCGGCAGGGCGAGGTCGATGTGCGCGCCCGGCTCCCACGACGCCAGCGGGCCGTCGGCTCCCCGCAGGACGAGCGAGACGACGCCGTCGGCGATCGGCCGTACTTCTTCGAGAACTGTTCGCTGCATGCTCACCTCAGTACAACTGCCGGTAGCCGGCTTCGAGCATCTGCTCCAGCGCGGCCGGGTCGACGTCGATCCCCATCTGGTCGGCGGAAATCGCGCCGACGGACGGCATTTCGTCGGCCAGCGCCTGGCTCGCGGGGTCCCACAGGCGGGACCGGATCAGCGCGCGTCCACAGTGGAAGAAGATCTCGGCGATTTCGACGACGATCGCGAGTTCCGCGTCTTTGCCCTCGGTGCGCATGCGGGCCAGCACGTCGGGTTCGTCGGTGGGGTAGGCGTGGCCGTTGACGCGCAACACTTCCCGCACGCCGGGAATGACGAACATCAGGCCGATGCCGTCGTTCTCGGCGAGGTTGCGGAAGGAGTCGGCGAGCTTGTTCCCTGGCCGGTCGGGAATGGCGAGGGTGCGGTCGTCGAGCACCTTGACGAAGCCGGGGTAGTCGCCGCGCGGTGAGCAGTCGGGCAGGCCGCGGGCGTCGGAGGTGGCCATCGCCAGGAACGGCGCGTGCGCGATGAACCGCCGGAAATGCCGGTCGACGCGGTCGTGGACCTTCGCCCTGATCATCGCCTCCGGCTCGCCGAGCCGCTCCCGCACCCCCTCGAACGACACCCGGCGCGGACGCGTCGCGCTGATGGGGTTATTGCTGGTCATGGCCCAATTATGAGCAATTGCTCGGGGTGGTGGCTACTCGCTTTTGGGTAGCCGCGCCGCCTTCGCGGACGGGGAGATGGCCAGCCCCTTGCTCGCATTCGGCGGCCTGAGTAACGCCGACCTCGCCGAGCCGCGATCTGCTCGGTGACGGAAGTGAGGGCTTGCGGATGAGCGCCACGGTGATCTGGAGTCTCGCGGTGCCCGCGCTGGTGGCGATGGCGGGTTTCCTGGCCGCGTACTGGTCCAACCTGCGCCTGGCGCGGCGCAAGGATCGGCTCGAACGGGTCAACGAGCAGTTGAAGGACCTGTACGGCCCGCTGCTCGCCCTGATCAGCGCGGCGGACCGCGCCTGGTGGATCTTCCGGACCGAGTACCGGCCGAACGGCGCCTTCTGGGACCAGGACGACCCGCCGACCGAAGCCGAGGGCGAAGCCTGGCGGCTGTGGATCTCGACCGTGTTCATGCCGCTGAACCGGCAGATGCGGGACCTGATCGTCACCAAGGCCCACCTCTTCGACGAGGAATCCATTCCGAAGTGCCTGCTCGACCTGTGTGCGCACGTGTCGGCCTACGAGCCGCTTCTTGTCTCGTGGGATAACGGGAACTTCGCCCTGCACAAGCCCGCGCGCAACTTTCCGCGCGACCAGGCGCTCCAGCACGCCCAGGAGTCCTTCAACCGCTTGAAGTCTCGCCAGCAGCGGCTACTTCGCCACCGATAGGAGCCGTCAGAAAGCGAGGCCCAGCAACAGCACGATCGGCAGCGAGATCACCGACGCCAGGGTCATCGCGACCGTGTGCGTCTTGAACGTGCCCCGCGTGCTCAACCCCAGCAGCGACTGGAACATCCAGAAGAAGTTGCTGCTGACGTGCGGCAGGAACAACGCACCCGAGCACGCCGCCAGCGCGATCAGCACCACCGGCACGCCCAGCGAGCCCGCGATCGGGGCGAGGATGCCCGCGGCGGTGATGGCCGAAATGGAGATCGAGCCCATCGCGATGTGCAGCACCGCGGCCACCAGCCACACCAGCAGCAACGGCGGCAGGAAACCGGCGCCGAACGACTCCGCCAGCACATCCCGCAGCCCCGACTTGCCGATCACCTCGGCCACCGACCCCGACAGCCCGGACAGCACCAGGATCGGCCCGGCCATCGCCAGCGCCTTGCCCACCGCCGCGTTGACCTCCTGCCGGGGCAGCACGCGCTGCGCCAGGAGGTGCGCCAACCCCGCCCCGATCGCCATCGCGAGCACCGGGTCGCTCACCAGCGCGACCGGCCCGAGGCCGAAGCCGAACGCGTCGGCCAGCGCGCCCAGTGCGATCAGCGCCAGTGTCACCAGCACCGGCGACACCGACAGCAGCAGGGGCAACTGCTTCCCCGTGGGCTCGGCGGCCGCCGCTGCCGGTTCGCCGCCGGGCAGCTCGTCGGTGACCGGGTTCCAGCGCAACGTCCGGCGCAGCAGCACGGCGAACACCACCATGGTGAGCACCGCCGTCGGCACGCCGACGGCCAGTCCGAACAGGAACATCTCGCCGAGCGGCACGCCGAGCAGGCCCGCCACCGCGAGCGCGGCCACGCCAGGCACCACGAAGACCAGGCCGACCTCGATCCCGGCGGTCAGCGCCCCGCCCATCAGCGCGACGCCCCGGCTGCCCATCCGCGTGCCGAGCCGCCGGGCCAGCGGCGCGGTGAGCACCAGGACCACGTCCGAATAAATCGACGTGAACAGCGTCGACAGCGACACCGCGAACACCATCGGGACGCGCTTCTCGCCGAAGAAACCCAGCAGCCGCTCCATCACGCGCGTCAGCGTGTTCGTCGCGGTGAGCAGTGAGCCGATCACGACGCCGAAGGTGATCAGCAGGCCGATCTCGGCCATCACGTCGCCGAACCCGGTGGCCAGCGCCTCGGTCGTGCCGCCGGTGCCGAGGCCGGTGGCCAGCCCGAGATAGGTCGCGCCGAGCAGCAGGCCGAAGATGGGCGGCGTCTTGAGCCAGGTGATCAGCACGACGATGCCGGCGATGGCGATGCCGGTGTGGGCCAGTAGCCAGGCCTCGGACACGGTGGCCCTCCTCGGGATCCTCGGACGGCGCCGGTGCCGTCCGCGCCCCAGTAAGCCCGGCGGGCGGGGTGCCGGTCCAAGACCGGGTTGCTGGCAAGGTGATAGGCAGCGATTATCAGCGAGGGAGGTGGCCCGGATGGACGCCCGTCAGCTCAGGTACTTCCTGGCCGTGGTCGACGCCGGGAGCGTGCACCGGGCCGCCGAGCAGCTCTACGTCGCGCAGCCGTCGGTCTCCCAGGCGCTGCGCGCGCTCGAACGCGACCTCGGCAGCCTGCTGTTCCACCGGACCGGCCGCCGGCTGGTGCTGACCGCCGCCGGGCACGCGCTCGTCGCGCCCGCGCGCGAGGTCATGCGCGACCTGGACCTCGCGCGCGCCACGGTGGAGGCCGTCGACGGGCTCCTCGGCGGGGAACTGGTCATCGCCGCGATGCCGTCGCAGTCGGTCAGCCCGCTCACCGGCCTGATCGCCGCCTTCGCCGCCGCGCACCCGGGCGTGCAGCTGTCGGTCCGCGCCGCCAGCACCCCCGCTGACGTGCAGCGAATGCTCACCACCGGCGATGCCGAACTCGGCGTCGTGGCGGCCTCACCGGACGCCCCGCCGTTGCCCGAACTGGAAGCGCTGGAGCTGGAGACGCAGTCCTTCGCCCTGCTGGCCCGCGACGACGGGATGCTGCCGCCGTCGGACCCGGTGCGGCCCGCCGAACCGGCCGGTGCCGCGTTGATCGTCGGCCAGCAGGGCACCGGGATGCGGTCGGTGGCCGACGCCGTGCGCCGCGAGGCGCCGGGCAGCCGGTTCGCGGTGGAGGTCGAGCACCGTGAGGCCGTGCTGCCCCTCGTGCTCGCCGGGGTGGGCATCGCGGTGGTCAGCGATTCCTGGCGCGCGCTGGCGAAGTCCGCCGGGGCCGCGGTGCGCGCGCTGGACTGCCCCGACCGCCTCCGCGTGTGCCTGGTGTCGCGGCGGGGCAGGCTGAGCCCGGCCGCGGCGGCGTTCCGCGAGCTCGTCCGGGCATAGATAGGCGCAGCCTTTCAAGGCGGCAAGAACTGGGTCTTGGACGCGGTGGCACCGGACCCCGTCCACTGGAGCCATGACCAGCTACCGCATCGCGCTCATCCCGGGTGACGGCATCGGCACCGAGGTGCTGCCCCCGGCGCAGGCCCTGCTCGACGCCGTCGGCAAGCGGCACGGGCTCTCGTTCACCTACGACTCCTTCGACTGGTCCTGCGAGCGCTACCTCGCCGAGGGCGCGATGATGCCGGACGATGGGCTCGACCGGATCCGCCACCACGACGCGGTGCTGCTGGGCGCGGTCGGCTGGCCGGGCGTACCGGACCACGTTTCGCTGTGGGGGCTGCTGATCCCGATCCGCCGCGGCTTCCGGCAGTACGTCGACCTGCGGCCGGTGAAGGTGCTCGACGGAGTGCCCAGCCCGCTGCGCGACGCCGGTGCCGTCGACTTCGTCGTGGTGCGGGAGAACGTCGAGGGCGAGTACTCCGAGATCGGCGGCAGGCTCGGCCGGAACACCCCGGACGAACTCGCGGTGCAGGAAGCGGTCTTCACCCGCAAGGGCGTCACGCGCGTCGTCGAGTACGCCTACGCGCTGGCCGGGACGCGCGGGAAGCACGTGACCTCGGCGACGAAGAGCAACGGGATCGTGCACACCATGCCGTTCTGGGACGAGCTGGTGGCCGAAGTGGCCCAGCGGCACCCCGAAGTGCGCAGCGACAAGGAGCACATCGACGCCCTCGCCGCCAAGCTCGTGCTCGCCCCGGAGCGCTTCGACGTGATCGTCGGCTCGAACCTCTTCGGCGACATCCTCAGCGACCTGGCCGCCGCGGTGGTGGGCAGCATCGGCATCGCTCCGGCGGCGAACCTCAATCCCGAGCGAGACTTCCCGTCGATGTTCGAGCCGGTGCACGGTTCCGCGCCGGACATCGCCGGGCAGGGCAAGGCGAATCCGCTGGGCGCGCTGTGGTCCGCGGCGATGATGCTCGACCACCTCGGGCACCCCGAGGCGAGCGAGGAGTTGCTCGCCGCCGCGTTCGGTGCGCTGGCCGACGGGATCAGCACCGCCGATCTCGGCGGGACCGCGGACACCGACGCGTACACCCGCGCGGTGCTGGACCGGGTCGGCGCCTGAACCGTG
This sequence comes from Amycolatopsis sp. 195334CR, assembly GCF_017309385.1. Lineage (NCBI taxonomy): Bacteria > Bacillati > Actinomycetota > Actinomycetes > Pseudonocardiales > Pseudonocardiaceae > Amycolatopsis > Amycolatopsis sp. 195334CR. The sequence goes on along the minus strand of NZ_JAFJMJ010000003.1, from coordinate 670,066 downwards.
CGGGTACTGGTCGCTCCCGACAAGTTCAAGGGTTCGCTGAGCGCGCTCGAAGTGGCCGAGGCGGTCGGTGCCGGGCTGGCGTCGGTGGGCGTCGACGCCAGCCTGCTGCCCGTGGCCGATGGTGGTGACGGCAGCGTGGCGGCCGCGTTGCACGCCGGGTTCAGTGCCCGGCACGTTCGGGTGCACGGCGCCGACAACCGTTGGCACGACACGGTTTTCGCGTTCGACGGCACGACGGCCGTGGTCGAGGTGGCGAACACCTGCGGCCTGGCCACGCTGACCGAACTCGCGCCGATGACCGCGTCGTCGCGGGGGTTCGGCGAGGCGGTCGCGGCCGCGCTCGCCGCCGGTGCCCGCCGTGTCGTGCTCTGCCTGGGCGGCAGCGCCAGCACCGACGGCGGTGCGGGAATGCTGAACGCGCTCGGCGTGCGGTTCGAGGGTTTTCCGGCAGACGGGAATCTGCGGCGGATCACCGGCGTCTCCGGGCGGCCCGACCTCGGTGGGGTGGAACTGGTGGTGGCCACCGATGTGGTGACGCCGCTGCTCCAAGCGGCTACGGTTTTCGGGCCGCAGAAGGGCGCCACGCCCGAACAGGTCGTCGAACTGGAGGCCAGGCTGGCGCATTTCGCGCGGCTGCTGGGCTCGCCGTCCTTGGCCGACGAACCGGGCACGGGAGCGGCCGGTGGGGTCGGCTTCGCGTGCCGCTGGCTGGGCGCCCGGCGGGTGGCCGGTGCGGAGTATTTCCTTGACCTGGTGGGTTTCGACCGGGCGCTGGACGGATGCGCCGCGGTCATCACCGGCGAAGGCAGGCTGGACGGCCAAACCGCAGCCGGGAAACTGCCCGCCGTCGTCGCGGCACGAGCCGCTCCTCGGCCGGTGAGCGCGGTCGTCGGTCAATCCCTCTTGACGGAGGAGGAACATCATCGGCTGGGGCTGCGGGACGTACTCGCCCTCGCCGATTTGTCGACCGAAGACCCCAGCCGCGACGCGGTTCTCTCCCGGCGGTTGTGCGAGGAAGCCGGTGCCCGGCTGGGGCGCAAGATTTCCACAACATTTTGTCAAGACCGGCCGCGTAGTCCTTGAACCATGGGTACCAGACTCGACGTAGTCGCACTGCGGGAACGTGAAATCGACCAGACGCCGAGGGCGCAGAGCGCGAGGCCCGCGCCGAGTGCGGTCGGGCCGGGCCAGCCCGCGGCGTCGAACAAGGCGGTGGTCGCGGTGGCGCCGAAGGCGGAGCCGAGCGAGTAGAAGACCATGTACCCGCCGATCGCCGTGCTGGTGCGGTCGGCGTACGCGGTGGTGAGCACGTGCTGGTTGCTCACGTGCACGGCCTGCACGGCGAAGTCGAGCACGAGCACCCCGACCGCCAGCAGGGGCAGTGACCAGCCGAGCTGGCCGATCGCCGCCCACGAGGCGAGCAGGAGCGTGAGCGCGATGCCGCTGACCCGGCGCGCGTGCCCGGCGTCGCCCCAGCGGCCGGAGCGGGCGGCGCCCAGCGCGCCGGCGAGCCCGGCGATGCCGAACAGGCCGATCTGCGCCTCGCTCAGGTGCCACGGCGCGCCGGCCAGCGGAAGCGCCATCCCGCTCCAGAGCGTGCCGAAGGAAGCGAAGAGGAAGAACGCGATCAGCCCGCGGCTGAGGAAGGTCCGCCGCGTGAACAACTCGCCCAGCGACCGGACGACCTGCCCGTAGCTCGTGCCGGTGGTGCGGACGTCCGCCGGGAGCGCGAAGAAGCTGAGCACACCGAGGACGGCGGCGAGCACCGCCAGCACGACGTAGCTGCTGCGCCAACCCCACACCTCGGCGAGGCCTCCGGTGACGATCCGCGCGCCGAGGATCCCGACCACCACGCCAGACGTGACCACACCGAGGTTGCGCCCGCGCTCACCGGGCGGCGAGATCGACGCCGCGTACGCGACCGCGGTCTGCACCACCACCGCGAAACCGCCCGCGACGACAAGACCGCCGAACGCCACCCAGGCCACCGGCGCGGCCGCGGTGGCCGCCAGGCCGATCGCCACCAGCCCCAGGTGACCGGCGATCAGGCGGCGCCGGTCGCGCAGATCGCCCAGCGGCACCAGCAGGACCAGCCCGGCGAGGTAACCGAGCTGCCCAGCGGCCACGAACCAGCCGACCGCGTCCCGGGCGACGCCGAGGTCGTGCCCCATCGGGGCCAGCACCGGCTGCCCGGCGTACACCCCGGCGACCGCCACCCCGCACACGACCGCGAGCAGCAGCCTCGTTCCCCAGCCCATCACACCTCCGTAATTGGTTGCAAATCGCAACTCTTCGGAGGGTAGGGCAGAATGGTTTCACATTGCAACTCATGGGGAGGTGGTCACGGTGTGGACGGATCCGGAGTGCCCGGTGGCGCGGGCGGTGGACGTGGTCGGGGACCGGTGGAGCCTGCTGATCATCCGGGACGCGATGGCCGGGGCCCGCTCGTTCACCGACTTCCAGCAGCGCACCGGGATCGCCCGCAACATCCTCGCCGACCGCTTGCGCAAGCTCGCCGCGCACGACCTGATCACCCAGGTCGAGGCGCCGTCGGGCAAGCGCCGCGTGTACGCCCTCACCGAGGCGGGCAAGGACCTGTTCGCGGTGATCGTGACGCTGCGGCAGTGGGGTGAACGGCACGCCTTCGAGGCGGGGGAACCGCGTTCGGTCCTGGTGGACGAACAGGGGGAGGTCGTGCCGGAGCTCGTTCCGGTGGCCATCGGCGGCGCCCCGCTGACCAGCGACACGACCTCCGTGCGCGGACCGGGATGACCAGAAGGTCAGACGAGAAAAGCACGCGACAGCCTGGATACGGTGACGTGGTGACGCAGGTGATCGTGCTCAACGGCGGGTCCAGTTCGGGGAAGTCCGGCATCGTCCGGTGCTTGCAGGCGGTGCTGCCCGACCCGTGGCTGGCCGTCGGGGTGGACGTGCTGATCGAGGCCATGCCCGCGGCCATGCGGGCGTCCGATGACGGAATCGAGTTCGCGGCGGACGGCGGGGTGAGCGTCGGGCCGGAGTTCCGCGCGCTGCAGTTCGCGTGGATGGCGGGCGTGGCCGCGATGGTCCGGGCGGGCGCCCGCGTGATCATCGACGACGTTTTCCTCGGTGGCGCGCATTCCCAGCGGGACTGGCTGGACGCCCTCGACGGGCTCGACGTGCTCTGGGTGGGTGTCCGGTGCGAGCGCGAGGTCGCGGTGAGCCGGGAGCTGGCGCGTGGCGACCGGATCGGCGGCATGGCCGAGTCGCAGGCGGAACTGGTCCACCAGGGCGTGCGCTACGACCTGGAAGTCGACACCACCCGCACCGAGGCACTCGCGTGCGCCCGGACCATCGCCGCCCGGATCGCGGAGCTCCGGTAGCACCGTCCAAACCGGACTCGGGTGGCCGGACCCGTCGTGCGGGAAAGTCCACACGTTGTCCGCAATCGTCCCCGCGTGTGTTCCTAACGTGGTTCCCGTGCGCGGAAACGGAAAGAAACCGACAACACTCATGGCGGGCCTGCTGCTGGCCGCCGGCCTGGCGTGGCCGGTGAGCACGGCGGCGACGGCCCAGGCCGCTCCAGCTTGGCCGACCCCGACCGGGCAGGTCAGCGTGAACGGCACGATCTCGGTGCCCGCCAGCGGCTTGGACGGCGGGATGCGGCGGTACTGCTGCATCGGCGACGGCGGCCAGGAAGAGGACCAGGACCCGATGTTCCTGCTCGCGCCCGGCGCGACGCTGCAGAACGTGATCATCGGCGGCCCGGCGGGCGACGGTGTGCACTGCCAGGGGGCCTGCACCCTGCGCAACGTGTGGTGGGAGGACGTCGGCGAGGACGCGGCGACCTTCCGCGGCAGCGGCGACCCGGCCTTCCTGGTCGACGGCGGTGGCGCGCGGTCGGCCGGGGACAAGGTGTTCCAGCACAACGGGCCCGGGACGCTGACCGTGCAGAACTTCCAGGCCAGCAACTTCGGCACGTTCTACCGCTCGTGCGGCAACTGCTCGACCCAGCACCAGCGCGACGTGGTGCTCCGGGACGTGACGCTGACCCGGCCGGGCAACCGGGTGACGGGCATCAACACCAACTACGGCGACACGGCCAGGATCAGCGGGCTCACCATCGTCAACGATCCCGACCGGAAAATGGTGATCTGCCAGAAGTACATCGGCAACGACGACGGCGACGAACCCGACGAGAACGGTTCCGGCCCGGACAGCACGCATTGCCGGTATTCCGCGAGCGACATCAGTTACCAGTGACGCCGTTCCCCGCGGTCGCTGCCAGGGCCCGGTTCTGACTCGTTGCGCCTACGCTGGAGCCCGAGAGGGACGGGCGGTCGGCTGGGGTGGCGACGTGTTATCGGAACTGAGGATCTTCCTGCTGGGGCCGTTGCGCGTGGAGCGGTTCGGCGAGCCGGTCGCGTTGTCCAGTCCGAAGCAACGCGCCCTGCTCGCCGTCCTGGCCGTCTCACCAGGGGTTTCGGTCTCGGTCGACGCGCTCGCGCACGGCGTGTGGGGCGAGGAGCTGCCCGAGCGGGCCCGCGCCAGCCTGCACACCCTGGTCGCGCGGTTGCGGCGCCTGCTGGGCGACGGATCGATCCGCACCACCGCGGACGGGTACCTGCTCGACGTCGAACCGGGCGCGATCGACGTGGCCGAATTCCAGCGCCTGCTGGCCGTCGCCGAGAGTGCCGGGGACGAGCGGGCCGCGTTGCGCGAGGCGCTCGCGTTGTGGCGCGGTGAACCGTCCTTCCCCGAGCTGCTGTCCGGCCTGACCGAGCAGTACCTGCGCGCGGTGCAGCGGCGGGTGGACCTCGACCTGGCGGCGGGTGAGCACGCGGGCCTGGTCGCCGAGCTGACCGCCCTCGTCGCCCGGCACCCGTTGACCGAACCCCTGTGGGAACGCCTGATCCGCGCGCTGGCCGCGACCGGGCGGCACGCCGAGGCGCTGGCCGAGTACGCGAACTGCCGGAAGAAACTGGCCGAGGAACTGGGGATCGGCCCCGGCGCCGCGTTGCAGGAGCTGTACCTCGAACTCCTCGCGCACGACACCCAGGACACCGAGCCGCCGGCCCGCGCGATCCTGCCGCGCCAGCTGCCCTCGGCCGTGCCCGGATTCGTCGGCCGGTCCGATGAACTCCGCGCACTCGACGAACTCCTGCGCGGGCACACCGATCCCAGCGTGCTGACCGTGGTCGTGCACGGCACGGGCGGTGTCGGCAAAACCACGCTCGCCGTCCGGTGGGCGCACCAGGTGGCCGAGCAGTTCCCCGACGGGCAGCTCTACATCGATCTCCGCGGGTACGGGCCGGGGGAACCCGTTGCCGCGTCAGCGGTTCTGAGCGCGTTCCTCTGCGCTCTCGGGGTGCCCGAACGAGCGGTGCCGGTCGACGCCGCCGAGCGCGAGGCGTTGCTGCGGAGCCAGCTCGCCGGACGCCGCGTGCTGGTGCTGCTGGACAACGCCCGTGACGCCGCGCAGGTCCGGCCGCTGCTGCCGGGAGCCGGGTGCCTGGCGCTGATCACCAGCCGCAGCGATCTGCGCGGGCTCAGCGTCCGCGACGGCGCGCGTTCGGTGGCGCTGCACCGGATGAGCAAGCTGGAGGCGACCGAACTGCTGGCCGCGAACACCGGGATCGACCGCGTGGCCGCCGAACCCGCCGCGGCCGACGACCTCGCGCGGTTGTGCGGGCACCTGCCACTGGCATTGCGGATCATCGCCGACCTGGTGGCCCGCGATCCGGCCACCCGGCTGGCCGAGCTGGCGGACGAACTGCGTGCCCGCCGGCTGGAACTGCTCGCCGACCCGGCCGACGACGCCGCCGACCCGCGGGCGGTGTTCTCCTGGTCCTACCGGGAACTCCCGCCGGGGGAGGCGCAGTTGTTCCGGCTGCTGAGCCTGTCCCCGGCCGGGCAGTTCGGGGTGGCCGCCGCGGCGGCGCTGGCCGGGCGCCCGGAGGCCGAGACCCGCCGGAGCCTGGACCGCCTGGTCTCGGTCCACCTGCTGGAGTCGCGGGGGCTCGGGCGGTACCAGTTCCACGACCTGCTGCACCACTACGCCGCCGAGCTCACCGTCGCCGAGGACCTCGCGACCACCCGTTCGGCCGCACTGCGCCGGGCGCTCGGATGGTACTGCCGGACGGCGATGGCCGCGTCGGTGGTGCTGGCGCCCGGCAGGCACCTCTGGCCCGACGAGGTGCCCGGTGCGGACCTGTTCGCCGGACAGCCGCAGGCGCTGGACTGGTTCGACCACGAGTGGCCTGCCGTGGTGGCGGCCGTGCGGTTGGCGGCCGAAGCCGGAGCCGACGACCTCGCCTGGCGGCTGGCGGCCTCGCTGCACGCGTTCTTCGTGGTCCGGCCGATCTGGGACGACTGGGAGGCGGCGTACCGGGCGGCGCTCGTGTCGGCGGAACGGCTCGGCGACCCGGTGGCCAGGGGCGCGTGCCTGGTCGGCCTCGGCACGCTGCACGTCCACCTCGGCCTCGAAGCCCAGGCACTGATCGCTTACCGCCAAGCGCTGACCGCGTTCGAGGCGGCCGGGGCGAAGGCGCAGCAGGCGGTCGCGCTGGTGCTGGTCGGCAACTGCCTCGAGTTCCTCGAACACCACGCCGACGCCGAACGGAGCTACCGGACGAGCATCGCGTTGTCCCGCGAGCTCGGGGACCAGGCCCGCGAGGCGCACGCGCTGAGCAATCTCGCGATCACCGCGATCAGCCTCGGCAGGCACGGTGAATCCGTCGAGCTGAGCACGCGGTGCCTGCACCTGCGGCGGGCCTCCGGCGACGAACGCGGCCAGGCGCACACCCTGGACAACCTCGGCGACGCGTGGACGGAACTCGGCAACCACGCGGAGGCGGTCGACTGCTACCGGCAGGCCGTCACGCTGGCCCGCGCCTACCGCGACCGGCGCAACGAAGGCGTCCACCTGGGGAACCTCGCGCGCGCGGAACTGCTCAACGGCGAAGTGGAGCGGGCCAGGCACACCGCCGGGGAGGCGTGGGCGCTGCTGGCCAACATCCCGGACAGCGACGTCGAAAAGGTCAGGGAGCGGCTGAGGCAGTCCTTCCCGGAGTTCGCGAGCTGTCAGCTCGGTGAAAGAGATCAGAAAGCGCCGCGTTCTACAGTCCGGTCAACCGGCGGATTTCCAGTGGTGCCGGCGGACCGGGAGGGAGAAGAGCCGGTGGCTGTACCAGCGGACCGCACCTGGGCCTAGGGGATTGTCGTTCTGTTTCGACCGTGGTGTGCCTAAGCCGCGCGTAGCCGCAGTGCGGTGACCGACCAGTCGAGCACCGGGGCCAGGTCCTCCGGCGGGGCCCACTGGTTGATCACGGCCAGCAGGCGCACGTACCGGTCCCGCCGCGGGTCGTTCGCGGCTTCCAGCCGGTGCGCCAGCTCCGCCGGGCCGAGCGAGCAGCGGCCGGTGATCGCGGTGACCACGGCATCGGCCCGCGGTGAGTCCGGCGCGATGCCGGACGCCACGGCCGGGCCCGCGAGTTCGCGGGTGAGGGCGACGGCGTCCGGCCGCGGTGGCACGGACACCTCGTGTTCCGCCACGAGCCGGCGGAGGGCCGCGCGGAACTCCGGATCCAGCGAAAGCTCCGCCAGTTCGACCCACGCCCGCAGCTGTTCCTCGGTCGGGTCGTCGGGTAGTTCCGGGGTCAGGGTGCGGCGGACCCCCGCCAGCTCGGGGTCGAGCACCGCGTCGAGGAAGTCCTCGATTAGGCGCCGCCGTTCGGTTTCGGACAAGGTGGCCAGGTGGTGCACGAGTTCCATCTCCTCGGTGGTCGGCTCCCGCTTCGCGGCGATCGTCAGCACCGCGCGCCGCAGCCGCAGCAGGTGGAGCTGCGCGTCCAGCGCGGCGGCGTGTTCCGCGGCGACCTCGCCGAGCGTCCGCTCCCGGTCCGCCACCTGGCGGATGACACCGAGGCCGAAACCCAGCTCGCGCAACGTGCGCACCAACGCCAGCCGGGCCACGGCGTCGGCCGTGTAGCGGCGGTAACCGGCGTCGGTGCGGCACGCGGGCACCACGATGCCCAGATCGGAGTAACGCCGGATCGCCTTGACCGTCAGGCCGGTGCGCCGGGCGAGTTCGCCGATCGAGTACAGGGTGCCGCGGTCCATGAAGCCACCTTCCCGTCTACCCCCGGGGGAGACTCAAGCACGGTCAGCGCTTGTGCCGCTGCCCCGCGGCGAGCTGCCCGGTGACCTGGTCCCCGCCGAGGCGGCGCTGGACGGTGGCGGCCAGGCTCGGGGCCACGCCACCGAGCACCGCGGTCAGGCGCAGGCCCAGCGGTGCCACGTCGACCTCGGCGAGGTCGCGCTCGATGGCCCGCACGGTCGCCCGCGCCACGTCCCGCGGTGATCGCGTGCCCACCCCCCGCGGCAGGACCGCGCCGGAGTCGGCGAACATGCCCGCGTCGCGGATGAAGCCGGGGAACACCGTCGAGACGCCGACGCCGTGCGGCCGCAGGTCCTCACGCAGCGCCAAGGCGAACCCCCGCAGCCCGAACTTGGTGGCGTTGTAGAGCGAAGCCTGCCCCGACGCGGTTTTCCCGGACAGCGAGGAGATGAACACCAGGTGCCCGCGGCCGCGGGCGGCCATGCGCGCCCCGGCCAGCTTCGCCAGCACGATCGGCGCGCGGAGGTTGACCGCCAGCGCGCGATCGATCTCCGGCAGGGAGTAGTTCGCGAGCAGACCGGTCGCGGGCAACGCGGCGTTGGCCACCAGCACGTCGATTTCGCCTGCCGCGTCGAGCAGGCGGGCCGCCGCGTCCGGTTCGGTCAGATCGGCCGGGACGGCCCGTCCGCCCAGCCGCCCCGCCAGCGGTTCGAGCACCTCCGCCCGGCGCCCGCTGAGCACCACTTCGCCACCGCACCCGGCCAGTTCGACCGCGAGCGCTTGCCCGATTCCGCCGCTGGCGCCGGTCACCAGCACCTTCGTGCCACGTAGTCCAGTCACCCGGCCAGCGTGGTGCGTGCCGCGTCGGCGGGTATTGGACGAATGTTCCCCCAGGCGAGCCGGTCCACCGCCAGCCACACCTGCCCGGTCATCGCCGCCGGGGTGAGACCGCTGAACGCCCGCACGTCCCGGTGCAGGTGGGACTGGTCGGCGTACCCGCTTTCGGCCGCGACGCGCGCCGCCTCCCGGCCCGCCGCCAAGCCGCGGGCGGCGTGGTCGAAGCGGACCAGCCTCGCGGCGCGCTTGGGCGGCATGCCGAGTTGCGCCTGGAACCGGGACCACAGGCGCTTGCGGCTCCAGCCGACCTCGGCCGCCAGGTCGTCGACGCGTACCCGGCCGCGGCCGGCGTTGATCCGGTCCCAGGCGCGGGCCACTTCGGGATCCACCCGCGGTCCGTCCTCGTATCGGCGGGCGAGCACCGCGTCGGCCATGGCGAACCGCTCCTGCCACGACGACGCTTCCCCGAACCGCTCCCGGATCCGGGCCGCCTCCCGGCCCCAGAGGTCGTCGAGCGCCACCACCGTGTGGTCCTGCCAGGTACCGAGCACGGCGTGCGCGGCCACGGGCGACAGGCGCACCTGCACGCATTCGACCTGTTCCCCGCGCACGCGGAGGCCCCCGAACGCCGGCCTGGCCACCAGATTCCCTTGCTGTTCGAGGTTTTCGTCCACGACGAGCGGGCCGTCGCCGAACTCCAGCACCAGCGTGACGGCCGGGTGCCCGACCGCCCGCACGTCGACCGGGCCGCGGCTGCGGAACCCGGCCATGCGCACGCCCGCGACCCGGCTGGGCCGCCCTGGCCGCACGACCTCCCAATCCGCCGTGGTCCCCATGCCGCCAGCCTAGGCGCGGCGTACGACGGAAGCGGAGACGAGCGTCGCGGCGGCGAGACTGCCCCAGAGCGCGGTCGGGCCGTGGGGTGCGAGAGCGGTGATGACGGTGGGGGAGACGGCGAGCCCGAAGCCGGTGGAGAACTCGAAGCGCGCCAACGTCCGGCCCAGCGCGTGGGGTGGGGCGAGGGCGGTGGCGAGCGCGGTGGCACTCCCGGCGTAGACGATCTCGCCGAGGGTGCAGACCACCGACACCACGGCGACCGCGGGCGCGCCCCAGCCGCCGCCGAGCGAGGTGGCCGCGAGGAAACCGAGGTAGGACAAGGCGAGCACCACCCCGCCCAGCGCCAGCGCGGTCCGCCGGGAGAACCGCTCCAGCGCGACGGTGACCGGTACCTGGAGGGTGACCACCAGCACCGTGTTCGCCACGAAGATCGCCGCCGACCACACCGGCGACGCGTGCAGCTGGGTCACCAGGATCAGCGGCAGCGCGATCTCGGGAACGTTGAGGCAGAAGACGTAGACCACGTTGGCGGCCAGCAGTCCGCGCAGCCGAGGGGCGGGCGCGCGGTCCTCGTCGCAACTCAGCGGGACCGGGTCGGCGCGCAGGCGGACGGACCACGCCAGCACCGCGGCGACGAGGTAGGCGAGTCCGGTCACGGCGGCCAGTGCCCGCAACCCGGTGGTGCCGCCGGTCAGGCAGACGGTGGCGAGCAGGGCCCCGATGCCGAGACCGGCGTTGCGCAGGGCGCGGCCCGCCGCGAGCGCGGTGTCGCGGTCGCGGCCGACGGCGACGGTGGCCACGACGGCCGCGTGGGCGGCGGGCCAGGCCTGGTTGCCGATCCCGAGCAGGAGCGCCGCCGCGGCGAACGGCCAGACCTGCCCGGCCGGGGTGGCCAGTAGCACGGCCACGCCCAGCACGCGCACCAGCATCGACGCGGCCACGACCGTGCTGCGCGCACCCCGGTCCAGCCAGCGGCCCACCACGGGCGTGCAGCCGAGCCCGGCGACGATGCCGCCGGTCATGGCGAGCCCGGTGGCCGGTGCGGACAGTTCCAGCACGGTCACCCCGTAGAGCAGCAGGAAGGGCCGCAGGAGGCCGGTGCCGAGCGCGTCCACCGCGAGCGCGGCGGCGTACCGGGGGCCGCCGGACGCGCGGACGAGGGCGCGGGGGCGGAGCTTGGTGACCATGGCGCTCACCGTGGTCGCCGCACCCGGCCCGCACCCGCCGGTTGACCACCTCCGTCAATCGGTGCCGCGGTGGGGTGAGCCGGTGCGGCTGCCGGGGAGCGGGTCGGTGATGCTGAAGCGATGACCTTGCGGATCGACCTCGGCGGGCCGCTTCGGTTCGCGGTTTCCCCGCTGGCCGAGCTGACCGCGATGCTGCACGTGCTCGCCGAACCCGGCCACCACCCGCAGCTCGCGGGGTGGGCCAGTGGGGTCCGGGTGGGCCCGGAGCTGGCCGAGCGCCTGCGGGAGGCCGAGTTCCTCTGGCGGTCCTCCCAGGCCGACTTCCTCCTCCCCGCCAAGCCCCGCCCCACGCTGGCCGCCGAACTGGACGACGTCGACCGCATCGACGACGACGCCTACGTCACCGCCGCCCTGGTCAGCACCTGCGGCAGCAACCGCGTCCGCGCCATCACCGCCTCCCCGCTCACCGACCCGGCCGCGCGCGAACGGGCGCTGGACCTCGCCCAAGCCCGCGGCCCGCGGCAGGAGGCCTTCGCGGAACGCCTGCTCACGGACCCGGCGGCGGTGCGGGCACGCGTACGCGAAACCCTCGAACAGTGCGCCGAGGCCTTCTTCGACGTCGCGTGGGCGAGCGTCGCCGCTCAGCTCACCGCCGACGTCCGCCGGAAGAGCGATCTGCGGCGGCAGCGCGGGCTCCGGGCCGCGCTCGCCTCGGTGTCCGGCGCGATCACCCTGTCCCCGGACGGCGACCGCGTCATCGTGGACAAGCTGCAGGACAAGGCGACCGCGGCACACGAGGACGGCATCACCTTCCTCCCCAGCGCGTTCGCCGGCCCACACCTGGTCGTGGTGCACGCGCCCGGCTGGCAGCCGGTGGTGCAGTACCCGGTGGCCGAGCAGGCCGGACCGGTCTCGCTGGACACCGTCACGCTCCGGCTGGAGGCGCTCGCCCACCCGATCCGCCTGCGGTTGCTGCGGACACTGGCCCGCGGCCCGCACACCACCGGCGAACTGGCCCACTCCTGGGAACTCACCGCCCCGGAGGTCTCCCGTCACCTCGCCGTCCTGCGCCGCGCGGGCCTGCTCACCGCCCAGCGCGACGGCCGGTACGTCCGCTACTCGCTCAACCTGCCCGACCTGACGGCGCTGGGCGCAGATCTGCTGGCGGCAGTGCTGCGCTGACCGCCACCTCTTCCAGTGCCTGGAGCCCGAGTTCGATGAGCGGGTTCCGCCCGCTGCCGCGGCGCACGCAGGTGAAGATCCGCCGCGTCGGCGGGTTTTCGCTCGACACCGGCACCAGCGACACCGCCTGGCCCGCCGGGCCCTCGGTCAGCCGCGGCACCAGTGAGACCCCGAGCCCGTTCGCGACCAGCGACCAGATCGTCGCCCACTGCGTGGCCGCGTGCACGATCCGCGGGGAGAAGCCGGCCGCCGCGCACAGCGCCTCCACCCGCTGGACGTGATCGCAGGTGCCGGGGTCGGCGACGATCCAGTCCTCCGCCGCCGCGTCCGCCAGCCGGACCGGTTCGGTGCCGGCCAGCGGGTGGTCGGCGGGCACCAGCAGCAGGTACGGCTCCTCCAGCAGGAGCCGCTGCTCGAACCGCGCGTCGTCCGGCGGGGGACCGCCCGCGACCGGTTCCACCAGCGCGACATCCGCCTTGCCCGCCACCAGCAGGTCCATGCTCTCCGCGGTGTCGCACTCGTGCACCTGCACCACGAGGTCCGGGTGGCTGCGCCGCAGCCGCCCGGCCGCGGGCGCGACCAGGCCGCTGATCGCGGTGGTGAAACCCGCGATGCGCAACGGCCCGGCCCGCCCGGCCCGGAAGGACTCCAGGTCCGCGCGTGCCTCCTCCCAGCGGGCCAGCAGCGCGTCGGCGTGGTCGACCAGCAGGCGCCCGGCGGGGGTCAGCCGGACCCCGCGGCCCTGGGGTTCCAGCAGCGGGACCTTCAGCTCGCGGGCGAGTTCACGCAGGTGGTGGGAGATCGCCGACGGGGTGAGGTGCAGGGCCTCGGCCGCCGCGGTGACCGTGCCCTGCTGCTGGACGACGCGGAGCATGTGCAGGCGGCGCAGGTCGATCATGCAATGATTTTGCACAATCACCGGCGAAATCCGCAATGGACCGCAACGGTCCTCCCGGGTCATGCTGCGGTCATGACCACTTCGACCACCACCGCGCGAGCCAGGACCCTCTGGATCCTGGCCGGTCTGGTGCTGGTGACGCTGAACCTGCGGGCGGCCATCACCGGTGTGCCCCCGGTGCTGAGCGAGGTCCAGGACGGCGCCGGGCTCACCGGGTTCGAGACCGGTGTGCTCACCACGCTGCCGATGCTGTGCCTCGGCGTCTTCTCCGCATTCGCCCCGCGCTCGCGCGCCGGGTGGGCATCGGGACGGCGATCGCCGTCGCGCTGGTGGTGATCACGCTCGGGGCCCTGCTGCGCGTGGTGCCGGTGCCGGTGGCGCTGTACACCGGCACGGTGCTGGCCGGCGCCGGGATCGCCACCGGCAACGTGCTGGTGCCCGCGGTGATCAAGCGCGCCTTCCCCGGCCGCGTCGGACCGCTCACCGGGCTGGCGATGATGCTGATGTCGGTCAGCGGCGCCACCGCGGCGGGCTTGGCCGTCCCGCTCGAGCAACTCGGCGGCTGGCGGCTGGCACTGGCCGTGTGGGCGGTCCCGGCGGTGATCGCGGCCGCGGTGTGGGCCCGGCTCCGACTTCCGGCGCCCCCGGCCGAAGCCGAGGCCGACCCGGGATCACTGCTGCGTTCCCCGCTGGCATGGGCTGTGACGATTTTCATGGGTATGGCGTCGCTCATGTTCTACACGCTCACGTCGTGGTTGCCGGAGCTCATGCGGGACAACGGGTTCTCGCCCGCCACCGCCGGGATGATGAACGCGCTCATCGTGATTGTGGGAATACCACTGGGTTTCCTCGTTCCGGTGGTCGCCGCGCGGCTCCGCGACCAGCGCCCGCTCGTGGTCGCGGTGGTGGCCGCGATGGGCCTCGGCCTCGGCGGGCTGCTGCTGGCCCCGGAGGTAGGCTGGGTGTGGGTCGCGATCTTCGGTCTTGCCACCGGCAGCGCGTTCCCGCTCGCCTACACCCTGCTGAACCTCCGTTCGCCCACCGCCGCGCTCACCGCGCGGCTGTCCGGCATGGCCCAGTCGGGTGGGTACCTCATCGCCGGATCCGGCCCGCTGACCTTCGGCGTGCTGCACACGGTCACGGGCGGCTGGGGGTGGTCGATCGGGGTGCTGCTGGTGCTGGTGGTGCCGGAGCTGGTGAGTGGGTTGCTGGCCGCACGACCCGGGTACGTCGGGACTGGTGGCAGGGGAAGGAGGTGAACGGAGAAATGCTGTTCCTGCTCATGCTCGTGGAAATCGCGGTGCTGCTGGTGGTGGGCTTCGACCTGGTCGCTTCGGTGCAGGGCACCAGGCGCGTCGGCGACTGGACGCTGTAACCGGGGATGGGCGGTGACCGCGGCGCGCACTCCGCCGCCGCCGGTCACCGTGGCCGGTTGGTCAGCTGGTCAGATCGAGCGCGGCCCGGACGAGGCTGCCCGCGTCGAGCCCGTGGTGGCGGTAGACCTCCTCCAGCGAACCCGACTGGCCGAACCGGGTCACGCCCAGCGCGGTGGTGGCGACGCGGTTGATCGTGGCGAGGAAGGACAACGTGTGCGGGTGGCCGTCGAGCGCGGTCACCAGCGGGACCGCCCGATCGGCCGGGAACACCTGGTCCAGGATCCAGCTGTCGGCCGGTTCGTGGCCCTGGCGGGCGCGGACCGCGCGGTAGAGCAGGTCCGGGCTGGTCACGCAGACCACGTCGGCGGCCACCCCGACCTGGTCGAGCCGCTCCGCCGCAGCGAGCGCCTCGGGCACGATGGCGCCCATGGCGGCGATGGTCACCTGGGGTTCCGCCGTGCGGCGCAGGGTGTACGCCCCGGCCACCACCTGCCTGCGACGCCGTTCGCGGGCGGCGGGGTCGGCGGGCACCGCGGCCAGGCTTTGGTCGACCGGCCGGGTGGACAGGCGCAGGTAGGCCGAGGTGCCGTCCGGCCGGCCCAACCGGCCGAGGCAGGCCAGCAGCGCCCATTCGGTGTCGATGGCGAACGCGGGTTCGTAGCTCACGCAGCCGGGTTGTTCCAGTCCGATCGACGGGGTCTTGATCGACTGGTGCGCCCCGCCTTCCGGCGCCAGCGAAATACCCGACGGCGTACCGACCAGGATCGACTGCCCACCGGCGTAGATGCCGTAGGACCACGGTTCGAGCGCGCGCTCGACGAACGGGTCGTAGAGCACACCGATCGGCAGCAGCGGCTCGCCCCAGCGGCTCCAGGTGGTGCCCAGCTCACCGAGCATGCTGACCAGGTTGACCTCGGCGATGCCCAGTTCGATGTGCTGGCCGGTCGGCTTCTCACGCCAGTGCAGGATGGTCTCGGCGTCGTCGGCGAACCAGTCGGTGCGCTCGGCCGAGGACCACACGCCCACCTTGTTCACCCAGCCGCCGAGATTGGTGGTGGAGCTGACGTCGGGGCTCACCGTCACCACGCGCCGGGCCGCTTCGGGCGCGCCCCGGCTGAGGTCGAGCAGGACCCGGCCCAGCGCGGCCTGGGTGGTCGCGGTGCCCGACGGGACCCGGCCGAAGTCGGCGGGCACCTCGGGCGGGGTCCGCTGGTCGATGTGCGGCCGCCGCAGGTGCGCGGCCGTCTCCTCGCACAACCGCTGCTCGGCGCTGTCCGGCGCGAACCCGGCCCACGGGTCGTCGAGGTCCGCGCCGAGCTTGCCTGCCAGTTCCCGCATCTGCTCCTCGGACAGCAGCGCCGAGTGGTTCTGCGGGTGGCCCTTGGTGGCCAGGCCGTAACCCTTGACGGTGTAGGCGAAGATCACCGTCGGGCGGGTGTCCTCGATGGACTCGAAGGCGGCGTCGATGGCGGGCTGGTCGTGCCCGCCGAGGTTCGCCACCGCGTCCACCAGCGTCTCGTCGTCCACTTCGGACACCAGCGCGGTGATGCCCGCGGCGCCCGGACCGTCGCCGGGCAGGCGCCGCCGGAGTTCGGCGGCGTCGCACCGCAGCAGCCGCTGGTACTCGGGGTTGGACATGGTGTCGATCCGGTCCCGCAGCTCCCCGCCACCGGGCCGGGTGAACAGCTCCTGGAGCAGGCTCCCGTACTTCACCGTGATGACCTGCCAGCCCGCCGCGGCGAACATGTCCTGCAGCTTGGCGGCGGCGATGTTCGGCACCACGCGGTCCAGCGACTGCCGGTTGAGGTCGACCACCCAGACCACCTCGCCGAGTTCGGCGACGGCCGGGTCGAGCACCGCCTCCCACACCGCGCCCTCGTCCAGTTCGGCGTCGCCCACCAGCGAGTACTGGCGCCCGGACCCGGCGGTGCCGAACGCCGAATCGACGTACCGCCGCGAGAGCGCGCCCCAGATCGGGGCCGTCGCGCCGATGCCGACCGAACCGGTCGAGTAGTCGACCTGGTCGGGGTCCTTGGCGCGGCTCGGGTAGCTCTGCAGCCCGCCGAACTCGCGCAGCCGGGGGAGGTAGGCGGCGTCGAGGTCGCCGAGGAGGTAGTTGATGGCGTGCAGCACCGGGGACGCGTGCGGTTTCACCGAGACCCGGTCCTCGGGGCGCAGGTGGCGGAACCACAGCGAGGTCATCACCGAGACCATCGAGGCCGACGACGCCTGGTGCCCGCCGACCTTCAGCCCGGACGGGTTGGGCCGCACCCGGTTGGCGTGGTGGATGACCGCCGAGGACAGCCACAGCAGCCGGTCCTCGACCCGCTCGAGCGTGGCGAAGTCGGCGGCCGGACGCGACCGGTCCGTCGTGGTGCTGGTCATGGCTGGGTCCTCCTCGACACGCGGCCCGGACAGCTCACCAACCGCGGTGGCATCTGCGCAATAATCGCCGGGAAAGTTGGGCAGAATGCTCAGTTTCCGCCGGGTTACGACCGCTTCGAAGGGGCACCATGCGCAGTGCGGGCAGGATCGACCGGACCGACGCGCGCATGCTGCTGGAGCTGTCCGCGCACCCGCGGGCCACCACGAGCGCGGTCGCCGACGCGGCGGGGATCGCCAGGAACACCGCGCAGGCCAGGCTCGCCCGCCTGGAGGAGGACGGGGCGCTCGACTCGTTCGAACGCCGCGTCGACCCGGCGGCGCTGGGGTACCCGCTGACCGCGTTCGTCACCGTGCGGGTCGCCCAGCGCAAGCTGGACCCGGTCGGCGCCGAACTGCGGGAGATCCCGGAGGTGCTGCAGGTGCACGGCATCTCCGGGCCGAGCGACCTGCTGGTGCACGTGGTCGCCGCCGACGCCGACGACCTGTACCGGGTGGCCGGGCGGATCCTCGCCATCCCGGGCGTCGAACGCACCGACACGGCGCTGGTGATGAGCGAACTGGTCAGCTACCGGGTCACCCCGCTCCTGCACCGGACGGCGGGGGAACAGGCGTGACGGCGCCCGCGGCCGCCTCCGGTGATCACGCCAAAGCGGGTTCCGGCGCCTTCCTGGACGTCCGGGCCGCCGTCGTGGCGATGCCGATCACGATGGCGAAGGCGGCCAGCGCGGTCAGCGTGCGCACGACGTTGAACGCCTCCCACCGCTGCAGGATTTCCGCGTAGTCGGCCGGTGGCGTGCTCACCGCCCACACCTTGATCTGGCCGTTGATCGGCACGTTGCCGAACCGGGTGACCAGGAACGACGTGGTCACCAGCGCCACCGCGGTACCGGCCAGCAGCCGCGTCCGCCGTCGCGCCAGCACGGCGAGGGCGAGCGCGCTGAGCGCGGCGACGGCCATCGTGGCCTGGATGACCGGGCCGTTCATCTTCATCAGCGCGGAGTGGAAGGTCAGCCGGATGTCCAGCGGCACCACGTTGAACGTGGTCACGAGGTTGACCGCGCCGTAGCCGAACGCGCCGGCGAGCAGGCCGGAGGACAGCAGGGCGAGCGCGGTGGTGGCCCGGGTCATTTGCTGAGTAATCACTCAGTAAATATAGCCCGAGAACGGTCCGGCGTGCCACGACCGGGAGTTCAGGCGTCGAGCAGGGCGGGGAGCAGGGTGTCGATCACGTCGCCGGTGCCCGGCAGCGGGGCGGCGCCGGAGAGGTAGCGGTAGACCGCGCGCTGGTGGGCGGCGCCGACGACGAGCAGGGCGGTGGAGTCCACGTCGAGGTCCGCGCGCACGCGGCCGAGACGGCGTTCCTCGGTCAGGTAGGCGGCGATGGGCAGCAGCGCGCGTTGCGGCCCGATCTCCCCGCCGGCACCGCGGTCGGCGAGCAGCGCGCGCAGTTCGCCGTCGGCCTGCACGGCCGCGAGGATGGGCGTGATCCGCTCGTAGAAGGCGTCGAGACCGTCGAGCAGATCGACGAGGTTGTCGCGCAGGCTGCCGGTGCCCGCGCGCTCCCGGACCTCGGTGGCCACCTCCTTGTAGCGCGGGAGGTGCCGGTGCACGACGGCCTGGAGCAGGCCGAGGCGGTCGGTGAAGTGGTAGAAGATGCTCGACTCGGCCACCGACGCGCGCCGTGCGATCTCCTTGGTCGACAACCGGGCGACGCCCGACTCGGCGAGGATCGCCTCGGTCGCCGCCAGTACCGCGTCCCGCACCCCCGTGCTGGGACGACCTCGCCGCTTCTCGCCGCTCACTCCGTCATCCTGCCTGTCCCCGTTCTGGTTTGGGGCAGCCGCCTGGCGTTGGTGAGTGCTTACTAACTATAGTGGTTAGTGAGCACTCACCAACTGAACGGAGCAAGTATGAACCGGCGCAAGCGCGTCCTCATCACGGTGGCATCGGTGCTGGTCGCGGCCCTGGGGGTGGTCGGCACCGCCGGCTACCTCGCCTTCCTGCGCGCCCCGGACGGCAGTCCGGCCGAGGCCTGCGGTGCCGGGGCCACCGCCAAGCCCGCGGTCGTCGGCGCGGGCGCCAGCATGACCCAGGGCACGCTCGGCGGCGACTGGATCGGCGCCCTCCGCGGCAGACCCGAGTTCGCCGGGCACGAGTTCGTCAACGCCGGGCACAACGGTGACACCGCCGCCGACCTGCTCGCCCGCCTGGACGCCGACGTTCTGGCCTGCCGACCGGCCGCCGTGCTGGTGCTCGTCGGCACCAACGACGTGCGTGCCGGGACCCCGCTGGAGCAGTACCGCGCCGACCTCACCGCGATCGCCGACCGCCTCCGCACCGGGACGACGGCCAGGATCGCGCTGCTCTCCCTGCCGCCGCTGGGCGAGGACCTGACCACCGGGATCAACCAGTCGCTGGCCGGGTACAACGCTGTGATCCAGGAGACCGCGACCCGGACCGGCGTGGACTACCTGCCGGTGCACGAGCGCCTGCTCGAACTGCTCGGCCCGCGCGAGGACCGCGTGCCCTACGACTTCTCGTTCCCGCTGGCGCTGACCGTGGCGACCCGGCACTACGTACTCGGGCAAACCTGGGACGACATCGCCCGCGACGGCGGCCGGGCCCTGCTCATCGACCACGTCCACCTCAACGACCGGGGTGCCGCGCGCCTCACCGATGTCGCCGCGGCGTGGCTGGCCGCGACGCCCTGACCTGATCGCCAGCGCCCGTATAGCTTTCCCGGTAGGCCGAATATAGGGGCGGGTAAAAAAGTATTGCCCGCACGGGAAAACCGTTCGGTCTGGGGGTAGCTGTGTTGATCCAGGGGCAGGGGATGACCGTCGGTGAGGTGCACCGGGTCGCGGTGCTCGGCGAGCCGGTCGAACTCGACGAGGGCCAGTTGAAGATGGTCGCCGACACCTGCGACCGCGTGCAGCAGTGGGGCCGCGACGGCACGCCGATCTACGGGGTCACCACCGCGTTCGGTGAGCTCATTCACCTGATCGTGCCACCGCGCTACGAAACCGAACTGCAGGAGAACCTGTTGCGCACGCACGCCGCGGGTGGCGGGCCGGTCTTCCCGGAGCACGTGGTCCGGGCGATGCAGGTGTCCCGGCTCAACTGCCTGCTCAAGGGGTACTCCGGGATCAGCGCCGACGCCCTGCTGCTGATGGCCGAACTGCTCAACCGCCGCATCCACCCCGTGGTGCCGCAACAGGGTTCGCTCGGGGCGAGCGGTGACCTCGCCCCGCTGTCGCACCTCGCGCTGCCGTTGATCGGCGCGGGCCGGGTCACCCATCGGGGGGTGGTCCGTCCCTCGGCCGAGGTACTCGCCGAGGAGGGCCTGCTGCCGGTCAAGCTCGGGTACAAGGACGGCCTGGCGCTGATCAACGGGACCTCCGGCATGACCGCCGTCGCGTCACTGGCGCTGGTGGCCGTCGAACGGTTGCTCCGGCTCGCGTTGTGGGCGTCGGGCGTCTTCGTACAGGCCATGCGCGGCTCGACCTCGGGCTACAACCCGCGCGGGCACGCGCTGAAGAACCACGCCGGCCAGAGCGCCATCGCCGTCTCGATGATGAACCTGCTCGAAGGCAGCGACCTGACCCGCGAGCACGCCGAGGTCATGCGCCAGATCAGCGAGTCCACCGGCTCCCGCGACGAGGTCACCGACAGCCCGCACTACCTGCAGGATGCCTACAGCGTGCGCTGCGTGCCGCAGATCCTCGGCCCGGTGGTGGACGCCGCCGCGTACTGCCGCCGGATCGTCGAGGAGGAACTCAACTCCTGCAACGACAACCCGTTGATCTTCGAGACGCCGGAGACGGTCTTCCACGGCGGCCACTTCCACGGCCAGTACGTGGCGATGGCGTGCGACTTCCTCAACATCGCCGTCACCGAGGTCGGCGTGCTGGCCGAGCGGCAGCTCAACCGGCTGCTCGACCCGCACCTCAACGGCTCGTACCCGCCGTTCCTCGCGCTGGGGGAACAGGGCCTGTTCTGCGGCATGCAGGGCGCGCAGTACCTGGCCACCAGCATCGCCTCGGAGAACCTGGACCTGGCCGCGCCCGCCTCGGTGAAGTCGATCCCGTCGAACGGGCAGAACCAGGACGTGGTCAGCATGGGCCTGATCGCCGCGCGGAAATCGTTGCAGCTGGTGGAAAACGTCCACGCCATCACGTCGGTGCTCGCCGCCGGGTGCTACCAGGCGGCCAGCCTGCTCGGCATCGAACGGTTCTCGCCGAACGTGCGCGGCCTGCTGCAGCTGATCGCCGACAACGTCCGGCCCTACCGCGACGACGAAGGCGTGGCCGCCGATTTCCTCGCGGACATCCGTGACCTGCTGCGCGGGGACGAAGCGGAGAAGCACCTGCCGGCCTGGCCGGGGTGACACGCCCGCCGGACGCCGGGGTGGTCAGGCAGAGTGATAGTAATCTCTGGTGACTTCACTGGCGGGAGGAGCGGCGATGGGCACGCGGGCCGAGCAGAACAGGGACGACCCGGATCTCGGCGTGCTCGCCGGGCGGCTGCTGTTCGCCGTGCAGGACGAGCTCTTCACGAAGCTCGCCGCCGAGGGCTACGGCGATCTGCACCCCCGGCACGGCGCGGTGCTGGCGTACCTCGAACCGGGCGGTGTGCGCGCGACCGAGCTGGCGCAGTTGTCCGGGCAGCACAAGCAGGTGATCGGCAAGCTGATCGACGAACTCGAGGAGCTGGGTTACGTCGAACGCCGCCCGGACCTGGCCGACCGCCGCGCGAAGCTGGTCTGCCCCACCGAGCGGGGCCACGCCGAACTCCGCGCGGCGGCCAAGATCATGAACGCGATCCAGGACCGCCACGCCCGGCGCCTCGGCCGGGAGCGCTACGCCGCCTTCAAGGAGGCGTTCGCCGACATCACCGACCACCAGCGCCGCCGCTGAGTCAGGTTTCCTCCTCGATGTCCTTGCCCCGCCGGGTGTAGCGCAGCAGGAAGGCGAAGATGCCCGCCACCGCGGCGACGGTGCAGGCGACGTCGGCCACGGTGGTGCCGAAGAACGACATCACCCCGCCGTCGCCCAGCGCGATCGCGGCGAGTTGCCCGAGGGTGACGGCCGCGCCGCCGAGCAGGAAGGCGACCAGGCAGAGCCGGGCGGCGATCAGCAGGAACCGGTGCACGGTGGACTCCTCTCAGCCCGGGATCCAGAGCAGGCCGACCGCGATCAGCACCCCGGTCACCAGTGACGGCAGCAGGTAGTAGAGAACGACCGGCACGAAGATCCGCACCGGGTTGATGCCGGCGATGCCCGCGGCCACGTACAGCGGCGCGGCTCCCGGCGGTGAACAGCCCTCCGACGACGCCCACACCAGGATCGCGGCGAAGGCGATGTGCGGTGGCACGCCCGCCGCGGTCAGCGCGGCGAAGGCCACCGGCCCGATCGCGGCCACGGTCGAGGTGGTGTTCAGCGGACCGGCCACGATCACGATGATCAAGCCGACCACGATCGCCGCGACGAGCGCGGGCACCCCGGCCAGGTCCGCCAGTAACGGCGCCAGCTGCTCGCCGAGGCCCAGTTCGCTGAGCACATTGGACGCGGCGAACGCGGAAACCATGGTGACGCCGACGAGCCCGAGCTTCGGGCTGACCTCGCCGAGCAGCGCCCACCACTGCGCACCCCGCCGCGGCAGCGCCTTCCGCTCCACCAGCAGCCCGGCGGCCAGCATCACGATCGGCAGCCAGATCAGCAGCGGGATCGCGTCCGTCGCCTCCGTGCTGATCCGCGCCGAGACGAAGTCGCTCGTCGGGGGAGCGGTGGCCAGGATCGGCAACGCGATCGAACCGAGCACCAGCAGCGACGGCCAGCCCGCGCGCAGCGCCGCCCGCGGCGGGCGGATGTCCTCCGGTGCCATCGCGCCCACCCCGCGGCGGCGGACGATGGCGTACGCGATCACCACGCGCATCAGCACCATCCACACGCCGGTCACGAAGATCGTCGCCACCACGTCGCCGGTACCCAGCACGGGCATCACCGTCGGCGCGGCGAGCAACAGGAAGAACGCGCCGCTGAACGGGAAGGTAGCGCCCACCCCGGCGTTGCCGGAGAGCACCAGCGCGGCGGTCTCCCCGCTGGCCCGCGACCGCTTCATCCACGGAATGGTGATCGAGCCGATGGTGGCCACGATCGCCGCGCCGTTGTGCGCTACCGCGCCGAACAGTCCGGACGCCACCGTCGCCGCGTACGCCGACCCGCCACGGTACCGGCCGAGTACCGAACTGAGGATGTCCACCAGGCGCTGCACCAGCCCGGTACGCGTGAGCAGTTCGCTGACGAACACGAACGCCAGCGCGGCGAAGGTGATCTCCGACTTGAGGCCGTCCACCAGCCCTTCCCAGCCCACGCTGAGCGCGTCCGAACCGGCGAAGGCGGCGGTGGCCAGGAAACCGACCACCATCGCCTCGCCGATGTTGCGCTTGAAGCCCACGTTCCAGACCACGATCGCGCCGATGAACGCCACCAGCGCGTAGATCGCGTTCACGCTACTTCCAAACCGGTGGCCAGGTACGCCTCGACCGCCGCCGCGGAGGTCAGGAACCGGACCAGTTCGGCTGCCTCCGGCTTCGCCGCACGCCCCAGCACGGCGGAGAACTCGCTGTAGTGCTGCGTTTCCGCGGGCAACGGCCCGGCGATGCGTGCCTCCGGGACGAACCGCAGTTCGCTCAGCTGCTGGATGGCCACGTCGGCGCGGCCGTCGACCACGGCGAGCGCGGTGAACCCCTTCTCCACCACCGTGGCCCGCGCGTTGACCTGTTCCTCGATGCCGAGTTCCCTGATCAGCGCGGCGAAGTGGACGCCGCTCGCGCCGGTGCGCGAGTAGG
This sequence comes from Amycolatopsis sp. 195334CR, assembly GCF_017309385.1. Taxonomy (NCBI): domain Bacteria; kingdom Bacillati; phylum Actinomycetota; class Actinomycetes; order Pseudonocardiales; family Pseudonocardiaceae; genus Amycolatopsis; species Amycolatopsis sp. 195334CR. The sequence continues at coordinate 646,416 of NZ_JAFJMJ010000003.1, read as the reverse complement.
CGACCGAACGCGCGGAGGTCAGCGTGGCGACGAACGCGTCCACGGTGCTGATGTCGGGCAGGTCGTGCCCGGGCGCGACCGCCAGGCCGACCCCGGTTTTCGCCACCACCGTGCGGGTGTCCAGGTCGAACGCGTCCGCCAGCGGGGCGAAGGAGTTCGACACCGCGATCATCACGTCGGGCCGGGCGCCCGCGGTGATCCGGTCGGTGAGCACGTTGGTCGGATCGAAGGTGCCGTCGACGGTGATGCCGGTCTTGTCGTGGAAAGCGCCGAGCAGCACGTCGTCGAGGGCCTTCTTCACGGCCAGCGTGCTGAACAGGGAAATCTGTACTTCAGTGGACATGGTTTTCCCATCAATAAGAGAGAAGATACCGCAGCTTCGCCGCGGCGCTGTCGGGTCCGGAAAGGACGGTCAGCCCGAGCGCGCCGGCGAGTTCGGCGGCGGCGGGGGCGAGTGAGTACTGGGCCAGGAGCACGGCATCGACGCGATCGGCGTACGGCCGGGCCGCGGTGACCAAAGCCGCCGCGAGTTCGGAACCACTGGCGCCGAACGCATCGGCCGCCACCACACCGTCCACTTCGGAATCGGCAACGGCGGTGAACCGCGAGACGCAGTCACGCAGGGCGGTTTCGAAGGACGCGAGGACCAGGATCCGCCGGTGCTCGCGGGCTTGCTCGAACAGGGCTTCGTCCGGCGCCAGCACCGGAACCGGCGCACGTGTTTCCTGCGCGACCACGCCGTAGAGGGAGCAGGTCAACAGGATTGCGTCGGCGCGCTCGGCCAACGCGTGCGCGATGAGCCGCCGCATGCGTTCGGCGAGTGCCGGGGTGAGCCCGTTCTCCGCGTCCCCGAGCAGCTTGTCGTCCAGGAGGTTCCACGGCTCGGCCTCGGGGAACCGCTCGGCCAGGCTCGCGACCGCCGGGCCGATGGCCGCCGGGGTGGCGCTGATCAGCGCGACGCGGGTCACCGGGCCAGCTCCCGCAGCCGGGTCAGGGTGTCGGCGATTCCGGTGGTGGGCCGGTATTCGCAGCCGATCCAGCCGTCGTACCCGGCTTCGCGCAGGGTGGCGAACAGGACCGGCCAGCCGATCTCCCCGGTGCCCGGTTCCGTGCGCGACGGCGGATCGGCGATCTGGACGTGGAAGACCCGCGGCAGGAACGCCCGCAGCCGGTTCACCAGATCGCCCTCGTCGAGTTGCACGTGGTAGACGTCGAAGAGCAGGCCGACGTGGTCGTGCCCGGCGGCTTCGGCCACCGCGGCGGCCTGCGCCTGGCTTTCCAGCACAAAACCGGGGGAGTCGCGTTTGTTCTGCGCCTCCAGCACCAACCGCACGCCGGTGCCGCGCGAATTCTCGGCGGCCCAGGCGACGTTGGTGGCGAACTGGGCGAACGCGCGGTCCTGGCCGACGCCGTCCGGCCGGGCACCGGCGAGCACGTGCACCAGCCCGCAGTCCAGTTCGGCGGCGTAGTCGAGTGCCCGGTGGAAACCCGCGCGGAACTCGGCCGTCCGCCCTGGCGCGCAAGCGATTTCGGGCGTGTTGAGCAGCACCAGCGGCAGACCGGCGTCATCGAGCCGCCGCCTCAGTTCGGGCGCGGGCACCGAATAGGGCGCCGGGCATTCGACCCCGGTGAAGCCGGCCGCGGCGGCGGCGTCGAAACGTCGTTCGAACGGCAACTCGGTGAACAGCCACTTCAGATTGGCGGCGAACCGCATCACCGGACCGCCTTCGCGTAGTCCGGATTGACCAGGTTGTCCGGCGTGCGGCCCTGGAGGAGGTCGATCACCTGGCGCGTGGCCATCAGGCTGGACCGCGAACGGGCTTCGACGGTCGCCGCGCCGATGTGCGCGGTGACGAGGGCGTTGCCGAGCCCGCGCAGCCTGCTGTCCGGGGGCAGCGGTTCGGTTTCGACCACGTCCAGCCCGGCCCCGCCGAGGTGCCCGGACTCCAGCGCGTCGGCGAGCGCTGCCTCGTCGACCACCTCACCCCGCGCGGTGTTGATCAGGTACGCGCCGGGTTTCATCAGGGCGAGGGCACGGGCGTCGATCAACCGGCGCGTCGAGTCGTCGAGGAACAGGTGCAAGCTGACGAAGTCCGCCTCGGCGAGCACCCCGTCCAGCGACCGCACCTCGATCCCGGTGTCGGCGACAAAATCCGTGTCCAGGAACGGGTCGTAGGCCACCACGCGCATGCCGAGCGCCAGCGCCAGCCGGGCCACGGTCTTGCCGATCGAGCCGAGGCCGACGATGCCGAGCGTGGCCCCGGCCAGCTCGCGCCCGCTGCGCTGGTCCCAGCCACCCGCGGCCACCGCGGCGACGTTCTGCGGGATCAGCCGCGCGCAGTTGAGCATCAGCGCGAGCACGTGCTCGGCCACCGAGCGGCGGTTGGCGCCGGGTGTGAAGGTGACCGCGATTCCCTGACGGGTGGCGGTTTCCACGTCGATGTTGTCGTACCCGGCGCCGCAGCGCCCGAGCACCTTCAGCCGGGTGGCGGCCTCGAGTACCTCGGCGGTGAAGGCGTCGGTCCCGGCCACGACCGCGTCCACGTCGGTGATCACCCGGCGCAGGCGTGGCCCGCTCCGAGGCGCGAACGCGGTTTCGAAACCGGCTTCGAGCAGCAGCCGGTCGACCTCGCCACCGGGCTCGAGATAGGCGGTGGTGATCAGTACTCGCTGGGTCATGTCAAATACTATAGGATTTGTGTCAATAGTATAGCGGCGCGGCTCGGCTATCTTGGGCACGACGAAGGAGGACGGGACACAGATGGCTTCCCCGCGGCGATCCACCCGGCAGCCCCTGGCCGATCGCATGTACGAGGTGCTGCTCGGGCAGTTCATGGACGGCCGGTGGCACGCCGGCGAACCGGTCAACATCGGGGCGCTGTCCCGCGAACTGGAGGTCAGCCAGACCCCGTTGCGGGAGGCGCTGGCGCGGCTGGAGCACACCGGGCTGGTGCACCGCGAGGCGCTCAAGGGCTACCGCGTGGCACCGCTGTTCACCGAGGCCGAGCTGGGCAAGCTGATGGACGCGCGGCTGGTGCTCGAGCCCGCGCTCACCTACGAAGCCGGTCGCCGGACCACCCCGGAGTTCCTGGACGAGCTGCTGGACACGGTGGACCGGATGGCGACCGCGGCCGACTCGGACGCCAACGGCTTCAGCGCCTACTGGTCGGCCGACGAAGCCTTCCACTCGCTCATCGCCAAGCAGTCGGGCAACCCGTTCCTCGAAGGCGCCTACCGCTCACTGGGCGGCTCGGTGCAGCGCTTCCGCCTCTACGCCGAACTCGGTTCGTCCGACGCGGAGGTCGCCGCGCGGGAACACCGGGCGGTGCACGAGGCCTTCACCCGCGGCGACGCGGAAGGTGCCGCGGAGCGGATGCGCGAGCACGTCGAGAACGCGAAGGCGCGCTCGCTCAAGGACCGGAAGTCGTTGCGCTGAGGCCGGGTGGCAGCACCAGTTCGGCGATCGACCCGTCCGCCCGCACGGCCACGTCCAGCGTGCCCTCGCCGATCGGCAGGCCCCGGACCTCGAAGGCGCCGATGGGGGAGGGCGGCGGAGCGAGCGAGATCGTGCCCGCCGGGAGGTCGGCTTCCAGGCCGAGGAACGCCTGCAGCAGGACCACCGCGGACGCCGCGGACCAGGCCTGGGGACGGCAGGAAGCACCGTAGGGCAAGGGAATCGGCGAATCGTCGGCGGCGAACCCGCCGTACAGCTCGGGCATCCGGTCCCCGAAGGCACCGGCCGCGCGCACCAGCTGCATGCCCAGTCCGGCGGCTTCGGCGTGCTTCCCGGCCCGCGACAGCCCGCGCACCACGATCGCGGTGTCGTGCGGCCAGATCGACCCGCAGTGGTAGCTCAGCGGTGAGTACCCGCCCATCGCCGAGGACATGGTCCGCAGCCCGTACCCGGCGGCCAGGTCCGGGCCGAGCAGGTGGCCGGCGATGGCGGCGGACTCGGTTCCGCCGACCAGGCCGGTGCCGAGCAGGTGGCCGATGTTGCTGGTCAGCGCGTCCACTTTGGACTTCGAGCCGTCGAGTGCGAGCGCGGGATACCCGTTGACCCAGAAGCGTTCACGGAAGCGCGCCCGCAATCTTCCGGCCCATTCGGCGAGCCCGTCGGCGGGTTCGTCCAAAGCGGACAGCAGCTCGGCGGCGCGCACCACGGCCTCGTGCTGGTACCCCTGGACTTCGGCGAGCGCGACCGGTGGTTCGGCGTGGCGCCCGTCGGCGAAGCGCACCGCGTCCGCCGAGTCCTTCCAACCCTGGTTCGCCAGGCCACGGCCGGATTCGTCGAGGTACTCGGCAAAACCGTCACCGTCGGTGTCGGACAGTTCGGTGATCCAGGTCAGCGCGGCGCGCAGGTTCGGCAGCAGCTCGCGCACGCGCTCCTCGGGCAGTCCCCAGCGCCACGCGTCGTGGAGCAGGCACACCCACAGTGCCGTCGCGTCGACCGTGCCGTAGTACCAGGCGGGCAACGACATACCGCGCAACTGGAAGTCCGCGCGACGGCGTTCGTGCAGGATCTTGCCGGGCGCTTCACCGCTGGCCGGGTTGTGTTCGCGGCCCTGCGAGCGGGCCAGCGTGCGCAGGGTTCCCGCGGCCAGTTCCACCGAGACCGGCAGGAGCATGCGGGCCGCCCAGATGCTGTCGCGGCCGAAGAGCGTGAGGTACCAGGGCGCGCCCGCGGCGGCGAAGACGTCACGCGGGTGCTCGCGTTCGGCCAGCAGCAGACCGGTGAGATCGGCCAGCGAGCGGTTGAGGAACGTGGTGAACCGGCGGTCGTCGGCGCGGACCTCGGGGGTGGCGAGCACGGGCGCGCCCGGCACGAAGATCGGGTTCTCGTCGGTCACCTCGATCGACCAGCGCACGGTCGCCGGTGCGGTGACCGTCCACTGGACCACCACCTTCTCGCCGCGGGCCTCGATCGTCGCGCCCTCGGCGGTCACCGTGCCGGTCAGTTCGCCCGACTTCCACCGGGCGCTCGAAGCGTCCACCACCGCGTTCGCGGGTGGCCACGAGCCGCCGCCCTTGATCTCCTCGATCGGCGCGAAGTCGGCGGACACGGTCAGCTCCACCACGCGGGCCGCCGGGGTGGTCCCGTCCAGTTCGAGTTCTTCGACCATGCCGCGCGCATCGGCGGTCCGGCGCCGCCGCAGCCACGCCGTCGTGCCCGCGTCCCGGAGCAAGCCGGTGAATTCGGCGCGGGCGGCACCGGTTTCGGCGAACCCGATCGGCTCCGGTTCCCGGCCGTCGACGGTCACCACGGCTTCACCGAGCACCCGCCGGTCGCCGTGCAGCACGCCCTGGGTGCCGGTGGCCCGGAGCTGCCCGTCGCGGCCCGACAGCACCACGGTCGGCGCGCGCAGCGCGATCGCGAGGTCGTGCAGCAGCGGCTGCTGTCCGGACACGGGCGCGGCCCCGGCTTCAGCCGCCGGCTTCGGCGGCTGCGGCGGCCTCGGCCGCGAGCCGGACGGACAGGCGGCGGATGACGTCGAGCTGGGCCGGGTTGTACAGCTCTTCGAGCGCGGACCTCATGGTGTGCACGGCGAGGCGCTGTTCGCGGGGGCTGGCCGCCTTGAACTCGCTGACGCCCTGGTGCTCGGCCTGGACTTCGAGGATGTACGGCACCATGCTGTCGAGCAGGGCTTCCTTGGTCTGCTCGTCGGCATCCGCGGGCAGCGCGTCGAACGCGGCGTTGCTGGGGTGGTCGGTGCCGGTGGCGTGCAGCATGTCCTGGTACGCGTCGATCGCCGAGTCGCTGAGCAGCCTGCTCATCACCACGACGAACGAGCGGTCGGCGTCGGTGAGCTTCGCTTCGGCGGTGGCCGCGGCCAGGTCCGGCGGGAGGTCGAGCGGACCCGGCTGCTTGAGGGCCTCGGCGATCTCGGTGCGGGCCTGCTGCAGCCGGTCGATCTTCTCGGCCAGCTCGGTGTCCAGCGCGCGCAACGCTTCTTCGGGGTGCTCGTCGGCGTTGCCCATCTCGGCGATCTGCGGCAGGGAGAAGCCGAGATCGGTCAGGCGCTTGATGCGCAGCAGCCGGACCAGGTGCGCGACGCCGTACCGCTTGTAGCCGTTGGCGCGGCGTTCGGGCTCGGCCAGCAGGCCGATCTCGTGGTAGTGCCGCACCGCGCGCAGGCTGGTACCGGCCAGTTCGGCGATCTCACGGGTACTCCAGGCCACTCCCGCCCCCTCCTCGAGGTGCCCATGACGTGGGTCACATGCCGTTGAGTGTGCCGCAACGGCTGAGTGTCTGCTGGTCCGGACCGACCGAGCGTACCGAGGAGGAGGGCCACCGTGCGCAGCAGTCCGGTGCTGTACCTGGTTTCGTACGGCCTTTCGTTGCTGGGCAAGGGGATCGCCGGCGTGATCATGCCGCTGCTGGTGCTGGACCGGACCGGTGACGTGCTGGCCGCCGGGGTGCTGGCGACGGTGTCGACGGCGACTTCGGCCGGGGTGGGGGTGGTCGGCGGGCTGCTCGTCGACCGGATCGACCGGCGGCTGGTGTCGAGCACCGCCGACCTGCTCGCCGCGGTGGCGGTGGCCGCGCTGCCGGTGGTGGATGCCCTGTGGGGCCTGGACATGACCTGGTTCCTGGTGATGGCGGTGCTCGGCGCCGCGGTCCGCGCGCCGGGCATGACCGCGCACGAGACGTTGCTGCCCGTGGTGGCCCGGCTGCGCGGTGGTCCGCCGGTGGTGCTGGACCGGCTGCTCGCCACCCGGGAGACGCTGAGCAACCTCCTGCTGCTCGCGGGTCCCGGGCTCGGCGGCCTCTTCGTCGCGTTGTTCGGGCTGACCCCGGCGCTGCTGTACCTGACCGCCGCGCTGAGCCTGCTCGCCGCGGTGATGACGCGGGTGATCGACCCGCGGGCCGGTGCCGTCACGCCGGCCGCGGACGCGCCCGGTGGCGCGGTCCGCCGGGCCTTCGGCGATCTGCTGGTGTCGTGGCGGTTCCTGGCCGGGAGCCGGATCGTGCTCGGGGCCACGCTGGTCAGTTCGGCGTTCGTGGCCGCGATCAGCGCCATGCAGACCACGCTCATGCCCGCGTACTTCACCCGCGAGAACCTGCCCGGCCTGGCGGGGCTGACGTTGAGCGCGTTCGCCGCGGGCAGCCTTCTCGGGTCGGCGCTCTTCGCCGCCTCCGCCGGTCGCGTCCGGCGGCGGACTTGGTTCGTCATCGGCATGCTCGGCACGCTGGCCGGGTTCGCCGGGATCGGCAGCCTGGCCGCACCGTGGGTGGTGCTCGGTTCCGCGGCGCTGGTCGGCTTCACCAACGCCCCGGCCGGTGCCGTGCTCGGCGTGCTCACCATCGAAGCCACCCCGGACGAGATGCGGGGACGCGTGCTGGGGGCGCAGAACGCCCTGCTGCTCGGTGCGCCCGCGCTGACCAGCGCGCCGCTCGCGGCGGTGGCGGCGGGGGAAGGCCTGCTCACCGCGGGCCTGATCCTCGCCGCCGTCACCGCCGCCACCGCGATCGCCGCCCTGCTCGCGCCGGTGTTCCGTTCGCTGGACCGGCCTGAGCCGGTGAAGATCTAGAGCCAGCCGGGGGAGACGAAGAAGATCCAGGTGGCGATGGGCGCGACCGCGCACATGCTGAAGCCCCAGATCATCAGCCGCCGGAAGGTGTGGTCGCGCTGGTCCGCCGGGGCGTTCGCGACCACCAGCGCGCCGCTGGTGGAGAACGGTGACGAGTCGACCACCGACGACGAGATCGACAGGGCGACGATCAGCCCGACCGCGCCGATCTCCCCGGCGAGCAGGAACGGCACGGCCAGCGGGATGAGCGCGCCGAGAATGCCGGTGGTGGAGGCGAACGCCGACACGATCGCGCCGATGACGCAGATGACCAGCGCCGCCAGCAGCGGCGAGCCGATGCCGGTGACCAGGTTGCCGAGCCAGTCGATGGTGCCCACGCGTTCCATCAGCGACACGTAGGTGACGATGCCGCAGATCAACAGCACGGTGGGCCACGCGACCTGCCCGACGGCGGCCTTGGCGGCGTGCGGTGACGCGATCGAGAGCAGGGCCGCCACGGTCAGCGCGGTGAAGCCGACGTCGAGGCCGAAGGCGAGCGCGCCGATCGCGAGCGCGGCCAGGCCGAGCAGGGTGAACACGCCGTCGCGGGTGAGCGAGGGCGGGGCGTCGTCGCCGGTGGTGCCGCCGGTCGGCGGGCTCGGCTCAGGGGTGACCGGACCGCCGCCACCACCGGCGAGCACCGCGGCCTGCTCGCGCTCCGGCTGGCGGCGCAGCAGTTCGCGCCCGCCGAAGAGGAAGAACACGACCACGCTGAGCACCACATTGAACAGGAACGAGGACAGGAACAGCAGCCCCGGATTGCTCGGCAGGTTGTTCCGCCCGACCACGCCGTTGACGATGCTGCCGAAGATGCTGATCGGGGAGAACCCGCCGGCACTGGCGCCGTTGATGATCAGCAGGCCCATCAGCACCGGGTTGATCCGGTAGCGCGAAGCGAAGCTCATCCCGATCGGCGCGATGATCGCCACCGCCGCGGGGACCACCGCGCCGACCGCCGTCAGCACCGCGGTGACCAGGAACATCACCCACGGGATCAGCATGATCCGCCCGCGCACCGCCCGGACCGCGGCGTGCACCAGCCAGTCGACCGTGCCGTTGCCCTTGGCGATGGCGAAGAGCAGCGTGACGCCGACGAGGATGACGAACAGGTCGCCGGGGAAGCCCGCGACGATGTCGTCGGTGCTCTCCCCGGCGAACGCGGTGCCCACCACGAACGCCGCGACGAACGCGAGCGCGCCCATGTGCACCGGCAGCACGGTGGCGATCAGGAACACCAGCGCGAGTGCTGCGACGGTGATGAGTTGTATCGACATGGGGCTCCCTGGAATCGGCGGTGACTCGGGGGCGGTCGGTGCGGGCTAATTCCGCTATATGGAATAAGAATTCCGTGTGATGAGTATTACCCGGGTCACATCGAGGCGTCAAGGCACGGGTTCCGCCTGCGGGAATTCGCTCCGGAGGCTCGACGAGCACGGGTGGTCCCGGTTACTATTTCGCTAGGCAGTATAAGTTTTCCGCAATGCGAAATACGACGAAATCGCCTGGAGAACTTCCTTTTTCCTGATCCCGGAGGACACAGATGACGTACGCGGCAGGGCGGCACTTCCTTCAGATCCCGGGGCCGACCAACGTGCCGGACTCCGTGCTGCGGGCGATGTCGGCCGCGACGATGGACCACCGCGGCCCCGAGTTCGGCGAACTGGGCCTGGAGCTGCTCCGCGACATCAAGCCGGTGTTCGGCACCGAGGGCCCGGTGGTGCTCTACCCCGCCACCGGCACCGGTGCCTGGGAGGCCGCCCTGGTCAACACGCTGAGCCCGGGTGACCGGGTGCTGTGCTTCGAGACCGGCCACTTCGCCACGCTCTGGCAGGAGATGGCCCGCGGCCTCGGCCTCGAGGTGGACTTCGTGCCCGGCGACTGGCGCCACGGCGCGAGCCCGGAGGTGGTCGCCGAGAAGCTCGCCGCCGACAAAGCACACACGATCAAGGCCGTCTGCGTGGTGCACAACGAGACCTCGACCGGGGTGACCAGCCGGATCCCGGAGATCCGCGCGGCGATCGACGCGGCGGGCCACCCGGCGCTGCTGTTCGTCGACACCATCTCGTCGCTGGGTTCGATCGACTACCGCCACGACGAATGGGGCGTGGACGTCACGGTTTCCGGCTCGCAGAAGGGACTCATGCTCCCGCCCGGCCTCAGCTTCAACGCGGTCAGCGAGAAGGCACTGGCCGCGTCCGAGACCGCGCGCCTGCCGCGCACCTTCTGGGACTGGAAGCCGATGCTCGCGGCGAACCAGCGCGGCTTCTTCCCCTACACCCCGAACACGAACCTGCTCTACGGCCTCAAGGAAGCACTGCGCCTGCTCTACGCCGAGGGCCTGCCGAACGTCTTCGCCCGGCACGCCCGCCACGCGGCCGCGACCAGGGCCGCGGTCCGGGCCTGGGGCCTGGAAGTCCTGTGCCTCGACGAACGCGAGTACTCCGGGGCGCTGACCGCGGTGCTGGTGCCCGAGGACGTCGACGCGGACAAGGTCAGGGCGGTGATCCTGGACCGCTTCGACATGTCCCTGGGCGCCGGGCTGGGCAAGCTCGCCGGCCGGATCTTCCGCATCGGCCACCTCGGCGCGTTCAACGACCTCACCCTGGCGGGCACGCTCTCCGGCGTGCAGATGGGCCTGGTGCTCTCCGGCGTGCCGATCGAGCCGCGCGGGGTCGACGCGGCGCTCGAACACCTGCAGGACAACTGAACCCGCCGACGCGAGAGGACTTCCGCCCATGACCGCTGAGCTGAGCCTCGGCACCCGATCGCTGGAGCACGTCCTGTCCGGCCGGGTGACCGGCGAGGTGGCGTTCGACGACTACACGCGCCACCTGTTCTCGCGGGACGCGAGCATGTACTCGATCATGCCGGCCGGCGTGGTGTTCCCGGTGGACGACGCGGACGTCAGCGCCGCCGTGCGCACCGCTGCCGAGTTCGGCATCCCGGTCGTGCCTCGGGGTGCGGGCACCAGCCTGGCCGGCCAGACCGTCGGCCCCGGTCTGGTGCTCGACTTCTCCCGGCACATGAACCGGATCCTGGAGATCGATCCGGTGGCGCGCACGGCGGTGGTCGAGGTCGGGGTGGTGCAGGACCAGCTCAACCAGGCGGCCGCCGCGCACGGGCTGATGTTCGGCCCGGACACCTCCACCAGCAACCGGGCGACCATCGGCGGCATGATCGGCAACAACTCGGCGGGCAGCGGTTCGCTCACCTTCGGCATGACGATCGACCACGTGCGCGCGCTCGACGTGGTGCTGTCCGACGGCTCGACGGCGCGGCTCGAACCGGTGACCGAGGACGAGCGCCGCCGCCGTGCCGAGGCGGACACGCTCGAAGGCCGCATCTACCGCGAACTGCCGGAACTGGTCGACACCAACGAAAAGGCGATCGCCGCCGGGATGCCGCTGTTCTGGCGGCGGGCGTGCGGGTACCGCCTCGACCGGCTCACCGGGGACGTGCCGTTCGATCTGGCGAAGTTCGTCGTGGGCGCCGAGGGCACGCTCGTCATCGCCACCCGCGCGGTGGTCGATCTGGTGCCCAAGCCGAAGAAGACCGTGTACGCGGTGGGCCACTTCGAGACCACGCACGCGGCCATCTCCGCCACCGGCGACGCGCTGTCGTGCGATCCGCACCAGGTGGAACTGATGGACAAGACCATCCTGGACCTGTCCCGGCAGAAGATCGAGTACGCCGACCTCGGCAACCACCTGGTCGGCGACCCGGCGGCCTTGCTGTTCGTGTCGTTCTCCGGTGACGACGAAGCCGAACTGGTGACCAAGCTCGACCACGTCGCGGCGTTGTGGGAACGCAACGGGCACGGTTACCACACGCTCAAGGCGGTCACCAAGGCCGAGCAGACCGCGTTGCTCAAGGTCCGGAAGTCCAGTCTGGGCCTGCTGATGGCGGCGGGGGAGGGCACGCGCAGGCCACTCGCGTTCATCGAGGACACCGCGGTCTCGCCCGAGCACCTCGCCGAATACACCGCGCGGTTCAAGGAAATCCTCGACGAGCACCGGCTGGAGGCCGGGTTCTACGGCCACTGCTCGGTGGGCTGCCTGCACATCCGCCCGTTCGTCGACCTCACCGATCCGGCGCAGGTCGACACCATGCGGGTGGTCGCGGAGAAGATCAAGGACCTGGTCGCCGAGTACGGCGGGGTCAACTCCAGCGAGCACGGCGACGGCCTGGCCCGGTCCGAGTTCAACCGCGAGATCTTCGGCGACGAGCTGTACGAGGCCATGCGCGGGGTCAAGGCGCTGTTCGACCCGGCGGGCGTGATGAACCCCGGCAAGATCGTCGACGCGCCGCCGATGACCGAGAACCTGCGCGACCGCGACGCGCTCACCCCGGCCCAGCCGTTCCGCACCATGCTGACCTTCGAGGTGGTCGGCGGCGGCATGCGCGACGCGGCCGACCGGTGCATGAACATCGGGCTGTGCCGCAAGACCACCGCGGGCGTGATGTGCCCGTCGTACCAGGCGACCCTGCAGGAGGAGCACTCCACCCGCGGCCGGGCCAACGCACTGGTGAAGGCACTGTCCGAACCGGACCCGAAGGCCGCGCTCGCCGACGACCGGCTGCACGAGATCCTCGACCTCTGCCTGATGTGCAAGGCGTGCAAGAGCGAGTGCCCGATGAGCGTGGACATGGCCGCGCTCAAGGCCGAGACCCTGCACCACCACCACGAGGAGCACGGGATCCCGTTTCGCTCGCGGTTGTTCGGCTCGATCCGCTTCCTCAACCGGCTCGGCTCGGCCACCGCGCCGGTGTCGAACCTGCCCGGCCGCATCGGCTTCGTGCGCCGGATCATGGAACGCGTCATCGGGATCAAGGCGGAACGGCCGATGCCCGCCTTCGTCCGCGACAACCTGCTGCGCTGGCACCGCCGCCGTGGCCGGGTCGCGCCCGGCTCGGCGGGCACGGTGAACTGGCTGGCCGACTCGTTCACCACCTACACCGAACCGCAGATCGGCAAGGCCGCCATCGAACTGCTGGAAACCGCGGGCTGGGCGGTCGAACTGGCCAGTGGCGGGTGCTGCGGCCGGTCGAGCCTGTCCAAGGGACTGCTCGACGACGCCAAGAAGAAGGCGACCGGGCTGGTCACCTCGCTGGCCGAGAACACCGTGCCCGGCTCGCCGATCGTGGGCTGCGAACCGTCCTGCGTGTTCACGCTCCGGGACGAAACCGCCGCGCTGCTCCCGGACCTGCCCGCCGTCATCGAAGTCGGTGAACGCGTGCGGCAGGTGGAGGAACTGCTCGTCGAAGCTATCGACGACGGCCGGTTGACGCTGTCGGAGAACTCGTGGCTGGCCGGGCGGCGCGTGGTCTTCCACGGGCACTGCCACCAGAAGGCCGAAGTGGGCACCGCCGCGACGATGGCGTTGCTGCGCCGGATCCCCGGGCTGGAGGTGTCCGAGATCGACTCGGGTTGCTGCGGGATGGCCGGTTCGTTCGGCTTCGAGGCCGAGCACTACGAGACCTCGATGACCGTCGGCCGTGACCGCCTGTTCCCGGCGATCGAGGCCGAACCGGCGGAAACGCTTGTCGCGGCGACCGGGGTTTCCTGCCGCCAGCAGATCTTCCACGGCGTCGGCCGCACCGCGTGGCACCCGCTGGAACTGGTGCGCGCGGCCGTGGCGGAGCGGGGCTGAGACATGCGCATCGTCCGCTACGAACTCGACGGCCGGGTGGGCACCGGCGTGCTCGAAGGCGACGTCGTGCGGGACGGGAACCTGGTGGCACGGCTGGACGAGGTGACCCTGCTGGCGCCGTGCGACCCCCGGACGATCGTCTGCGTCGGGAGCAACTACCCCTGCCAGGTCGAGGAAAAGGGGCGGCCGTGGCCCGAGCGGCCCGCGTTGTTCCTGAAGACGCCCAACTCGGTGATCGGGCCCGGCCAGGCCATCGAACGCCCCGCCGAGGTGGACCGGCTGGAGTACGAGGGCGAGCTGGCGGTGGTCATCGGCAGACGGGCGCGCGACGTCCGTGCGGACGACTACCACCACTACGTCCTGGGCTACACCTGCGCGAACGACGTCACCGCGCACGACTGGCGGGCCGACGGGCAGTGGGCGCGGGCCAAGAGCGCCGACACCTTCTGCCCGCTGGGCCCGTGGATCGAAACCGAACCGCCGGGCGCGGCGGAGCTGACCACCTGGTGCAACGGCGACCGGGTGCAGCGGTCCGGGATCGACCGGATGATCTTCGGGATCGGCGAGATCCTCGCCCACGTGACGCGGTACTTCACCCTGTCGCCCGGCGACGTCGTGCTGACCGGCAGCCCGGCGGGCGTCGGCCCGATGACCGGCGGCGACCGGGTCACCGTCGAGATCGAGGGCGTCGGCGCGCTGACCAATCCGGTGACCACCCGAATGAAGGAGACCCCCCGATGACGCACGGCCTGCACTACACGGTGAACTGCTCGATCCTGCTCACCGATCTGCCGCTGCTGGAACGCCCCGCGGCCGCCCGGTCCGCCGGGTTCGACGCGGTCGAGTTCTGGTGGCCGTTCCCCGAGGCGGTGCCGTCGGACGCGGAGGTCGAGGGCTTTGTCAAGGCGATCGAAGACGCCGGGGTCCGGCTCACCGGCCTGAACCTGGCCGCCGGGGACATGCCCGCCGGTGACCGCGGGCTCGTTTCCTGGCCCGGCCGGGAAAAGGAACTGCGGGACAACGTCGACGTGGTGGTGGAGATCGGCAAGCGGCTCGGCTGCCGGACGTTCAACGCCTTGTACGGCAACCGGATCGACGGCGTGGCGCCGGAGCGGCAGGACGAGATCGCGGTGGCGAACCTGGCGCACGCGGCCCACGCGGTCGGCACGTTCGGCGGCCAGATCGTGGTCGAGCCGGTGAGCGGGATCGAGGCGTACCCGCTCAAAACCGCCGCGGACGCGGTCGCGGTGCTCGACCGGGTCGGTGCGGACAACGTGCGCCTGCTGGCCGACTTCTACCACCTCGCGGTCAACGGGGACGACGTCCCGGCCGTGATCGCGGCCCACACCGGCCGGGTCGGCCACGTGCAGATCGCCGACGCGCCGGGCCGTGGCGCGCCGGGCACCGGCGACCTGCCGCTGGCCGACTGGCTCGGCGCGATCGAGGCCGCGGGTTACGCCGGGCTGGTCGGCCTGGAGTACAAGGCCGCGGCGGACCCGTTCGCCTGGCTCCGCGGCTGAACCGTCTACAAAGGATTGAGAGAGCAGAGATGAGCGAGCAGCACACGGTCGCGGTGATCGGTCTCGGCATCATGGGCGGTCCGATGGCGGCCAACCTGGTGAAGGCCGGGTACCGGGTGATCGGGTTCAACCGGAGCAAGGAGAAGGTGGACGCGCTCGTCGCACAGGGCGGTCGTGGCGCGGGAAGCGTGGCCGAAGCGGTGAGCGGCGCCGACGTGGTGCTCACCATGCTGCCGGACTCGCCGGACGTCGAAGGCGTCGCGGAGGAACTCCTCGCGAACGCCCGGCCGGGCAGCCTGTGGATCGACGCGAGCACGATCCGGCCCGACGTGGCCGCGCGGCTCGTCGGCGCGGCGGTCGAGCGCGGGCTCCGGGCGGTCGACGCCCCGGTGTCCGGCGGTGAGGCCGGTGCGGTCGAAGGCACTCTGTCGATCATGGTCGGCGGCACCGCCGAGGACGTCGAAGCGGCGCGTTCGGTGCTCGACGCGGTCGGCTCGACGGTGGTCCACGTCGGGCCCGCGGGTTCCGGCCAGACCGTCAAGGCGGCGAACCAGCTGATCGTCGCGGGCACCATCGAACTGGTCGCGGAGGCGCTGGTTTTCCTCGACGCGCACGGTGTCGACGCCGAGGCGGCGGTCAAGGTGCTGGCCGGTGGGCTGGCGGGCAACCGCATCCTCGACCGCAAGGCGGCGGGCATGATCGCCGGCGACTACACCCCGGGGTTCCGCGTCGACCTGCACCACAAGGACCTCGGCATCGTCACCTCGGCCGCCCGCGAAGCCGGGGTGGCCATCCCGCTGGGCGCGCTGGTCGCCCAGCTGATGGGCGCGCTGCGCGCCCGCGGCCACGGCTCGCTCGACCACTCGGCACTGCGGTTGCTCGTCGAAGAACTGTCCGGCCTCAAGTGATCCCGTTCGTCCACCAAGGAGAGACGCCATGGCACGCATGAGAGCGGTCGACGCCGCCGTCCTGATCCTCGAGCGGGAGGGCGCCACCCAGGCGTTCGGCCTCCCCGGCGCGGCCATCAACCCGTTCTACTCCGCGATGCGCGACCACGGCGGGATCCGGCACGTGCTGGCGCGCCACGTCGAGGGCGCGGCGCACATGGCCGAGGGCTACACCCGGGCGCGGGCGGGCAACATCGGCATCTGCGTGGGGACCTCGGGGCCCGCCGGCACCGACATGATCACCGGGTTGTACTCGGCGTGGGCCGATTCCACGCCGATCCTGTGCATCACCGGCCAGGCGCCGGTGGCCAAGCTGCACAAGGAGGACTTCCAGGCGGTCGACATCGCCTCGATCGCCGCGACGGTGACCAAGGCGGCCACCACGGTGCTGGAACCGGCGCAGGTGCCGGGCACCTTCCAGCAGGCGTTCCACCTGATGCGGTCCGGGCGGCCCGGCCCGGTGCTGATCGACCTGCCGCTCGACGTGCAGCTCGCCGAGATCGAGTTCGACATCGACACCTACGAACCGCTCCCGGTGCACAAACCGGCCGCGACCAGGGCGCAGGCCGAGAAGATCCTCGACCTCCTGGTCACCGCGGAACGGCCGCTCATCGTGGCGGGCGGCGGGATCATCAACGCCGACGCCAGCGAGGAGCTCGTCGAGCTGGCCGAACTGCTGGAAGTGCCGGTCATCCCGACGCTGATGGGCTGGGGTTCGATCGCGGACGACCACCCCCTGATGGCGGGCATGGCCGGGCTGCAGACCGCGCACCGCTACGGCAACGCGACCCTGCTCGCCTCGGACTTCGTGCTGGGCATCGGCAACCGCTGGGCCAACCGGCACACCGGCGGACTGGACACCTACACCGCGGGACGGCGGTTCGTGCACGTCGACATCGAGCCGACGCAGATCGGGCGGGTGTTCGCGCCGGACTACGGCGTGGTCTCGGACGCCAAGGCGGCGTTGCGGCAGCTGCTGGCGGCGGCCCGCGACCGCCGTGCGGCCGGGAGCCTGCCGTCGTGGGCGGACTGGGTCGGTGCCTGCGGTGACCGCAAGCGCACCCTGCACCGGCGCACCGACTTCGACGAGGTGCCGATCAAACCGCAGCGGGTCTACCGCGAGATGAACGCCGTGTTCGGGCGCGACGTGCGGTACGTGTCCACGATCGGGCTCTCGCAGATCGCCGGCGGGCAGTTCCTGCGCGTGTACCACCCGCGGCACTGGATCAACTGCGGGCAGGCCGGTCCGCTCGGCTGGACGGTGCCCGCCACGCTGGGCGTGTGCGTCGCCGATCCGGACGCCACCGTGGTCGCGCTGTCCGGTGACTACGACTTCCAGTTCATGATCGAGGAGCTGGCGGTCGGCGCGCAGTTCAACCTGCCCTACATCCACGTGCTGGTGAACAACTCCTATCTCGGCCTGATCCGGCAGGCCCAGCGCGCGTTCGCGATGGACTACCACGTCGATCTGGCCTTCGACAACATCAACTCGCCCGAGCTCGGCGGGTACGGGGTCGACCACGTGAAGGTGGCGGAAGGCCTGGGCTGCAAGGCGATCCGCGTGCACGAGCCGGAGCTGATCGCCGACGCCTTCGAGGAGGCGGGCAAGCTGATGGCCGAGCACCGGGTGCCGGTGGTCGTGGAGATCATCCTGGAGCGGGTGACGAACATCGCGATGGGCCAGGAGCTGGACGGGATCGTCGAGTTCGAGGAACTGGCCGAGACCGATGGTGCCGAACTGCGGCAGCCGGTCGGGCTGGACTGAGCGTGCCCGGGGTGAAGGTGGTCGTCGCGCCGGACAAGTTCAAGGGTTCGCTGTCCGCGCCGCTGGTGGCGGCCGTCCTCACCGCGGGGATCCGCGCGGGCGCCCCGGACGCCGAGGTGGTGCGCGTCCCCATCGCCGACGGCGGCGACGGTTTCGCCGCGGCGGCGATCGAAGCCGGGTACCGGGAGGTGGCCGTCACCGCCCAGGGCCCGACGGGCCGCCCGATGCGCGCCCGATACGCGGCGCGGGACGGGGTGGCGGTCATCGAACTCGCCGAGACCGCGGGCCTGGTCGCCCTGCCCGGCGGGGTCCCGAAGCCGATGACCGCGTCAACGTACGGAACGGGCTTGGTCGTGCGGGCGGCCCTCGACGCGGGTTGCCGGTCCATCGTGCTGGGCATCGGTGGCAGCGCCAGCACCGACGGGGGCAGCGGTTTGCTGGAGGCCCTGGGCGCCCGCGTGGTGCGAAGAAGCCTGACCGAGGTGCTGGCAATGGACTTGTCGGGGTTGCACCCGGCCCTGGCGAGCGCGGAGTTCGTCATCGCCGCGGATGTGGACAACCCCCTGCTGGGCGAAAACGGCGCCGCCGCGGTGTACGGCCCGCAGAAGGGCGCGTCGCCGGTGCAGGTCGCGCTGCTGGACCACGCCCTTTCCAGCTGGGCTGATCGGCTCGACGCCGCCACCGGCACCGACCACAGAACCACCCCCGGCGCCGGCGCCGCCGGCGGAGTCGGCTACGGCCTGGTGGCGGCTCTGGGCGCGACCCTACGCCCCGGCATCGACTTGGTACTGGACCTAACCAACTTCGACGAGGTGTTGAAGGACGCCCACCTGGTAATCACCGGCGAAGGGGCCCTGGACACCCAAACCCTCCGCGGCAAGGCAGCCCTGGGCGTCGCCACGCGCGCCCGCACCGCCTCGGTCCCGGTGGTCGCCGTTGCGGGCAAGGCCACCCTGACCCCAGCACAACTCCGTCTCGCCGGCTTCGAGACCGCCTACGCCCTAACCGACCTGGAGCCGGATGCCCACCTGTGCATGACCCAGCCCGAGCCCTTACTGGAACGCATCGGCAGGCAGATCTCGGCCCGCCTACTCCAACCCACCTAACCCCCTGACTGGCACCCAACTCCGGGTGCCACGCCCCACCCCGGTTGTCGCGCGGTCCAGCCTGGTGCGAGCGAAAATTTGGCTGCCCACTGCGGCCGCCTGATGGCAGCGTTCTCCGAACGGGCCGCCACGGTGCCCAGCCCAGGGGCCCGTGCCGGCTCGGTGGGGAACCCGTTGGGTCCACGTGGGGAGGTTCCGGCACCGAGCCGGCGGCCCCGGACGGCGTGTCCCGGGCGAAGCCGAGCGTAGGCAGTCCGACTGGAGCCCGGCTCGGAGGAGCGATGAGTTTCGCGCGGGAGCCTGGTCGATACTCGGTGAGAGCGTCAGCCGAGCACCAGGAGCCACGATGACCAAGCCGAAGAGCCAGCACGTCACCGAATTCAGCGAGCCGGGCAGTGTCGCCATGCCGTGGGCCGAGGTCGAGGCGGTGCTGCGCGAGTCGGAGATGTTCTGGCTGTCCACGGTGCGCAAGGACGGCCGCCCCCACGTGGCGCCCCTGCCCGCGATGTGGCTCGACGGCAAACTGCACTTCTGCACCGGCGCGCACGAGCAGAAGGCACGCAACCTCGAAACCAACTCCCGCTGCGTGCTCACCACCGGGACCAACTCCTACCGCTCCGGCCTCGACGTGGTTGTCGAGGGCACCGCGGCCCGGATCGGCGACGAGGAGACGCTGCACCGCCTCGCCAAGATGTGGCAGGACAAGATCGACTGGCCGTTCGAGGTGGTCGACGGTCAGTTCAGCGATCCCGGCAACAACGACCACCGCGCCCCGGTCTACGCCGTGACGCCCGCCAAGGTGCTGGCCTTCGGCAAGGCGCCCTACCGCCAGATCCGCTACACCTTCTGACCCCCTACAGCTTCGGCTTGGGCCGGTTCGGGTTCTCCCACAGCAGGTCGTTCGTGCCGAGCGGCACGAACGTCTTGGTGTTCTGGTCGAACACCACGTCGTGGGTGAAGATCCGGTCCACGTTCGGGTTGTGCCGCAGGATCGGGAACTCCGTCATGTCGAACACGTTGTCGGTGCGCCGTGCGATCCCGTCGGTGGGGTTCTCCGGGATCGGTCCGTCCTTGCCCGGCTGCACCAGGATGGCGTGCACGTCACCCTTGGCGTTGCGGGCGAAGGCGGCCGAGGCGTCGTCCCAGATGGGCTTGTTGAACGGGCCTTCGTCCTTCCAGTTCGGCATGGTGATCTTGTTGCTGTCCAGCTTGGCTTCCAGGGTGGTGCCGTCGTTGCGCTTGGCCGTGTCGTTCGCCGTGTCCATCACGGAGTTCCACTTGCCGTCCGCGTCGTGGCGGCCGCCGGACCAGAACCAGGCGCCGTTCGGATCGGTCTTCAGCAGTTCCTTGAGCTGCGGGCTCAGCTTGTAGTAGTCGGCCTCGCTGAGGTTGCGCAGGTCCAGGCCCTTGCCGTTGCCCGGGTTCCCGTCCGGCTTCGGCTGCGACCGGTCGATGTGCCCGGCGTCGTTGCCGGTGCCGTCGCGGTTCGGCGCGCCGTTCGACCCACCGCACTTGCCGGTCCCGGCCAGGCCGAGCGGATCGGCGGCGAGCAGCGGGCTCGCCACGTACGCCACCGGGTTCGGCGCCGGGCGCAGGCCGAGCGGGTCCTGGCTGAGGTACCGCGCCGCCGTCGGGTCGTAGTAGCGGTAGACGTTGTAGTGCAGGCCGCTTTCGTCGTCGTGGTACTGGCCGGGGAACCGCAGCGGCGTCGTGGCCACCGACCTCGACGGCCACGTCACGCCCCAGATGCTCGTGCGTGCTTCCCACACGATGTCGCCGTTGTCGCCGAGCAGTTCGGTCGGTGTGCCGACGGGGTTCGTGACGATCGAGTGGAACCGCGATTCATGCTGGGGCCACGCGTATTCGGACTGGGCAACCGCGCGCCCGTCGAGCGGGTGCCGTTCCCAGGTGAGTACCGACTTCGACCCGTCGTGGCGCTGGGTCAGCTGCTCGACGAGTTCCGGACCGCTCCAGACGAACCGGGTCTCGTCGGTCATCACCGGCACGCCGTCGGCACCACCGGTCCACCGCTGCTTGGCGAACCGCCTGCCCAGCGGGTCGTAGAGGTAGGTCCACCGGGTGCCGTCCGGCGCGGTCAGGTCGGTCATCCGGTCCAGCGGATCCCAGGAGAACCGCCAGACCGCCCCGCCGGTGTAGCGGGAGACCACCCGGCCCTGGCCGTCGTGGTCGTATTCGGACCACGGCGTGGTGGCGCTGGTGAGGTTCCCGCACGCGTCATAGGCGTACCGCTCGGTCCCGTGCTGCGCGGACACCTCGGTGACCCGGCCCGCCGTGTCGAGCCGGAACCGCTGCGCGCCGGTCGTGGAGTCGTCGATGGCGATGAGTTCCCCGTCGACGCGGTAGTGGTACCGGCGCTGCTTGAGTACCCGGTCGCCGGCCGTGAGCACCTGTTCGGTCAGCTGGTCCTGCTCGTCGAACGACTGGCGCAGTACAGCCGATCCGTCGACGTACCGCCCGATCTCCCGGCCGGCCGCGTCGTACTCGAACCGCACTTCACGCCCGGAGGTCGTGAGCAACTCGGGCCGTCCCGCACCGTCGAACACCCAGGTGCTGTCGATCCCGCTCGGCGTGCGGCGGTGCACGGCGTTCTCGTCGTAGTCCCAGCTGATCCCGAGCCCGTTGACCGCCTCGGCGGTCACCCGCCCGTACTCGTCGCGGACGATGTCCAGCACGGAATCCTGGTTGGTCGCGCGCTCCAGCTGGCCGAGGGAGTCGTAGGAGTAGGTGGTGGTCCCGGCGGCCGTCCGCCGTTCGACGACGTTGCCGAGCACGTCGTAGCGGTACTCGGTGACCTCGCCGAGCGCGTTCGTCATGCTCAGCAGTTGCCCGGCGGCGTCGTAGGTGTAACTGAGGCGGCGGCCGTCGAAGTCCTCCTCGGCGATCAGGCGGCCCGCTGGATCGTAGGTATAGCGCCAAGTTCGCCCGGCCGGATTGGTCACCGCGATCAGCCGCAGTTCGCCGTCGTAGGCGTAGGTGGTGCGCCCACCGGCGGGATCGATCTCGGCGGTGGGCAGGCCGAACGGCCCGTAGGTGCGCCGGGTCACCTGCCCGGCCGCGCCGCGGTGTTCGATGGCGTTGCCCTCGGCGTCGTACTGCCAGGTTTCGTGACGCCCGAGCGGCCCGGTGCGCACGGTGCGGTTGCCCTCCACCGTCCATCCGTGACGGACGGCGGCGCCGGAACCGGTGCGCGCCACTCGTGGACGGCCGAACAGGTCGCGTTCACCCGGAGCACCCCCGACGGCGGGGTGCACGGCCGCTTCGTCGAGCGGACTGGACCGGCCGTCCGCGCGGAACGGAACGGCGGCGCCCACCGAAGTCGTGAACAGATCGGGTGCGTCGTCCGCCGGGTATTCGCGCCGCGCGTCACGGGCTTCGAGCGACACGGCCCCGTCCGCCGCGGCCGAAACCCGCAGGGCGGAACCGTCCGGGCGGATGATCTCGGCCAATTCACCGTCGTCGGTGTAGGTGTACCGGGTGATCCGGCCCAGCTCGTCCGTGCGGGAGAGCATGCGGTCGTAGCGGTCCCAGCTGTACTTCCGGGTGTGGCCGAGCGGATCGGTTTCCTCGACCAGCTGGCCCGCGTTGTTGAGCCGATATTCGCTGCGGTGCCCGAGCGCGTCGGTGTACGTGGTGACGCGGGCCTCGGTGTCGTAGGTGAACCGGCCGTCGTAGAAACCATCGGCCCCGACCGTCTGCACGCAGCGGCCGTTGTGGTCGTAGACGTAGCGATACCAGGTGCCGGTCCGGTCCTGCCAGCCGGTGAGCCGCCCGGCGGGGTCGTAGTCGAAGGTCATCGGCCGGCCGGACGAGTTGATCACCTGCGTGAGGTGCCCAGCCTCGTTGTAGCCGAACCGGACAACCGGCACCACGGTGCCGTCGGCCGTGTTCACGGCCTCCATCTCGACGATCCGCCCACGCAACGAGGCAAGGCGGACTTCGTGGCCGTCGGCGCGGCGGATCGTGCTCGGCGCCCCGTTCGCGGCGTATTCGACGGTGACCCGCGGCGCGGCCTCGTATTCGATCGCGGTCAGCGGCATCACTCCGTCGCTCTGCCCGGGAGCGGTGGTGAACACCAGCGTCCGGCGTGCGGTGCGGTCGCCCAGGCGGTACCCGTCGGCGGTGCGGGACAGCGGCCAGCGCGGTCCCTCGGCCGGGAGCACCACCTCGCCCCCGGCGGGGCGCGGGTACACCAGCTTCATCCCGTCGGCCGAGAAGTAGGTGATTCCCGCCCCGCCGACCTCGACCCGCTGGTCCAAAGTGGACGCCCACGAGGGCCCGAACCAGCGGCCCTCGCGATAGGACGAGACGTGCGTGCGCTCCAGCAACAGGTCAGGCTGACCCGCGATGGTCAGGTCGAGCTGGGTCATCACCACCTCACCGGTGGCGATGTCCACCGGGTCGGATTTGCAGTTCCGGTTTTCGGCCTCGACGGAGTCGTTGCGCGAGCCGCCTTTGCCGTTCGCTGTACTGGGTTCCGGTGACCGCGGCGTCGGGGTCGGGGTCGGGGTGGGGCTGGGTGTCGGTGTGGGGGTCGGGTTGGGTGTGGGGTCGGGCTTGGGTGCCGGTGGTGGCGGGGTGCCCGAGGAGCCGTCCGGTTTGGCGCTGCTGCTGGTGGTGTCGCCACCCCCACCGCCGCCGTTGTTGCTTTGCCCGGGTGGCGGGTTGGGGGTGGGTCCGGAGCTGCTGGGGCTGGTGTCACCACCGCCACCGCGGGTGGTTTCCGGCTTGGGCTGGTTACCGCTCTTGATGTTCTTCAGCGCCTTGGCCGCATCCCCGAAGGAATCCCCGAGCTTCTTCAGCAGCGGGGAGAGCTTGCTCAGCGCCTGGACCAGCTTCTTGGTGATGTCGGCGATCTTCATCGCCGTCTTGGCCACCGCCGAGACGACCTGCGGCACCACCCACGCCAGCCCGATGCCCAGGGTGAACAGCACCTGCAACGCCCAGCTGATCATGTGCCCGACCAGCTCGGCGATGATGTCGCGCACCAGCGACCGCACCGCCCCGACCACCTCACCCGCGGTCCCGATACCGCTGGAGGCCCCCTCGGCCGCGGACTGCGCCCCGGTGATCAACGTGGCGATATCCGCCCCGCGCGTCCGATACGCATCCCCCGCCGGGCCGGTCCAGGACGCGGTGTCCTCCTCGATCATCTTGGCCAGGTCCGCGCTGATCGAGGACAACTCGGTGCCGACGTTCTTCCACGTCTCCGAGTGCGCCTTGATCTCATCCGGGTTCCCGGTCAGCGCGTCGAGGGCATCGGAGAGCGGTCCACAGTGCTCGATCAGCCACCCCACCCCGGCGGCGAGGATCGACCCGAAGGGATCCATCGCCATGCCCAGGGCGTCGAGCGCGGTCCCGGCCGCGCCCAGCACCCCGGCCGCCCAGTCACCACTCTCGATCGCCTTGCTGGTCTCGTTGATCGACTCCAGGATCGGGACACCGGAAATCGCCGTGGTCGAATCCTGCACCTCGGCTACCAGCGGATTGGCCATGGAGGTAGTCAAGGCAACGCCCCCGAGCACGACAACGCCCCGGCACCGGCGCTGCCCGAGTGGCCGTCCGAGGCTGCCCGTTCTTCCCCCGGGGCGCCCCGGCCAGGCGTTTGCGAGGATCGTCGGGTGAACGGGACACCGCCGGCGGTCACCGCCGATCCGGCCGCGGCCGACCTCGACGAGCTGGTTGCCTCGCTGGTCGCCAGCCGCCCCTCCTCGTTGCCCCCGGAGAACCGCGAGAAGCTGGCCTCCTTCATCCGTGGCGAGAACGGCGAGCTGCTCGGCGGGATCGCGGGCCACACGAACTACGGGTGGTTGTTCATCGCCCAGCTCTGGGTTCACGAATCGACCCGCGGCCAGGGCCTCGGCGCCTCCTTGCTGCGGGCCGCCGAGGACGAGGCCCGAAGGCGGGGCTGCCGGTCCGCCTGGCTGGACACCTACAGCTTCCAGGCCAGGCCGTTCTACGAAGCACACGGGTACCGCGTGTTCGGCGAACTGCCCGATTTTCCCGGCGGTTACCGCAAGTACTTCCTGGCCAAGGCCCTCTGACGCCGATCCACCAGCGCCACCACGATGATCACCACCCCCAGGGCGAACGCGACGAGCGCGACCGGACTGGCCAGCGGCGACGACAGCGCCAGCGCCACCCCGGGGCCGATCGGCCAGCGGCCGTGCCGCCACACTTCGCCGGCGGCGATCACCAGCGCCACCAGGGCGGCGGCCAGCACCGGCATCAGCACCAGCGAGAAGATCGCCACATATCCGTGCCGGTCGTCCTCGGCCACGACCGCTTCGTTCCCGCTCAGCAACAGCGCCACCCGCGTCGCCGCCCAGCCCGTCACCACGAACCCGGCGAGCAGCAGGCCTCGCCGGAGCATCAGCCGCGTGCCGTTGTCGACCATGCCGAATGCTAAAACCACCGCCATCGTGGCGACGGGCGTCGTTAGCCTGCTGCGTGCGTTCGTACGCCGATTCGTGATCGTGCCCGCCCCGCACAGCGCGCTGAAGGTCCGGCTGAGCACTCATGATCCGCGGCGTTCTCTCGCGCCCGCCCAGGACCTCATGAGCGGGCTCTGGTCTTCTGGCGGTCGTGGGCCCAGCCGGTGAGCACGGCTCCGGCCGCGGTGCACAGCACGAGCACGGCCAACCGTCCGCCCCAGCCGCCGGGCGCCCAGTCGAGGGCACCCCACAGCGGGTTCGACGAATGGTCGACAAGACTGCGGATGCTCGCCTGGGCGAACACGACGGTCACCACCATGCCGAGCACCTGCGCCGCGACGTAGCCGCCCTTGTTCATCGCTCTCCTCCGTCCGGGATGTGCTTGCCCGGAGAAGTCTCGCCGGAGGGGCGGGGCGGGCACATCGATCTTCCGTCGCGAACCACCCCCTACCAAAGAGACGGCGATCTGCAACTTTGGTAGGGGGCAGTCCTAGCCGGACGGCGAATGCGCCCGCTGCCACCGGTCGGTGATGATGGGCCGGTGATCAACGACGTCGGCGGGCCCGCCATCGGGCCGTGGCACCACGCGTGGCGGCTCCTCGCCGCCGCGGCGTGTGGTGTGCTCGTCTGGTTGCTCGCCGCCAGTCAACTGCCCGCGGGCGCAACGGGGGCGCGGATCGACTGGTTCTTCATCGGTGACCCGGTGATCGGGCTAGCTTGTCTGGTAGCGCTGCTCTGGCGGCGGCGTTTCCCGGTCGTGGTGGCCACCGCGGTCGTCGTGATCTCGACCGTGTCCACCCTGGCCAGCGGTGCCGCGCTGCTGGCGCTGGGCTCGCTGGCGGCCCGCCGCCGTCCGGTGGAGACCATGTTGCTCGCGGTGGCCTGCGTGGCCACCACCGTGTTGTTCACCAACGACCTCTATCCCCGGCGTGACGGGGTGGATCCGTTGTGGCTCGCGATCTCCCTGCCCACGTTGATCGTGGGCATCGTGGTGGCGGTCGGCATCGCGGTCGGGGCGCGGCGGGAGGAGGTGCGATCCCTGCGCGAGCGGGCGGAAAGCGCGGAACGCGAACAGCTCGCGCGAGCGGCGGAGGCCAGGATCCTGGAGCGGCATCGCATCGCGCGTGAGATGCACGACGTGCTCGCGCACCGGGTCTCCCTGGTCGCCATGCAGGCCGGGGTGCTCGGGCACCGCACCGACCTCCCGGCCGAACAGGTCGCCGTGCTGGCCCGGGGCATCGCCGACGGTTCCCACCAGGCGCTGGAGGAACTGCGGGATGTGCTCGGGGTGTTGCGGGCGGGACCGGACCGCGCCGAACCACCGCAACCCGGGCTCACCGACGTTCCGGCACTCGTCGACGACGCACGGGCGCTGGGACTGGACGTCACGTTCACGAACACGGCGGTGGGTGAGCCGCCGGATCTGGTCGCACGCACCGCCTATCGGATCGTCCAAGAAGGACTGACCAACGCCGGGAAACACGCTCCGGGGGCACAGGTTCACGTCACCGTCGAGGGCACGCCGGGCGACGGTCTGCGGGTGGGGATCCGCGATTCCGGTGCGGCGCGGACGATCGAGCGGCCACCGGCGTCCGGGTTCGGCTTGCTGGGGCTGGCCGAACGGGTCGCGCTCGCCGGTGGCGAGCTGGAGCACCAGCGGGCGGAGGGCGGTTTCGTTCTCGGCGCGTGGCTGCCGTGGCCGGAAGGGAGCGGGTGAATGAAGACCCGGATCGTGATCGTCGACGACGATCAGCTGGTGCGGATGGCGTTGCGCCTCATCGTCGAGGGCGAGCCGGATCTGGTGGTGGCCGGGGAAGCCGCCGACGGAGACGCCGCCGTCACCATGGTGGGCGAGTTGCGGCCCGACGTCGTGCTGATGGACGTGCGGATGCCCGGCCGCGATGGGCTGAGCGCCACCGAGGAGATCCTCACCGCGCCCGAGCCGCCGCGGGTGCTGGTGCTGACCACGTTCGATTCCGACGAGATGGTGCTCGGCGCCCTGCGTGCCGGTGCGCTCGGGTTCGTGCTCAAGGACACCCCGCCGCCGGACATCGTGGCCGCCGTCCGGACGGTGGCGGCCGGGAATCCCGCGCTGTCACCGGCCGCGGCCACACGGCTGATCGCGGTCGCCACCGGGGCGGGCGCGGCCGACGTGGCACGGAAAGCCCGGGCCAGGGAACGACTGTCCACACTCACCGAACGCGAGTTGCAGACCGCCCGCGCCATCGCGGACGGGCGGTCCAACAACGAGATAGCCGGTCAGCTGCACATCAGCGTCGCCACGGTGAAGGCGCACACCGGCAGTCTGTTCACCAAGCTGGCCGTGGACAACCGGGTCCAGATCGCGCTGCTCGTCCGGGACGCCGACGAATGAGTTGTTTTCCGCAGCGACTGGGCTCACCACAGTTGCCGACGTTGCCAAGAAGGTCCCGCGATGCTCGGCGGCTCGGTGTTCGCTGGACGGATCGCGTGCCAGCTGACCGTCCACTGTTCCGGTGGGAGCGCGAGGGCCGCGCACACCTCGCGCGACAGCACCTCGGGGCTGCGTCCGCGCCACGGCGTGTACAGGAACACCTGGTACTCCTCGCACCCGAGAGCGACGCAGAACAACTCGGGATCGCGGTAGTCGTTGGTGGCCCAGTCGGCGCGGAGGCCGTGGGTGCGCAGGTGGGTGTGGTCGAGGTTGGTCAACACGTACCGCCCGGCGGTGCGCACCGGCGTTTCCCAGGAATGGTCGGCCGAGACCCGGGCGATCTCCGCGTCGTACTGCTCGGCGGGGAAGGAAACCCCGTGTGGCATCGGCACTTCGAGTCGCCATTCCCAGTGGACCAGGTCGCCGTCGCGGACGATGGTGACGTCGGTGGAGCCGCAGCCGTACACCCCGCAGCCG
This sequence comes from Amycolatopsis sp. 195334CR, assembly GCF_017309385.1. Classification (NCBI taxonomy): domain Bacteria; kingdom Bacillati; phylum Actinomycetota; class Actinomycetes; order Pseudonocardiales; family Pseudonocardiaceae; genus Amycolatopsis; species Amycolatopsis sp. 195334CR. The sequence goes on along the minus strand of NZ_JAFJMJ010000003.1, from coordinate 618,516 downwards.
CACCGGGCGATCGGCACGGTGTGCGGTTCGGCGGTGGCGACCAGCCGGTTGTCCGGGATGAGCAGGTCGAACGGATCCATGCCGAGGCCCGCGCCGGCGGCGGTCATCTCGACGCCGTTGACGTGGACCAGGACCTGGAAGCCGCGGGCTTCGTCGGGTGTCGGAGCCACGGCCAGCCGCAGGGAGTCCACGCCGGGGCGCCGCGTGATCCCGCCGCCCGGTGCCGCGTAGTAGCCGGGCGGAATGCGACCGGGGAGGGGAATGTCGAGTTCCTGGAGCACGCGTTCGGCCAGTTCCCGCAGGCCCCAGGTCGAGTCCCGTGCCGAAGTGCCGGCGAGGTCGCGCAGCGCGGGGGAATCCAGCCCGCCGGCCAGGGCCGCGCAGGCCGCGTCGATCAGTTCGGCCGGCCCGCCGTCGGGATCGGCGACCCAGCTCGCCAGGGCGTCGTGCAGCCGCTGCTCCGGGGTTTCAGCCATGTCCGCCGCCCATCCGCCCGAGGAACGCGACCGTGGCCGCGCTCGGGAGTTCCGTGGTCACCGACATGGTCTCCCAAGCCGGAACCGGACGGGGGAGCGGGATGAACCGCGCCTGGTCGGTCTTCAGCGAGAAGGTCTCCGGCACCAGCGCCACGCCGAGGCCGAAGGCGACGAGTTCGAGCAGCGAGTGCACGTCGGTGACCTCGAGCGCCACCTTGCGGTGCACCCCGGCGTCGGCGAGCACGGCGTCGGCGTGGTCGCGGGTGCCCCAGCCGGGGTGGAAGTCGACGAAGCGCTCGTCGGCGAGGTCGGTGAGGCGTGCCTCGGCGCGACCAGCCAGCGGGTGCTCGGGTGCGCAGGCGAGCACGAGGCGTTCGGTGCCGAGCGGGGCGAGCCGGAGGCCCTCGGGGCAACGGGACGGTCTGGCCACGAAGGCGAGGTCGAGCGTGCCGGTCCGCACCTGGTCGAGCAGTTCGGTCGAGCCGCTGTGCCGCAGCCGGACGTCCAGTCCGGGATGGGCGGTGACGAAGTCACGGAGCAACTCCGGCAAGGGGAGCGAGTGCAGGCACTGCAGCGAGCCGATGGCCAGGGTGCCGCGGACCAGGCCCTGCACCGCGGCCACGGCGTCCCGGCCGGCGTCGGCGGCGGACAGGGTGCGGCGGGCCTCGACCAGCAGGGCCTCGCCCGCGCTGGTCAGCCGCACCTGGCGGGTGCTGCGGCGGAACAGTGGCGCGCCGAGTTCCTTCTCCAGCGACCGGATGGCGGCCGACAGGCCGGACTGGGCCACGTGCATCCGCTGCGCGGCCCGGGTGAAGTGCGACTCCTCGGCGACCGCGACGAAGTACTCGAGCTGGCGGAGTTCCACCACTGATCACCCAGTCTGCTTAGTCGGATCGGTTTCTTCTGTTGGACAGCTTAATGCGCGGGGCGCAGGCTGGGGGACGTACGACCCGACCAAGAGGAGTTCCCATGCAGACGCGCCGGATCGGCGGAACCGAGGTCAGCGCCATCGGACTCGGCGGCATGCCGATGTCGGTCCAGGGCAGGCCGGACGAGAGCCGGTCGGTGGCCACCATCCACGCCGCGCTGGACGCCGGGGTGACGCTGATCGACACCGCCGACGCCTACCACCTCGACACGAGCGATCCCGGGCACAACGAATCGCTGATCGCCCGCGCGCTGGCGAGCTTTCCCGGCGACACCTCCGCCGTGCTGGTCGCCACCAAGGGCGGCCACACCCGGCCGGGTGGGCGCTGGGAGCTCGACGGTTCGCCGTCGTACCTGAAGCGCGCGGCCGAGGCCTCGCTCAAGCGGCTCGGTACCGAAGCGCTCGGGCTGTACCAGTTCCACCGGCCGGATCCGGAGGTCCCGTACGCCGACTCCATCGGTGCGCTGGCCGACCTGCTCGACGAGGGCAAGATCCGCTTCGCCGGTATCTCGAACGCGAACCCGGAGCAGATCCGGCTGGCGAACGAGATCCTCGGCGGCAGGCTCGCCGCCGTGCAGAACGAGTTCTCGCCCGCCTTCCGCTCCAGCGAGCCAGAGCTGGAGCTGTGCACCGAACTCGGCATCGCCTTCCTGCCGTGGAGTCCGCTCGGCGGCATCGCCAAGGCCGAGGACCTCGGCTCGCGGTTCGCCCCGTTCGCCGAGGTGGCGCGGGCGCACGACGCCAGCCCGCAGCAGGTCACCCTGGCCTGGATGCTGGCGAAGTCGCCGGTGGTCATCCCGATCCCCGGCTCGTCGCGACCGGAGACCATCCGGGCTTCGGCCGCGGCGGTGCACCTGGAGCTGTCCGGTGCCGAGCTGGCCGCGCTCGACGGTCAGGGGGCGGTGAGCGGTTCCGCCTCGTAGGCCCGGTGCATGAGGTCCACAAAGGAGGGTGCGGCGGGGAGCTGGACCGTGTCGATGCCGTGCACCGCGATGCCCGGGGTCCACGAGTTCAGCACCACCGCCCCGGTGAGCCGGGGCAGGTCGGCGAGGGTGATCTCCTCGGTGCGCTGGGGCACGCCGAGCCGGTCCAGCTGCCGCCCGACGATGGCCATGGTGATGCCGTGGAGCAGCTCGGCCTCGGGCCAGACCACCGCGGTGCCGTCCCAGAAGGCGAGGTTCCAGATGGTGGCCTCGCTGATCCGGCCGCGCCGGTCGAGGAAGGCGGCGTCGTCGAAGCCCTCGGCGACGGCCTGGCGCAGGAGGTAGGTCTTGGCCGCCTCACCGACCTGCTTGCGGGCGGGCAGGAACCGCTCGTGCTCGGCCGCGGACAGCCGGAGCGGGCCCGCGGGCGGGGTGGCGGCGGGGCCGGTGCGGACCAGCACGGAGAGCTCCGCCTGCCCGTCGGGCACGGTGAACTCGCGGTTGGCGGAGAACACCGTGGCGGTGAGCGACTGGTCGGCCGGTCCGGCTTCGATGGCCGTCCGCAGGTGGGCGCGCACCTGCTCGTCGGGCAGTGCCGTGCCGAACATCTCCGCCGAGGCCTCGCGGAGCCGGTCCAGGTGCAGGTCGAGGCCGCGGATCCGGTGGTCGCGCACCTGCAGGGCGGTGAAATGGGCGTAACCGGAGAAGGCGAGCGGCGCCAGTTCCTCCGCCGTCGCGTCCTTGCCGTCGAGCTGGGCAACAAACTGGTTCATGATCGCCACGGTAAAGCTTCACACCGGTATCAAGGACAAGTGCCGGTGCGCCAGATCACAGGCGGCCACCCGGCCCGGAATACCGCGGCGGGTGACCGCGTTCTCCCCGCGGAAGGAGTTGAGGCCGAAATGACCAAGTCCACCGAGCGCGCCGTCCTGGCCGGCGGGTGTTTCTGGGGATTGCAGGACCTGTTCCGCGCGCAGCCGGGGGTGGTGTCGACCCGGGTCGGCTACACCGGCGGGGACGTGCAGAACCCGACCTATCGCAACCACCGCGGCCACGCGGAGGCGCTGGAGATCATCTTCGACCCGGCGGTGACCAGTTACCGCGCGCTGCTGGAGTTCTTCTTCCAGGTGCACGACCCGACCACGAAGGACCGGCAGGGCAACGACATCGGCACCAGCTACCGGTCCGCCATCTTCTACGAGGACGACGAGCAGAAGCGCGTCGCCGAGCAGACCATCGCGGACGTGGACGCCTCGGGAAAGTGGCCGGCGAAGGTGGTTACCACGGTGTCCGGTGACTGGACCTTCTGGGAGGCCGAGGCCGAGCACCAGGACTACCTGGTGAAGCAACCCGGCGGCTACACCTGCCACTACGTCCGCCCCGACTGGACCCTGTCGACGGCACGGGCGTGATCCGGGCGGCGGGATCGCGGGCGTACCGCCCCGATTCGCCGACGGTGTGAGCAAACAACGAACCGCGGTCCGGTGACGGGCCGCGGTTCGTTGTTTCCCGCGGCGGGCGTGGCCGGCGCACTCGCAATTGATCTTTCATACCAGAACACCGGTCGCGGCAATTTGTCATATGGGCCTGATCCGCGCCGCGGGTGCGGTCATAATATGTCGGTCGGCTGTCCGGGCCGGCCGGATATTTGCTGGAGGGGGCCGTGTCTCAGCTGCCACCGGCTCTCTACCGCACGATCGTCGTAGTCGATGTCGAGGGCTTCACCTCACCCGGACGTTCGCTGTCCGACCGCCTCGCGCTGCGCGAAGGCATGTACGACCTGCTGAAGATCGCGTTCGGCGAGAGCGGTGTCGACTTCGGTTCCTGTGCGAGTGAAGACCGTGGCGACGGCGCGCTGATCCTGTTGCCCATCGGCATTTCCAAGACCGTGGTGGCCGACCAGCTGCCGGAACGCATCGCGGTCGCGCTCCGCCGGTACAACGTGACGCGCGTTCCGGAAGCCCAGATGCGGCTGCGGGTCAGCGTGAACTCCGGCGACGTGGTGCACGACGGGAACGGCTGGGTCGGCCAGGCGATCGACATCGCGTTCCGCGTCGTGGAAGCACCGCCGGTCAAGACGGCCTTCGCCGTTTCCGATCGCTTGGTCGCGTTCATCTCGCCGCCGGGTTTCTACGACGAAGTGATCAAACTGGACTCGGGACTGCTGCCCGATTCCTACACCGCGGTACCGATTTCGGTGAAAACATTCACCGAAACGGTCTATTTCCGCCTGCTGGGTGAACCGGTGCGGCCGAAGCCGCAAACTTCGGTGGCACTCTCGCCGCCGCCCGAAAAAGCCGTGTCGGCCGAAGTGGGCGACGACCTCGTGCTGGAGTTGATCCCGCCGTCCGGCCTGGCGGAGTTGCGTCGCCAGCTCACCCGGATGGACGTCCCCCGATTGTCGGTACTGGTGAGCCGCGCGCTCGGGCCCGCCGTCCCGTTGCCCTCCCTCGCCGGGATCACCGACGCCTGGGACGCCTTCGAGTTGCTGACCGACTTCAACGCGGGCCCGGACGGGATACCGCCCGCGATCAGCTTCCTGCGCCTGCTGGCAGCCGGGACAGGTGGGGCCCCCGCGGCCGCCGTCAACGACTGGATCGACGACCAGGCCCACCGGCTGCGCCTCGGTCCCGCACTGGCCGAACAACGGAGAACCCAGCCGCCCCTCACCGAAAGTTCCCGGCTGCACCTGATGATCATGGTCGAACCGGTTTCCGCTGATCCGGGCCGCTGCACGCTCGCCTTCTGGCGACAGGACGATCCGGACGTGTGGCCACCGCCGCTCGGCGGGATCCGCGAAGTGGGGATCGACGAGGTCGAATACCGGGTCGACGAACTGATCCTGGAGACCGAAGACGTCTGGTCCGATCAGCGGATCGCCGCGGCGGTGGAATTCCTGCTCCCGCGGACCCTCATCAACCTGCCCATTCAACGCTGGGCCAAAGAACACGCTACGGGTCAGCCGGAACCGCTACGCTACGGCTACCGGCTGGGGATACGGTCACTGGAACGCATGCGGTCCAAGCATTGGCACCGGGCGTGGAACGTGCGCTGGAACTCCATGCTGGAAGACCCGTCGGCCGAGCGGCTGCACTACTCCGGTTGCCCGGAATTCGAGGAGTTCCCCATCGACGCGATACTGAGCGACGAGCGCTGGATCGGCCTCGTGATGGCGAAACCACCCGCCCCCGAGCCGGATGCGCTGCCGGACGAGCTGACCACCGCGCTCCGCGGCGGGCTTCCGGTGATCCTCTGGCACCCGGAGGCGGGCCCGGAGAACCTGCGCGAGTTGCTCGACTGGTTGCTGGACGAGGAGAGCGGCTTCATCGGTCTCCCGGAACGCCGGAAACTGGCGAATTCCCGCGCCGCGCTGCCGTTCGAGCATTCTTTGGTCGAGGATCTGGTGGTATTGTGGGACGATCCGAAAAGGGTAATTGTGCTCGGTCAGCCGTTGCTCCCGAATCGACAGTAGGGGGATACCGCGGATGAGCGTGAACGATCAGGACGCGGCCGTGACACCGGGACGGCGGGCGGCGCGATTCGAGGCGCCGGACTGGTGGATCTACCGCGGTACCGGCAGGCCGATCCACGACATCGACCTGGCCCGGCTGCTGCCACCACCGCCCCCGTGGCGTTCGTACCGCGGCGGTCCGTTGCCCGAGCACGACGTGCCGCCGCCGGACGACGGTGAAGCGGAGCGCCGGCTCGGCACCGCGTTCACCCTGTCCGGCCACGACATCGATTTCGACGAACTGAACATGGTCAACGCCGCCATCCTGTTGCGGCGGCCCCTGCTGGTCACCGGCAATCCGGGCACCGGCAAATCCAGCCTCGCCTACCGGATCGCCCGCGAACTCGGCCTCGGCCGGGTCCTGCGCTGGGCGATCACCAGTCACACCACGTTGAGTTCCGGGCTCTACGGGTACGACGCGATCGGCCGGGTCCAGGCCGCCGCGACCAGCCAGGCGCGGCTCGGTGAGGAGACCGAGGAACCACCGATCGGCGATTTCGTCCGGCTCGGGCCGCTGGGCACCGCGTTCCTGTCCGCCCGCCTCCCGCGTGTGCTGCTGATCGACGAATTGGACAAATCAGAAGCCGATCTGCCCAATGATCTGCTGTCGATCTTCGAAGACGGCGAATTCACCATCGACGAGCTGGCGCGGGTTCGCAACCGGCACCCTGAAGTCACCGTGCACACCCATGATCCGCAGCGCACCGCGGTGGTGCACGACGGCCGTGTGGCGTGCCATGCCTTCCCGATCATCGTGATGACCAGCAATGGTGAGCGGGAGTTCCCGCCCGCGTTCCTGCGCCGCTGCCTGCAATTGCGCATCGAGAACCCGGACCACGCTCAGCTCGCCGCGATCGTTTCGAGTCACCTGGTCGACGAAAACGGCGATTATCGCGACGCCCTCATCCGGGAGTTCGCCGAACGCAGCAAAGCGCAGGGCGGGTTGCCGACGGACCGGCTACTGGACGCCGTCTACCTGGCCACCTCCGGTGCCTACCAGCCGGACCGCGATGCCTGGCCGCGATTGGTGGAGGCCCTCTGGCAGCGGCTGACGGTGCGGTGACGTGGACAGGCCCGCCGGTGCCCCCGAACCGCGTTCCGCCCCGGCGGAACCGGTAGCGGCTGACGCCCGCCCGGCACGGGCGAAGCTGGGCTTCGACGACTTGAGCTGGACCGACGTGGCGGACATCGTCTGGCTGGCCGCGGCCATCAGTCCCGCCGCCGAGACGGCCGAACCGGAGCAGGCGGTCCGGCCGAGTCCGCTCCCCGGACGGAATCCGGTTCGTAACGCACGTACGGAATCCCGGGAATCCCCGCCGCGCCCGGCGCCGGTCACCGAAGCGCCCGCACCCGGCACGTGGCCGGAAGAACTCGTCGTGGGCATCGAAACCGCGCCGGCCGAACGTTCCGAACAGCCCGAACCGACGGTCGACGGCGTCGGCGCGGACGGTGGCGCCCTGCCCGAAACGCTCGAGTACTTCCGTGCATTGCGCACGTTGAAACGGAAGGCGCCCGCGCCGCGACATCGCAACATGGTGCTGGACGAGGAGGCGACCGCGGTCCGGGTTGCCGAGACCGGGCAGTGGTGGCCCGTCACCCGGAGGTGTGAGGAACGCTGGCTGGACCTGACCATCGTGCTCGACAACGGCCCGTCGATGGCGTTGTGGCGGCCCCGGGTGTCGGCGTTCGTCGCACTGCTCGAACGATTGGGTGCGTTTCGCACCATCCAGCTCCGGTTGCTGGAGACCGCCAAGGACAACGGGGAGGACACCCTCGTACTGCGGGGCGGCACGCCAGGAGCGCCCGCGCGCGACCCGGCCGAGATCCTCACCCCCGGCGGCAGGCGCGCGGTGTTGCTGCTGACCGACGGTGTCGGCGACGCCTGGCAGAAGGGTGTGCTGTACCCGTTGCTGGCGCGCTGGGGCCGGGCGTTGCCGGTCAGCATCGTGCACCTGCTCCCGCAGTGGTTGTGGGGCAGGTGCGGGCTGAACCCGCGCAAGGCCAGGCTGACTGTGCCGGGGGCGCTGAAACCCAACAGCCGGTGGGCCTTCGACCTGTCCGATTCCTGGCTCGACCCCGATCCGCCGGATCGGCGGGGGGTCGTGCCGGTGCCCGTGCTCGAACTGCGGCCCCGCAGCCTGACCTGGTGGGCCCGGCTCCTCGCCGGCGAGCACACCGGATCGGTAGAAGGCACCGTCTTGCTCACCACCGACCGCGTCCGCCAAGATGAGGCCGATGATCCGCTCGCCGCGTTGTCACCCACCGAAAGAGTGCACCGATTCCGGAGCGTGGCCTCCCCGCTGGCGTTACGCTTGGCCCAACTGCTCGCGGCGGTCCCGGTCCACCTCGACGTGGCTCGTCTGGTAGGCCAGCGCTTCCTGCCCGAAGCAGGCCCGGAACACCTGCTGGAACTCGTCGTGTCCGGGGTGCTGTACAGTCCCGAACTCAAGGAGGGGCAGTCCACTTGGGACACAGGTGGGGTTTTCGCCTTTCCCCAGGCAGTCCGGGAATTGCTGCTCAGCGGCGCGCGGCGTTCAGAAACTGCCGGTGTCGTGCAGGTGGCGGCCACCCATTTCGGTGGACGGATTCCGGTGCTCGGTCACCTCCGGGACGCCATCGCCGACCCGCACAACACGCCGGACCCGGTGGCCACCCATGCGTCCGAGGCCGACCTGGAGCTGGAAGGTGCCGTCCTTCGCGCGCTTTCCGGCCCGTACCTGTCCCGAGCCGACCGGTTGCGGAACTCTGTTCTGCGCCGGTCTTCCGTCATGTCTGGTACTGAATCAATTAAGACGTCAATGAAGACTGAGAGTCCCAAGATGCCCGAGACGGCTGAACGCCCCTCCGCCTCCGCTCCCGCGACGGAGGGACATCCGCCCTCTCTCGACGATGGTGGTTTCGCGGAGTCGCCCACCCGGCCGGTCGCCCATCCGCTGGCGACGGGCACCACCAGAAACTTCCCCGACCGGCAGCCCGACGATCCACCACCGGTGTGGGGGAACGTCCCGGCTCGCAACCCCAACTTCACCGGCCGCGCCGAACTCCTCGACCAGCTGGCCAGCCGGCTGAACAGCGGTACCACCGCCGTGCTCCCGTCGGCACTGCACGGTCTGGGTGGTATCGGCAAGACCCAGATGGCCGCCGAGTACATCTACCGCCACCTCAACGACTACGACCTCGTCTGGTGGATCGACGCCGCCCACACCACGCAGATCCGGGCCGGGCTCACCGAACTCGCCCGCGTGCTCGGGGTCCAGGGCGCTTCCGAGGCCAATGTCGCGGTGCCCGCGGTGATCGAGGCGTTGCGCACGGGGCGGCCGTTCCGCCGCTGGCTGCTGGTCTTCGACGCGGCGGAAAGCCCCCAAGACGTGCTGCCGTTCTTCCCCCGCAACGGTCCCGGCGAAATCCTGATCACCTCCCGCAACTCCGACTGGGCCGGTATCGCCCGTCCGCTGGAGTTGGCGGTGTTCAAGCGGGAGGAAAGCGTCGAACTGCTCGGCCGGCGCGGTCCGGAGATCGATCCCGGTGACGCCAACGAACTCGCCGAGAAGCTGGGTGACCTGCCGCTGGCCGTCGAACAGGCGGCAGCCTGGCGGGCGGTGACCGGGATGCCGGTGCGGGAGTACCTGCGGTTGTTCGACGACTCGGTCGAGGAAATCCTGGACACGGCCTCAGCGCCCGACTACGAGGTGTCCGTCGCCGCCGCGTGGAACGTTTCGTTCGAGGAGCTGAAAACCCGCAATCCGGCGGCGCACCAGATCTTGCACATCTGTGCGTTCTTCTCGCCCGAGCCGATTTCCCGTGACCTGCTCACCGGCGTCAGCCGGGTGTCCATCTCCCCGGAACTGGACGCCGCGCTGCGCGAGCCGATGAAGCTGGCGCGGGCCATCCGCGACATCAACCGGTACGGCCTGGCGAAGATCGACCACGGCAGCAACACAATCCAGTTGCACCGGCTCGTGCAGTTGGTGCTGCGCAACCGGGTGATGGCCCCGCAGGTGCACGCCACGATGCAACACGGTGCGCACCAGCTGCTCGCCGCGCTGGACCCGAACGACCCCGAGTCGAGCCGCCACTGGCCGCGTTATCGTGAGCTGCTGCCCCACGCCTACGCCGCCAACGTGCTGGACTGCGACGACGACTGGCCGCGTCAGCTGCACATCAACCTGATGCGCTACCTGTTCGAATTCGGCGACCACGAGGAAGCCGCGAAGCTTGGTTCGCAGGCGCGGGCGCGCTTTACCGAAACCCTGGGCCCCACGCATCCGCAGACACTCGACGTGTCTTCCCGGCTGGGCCTGTACCTGTGGGCGATCGGGCGGTACACCGAGGCCGCCGAACTCAACCAGCGCACGCTGGCCCTGCGGCTCCAGGTTTCCGGTGAGGAGAACGAAGAAACCTTCGCCCTGCAGCGGAACATCACCACCGACCTGCGCGCACAGGGTGATTTCGCCGCGGCCACCAAGCTGAGCGAAGAGATCTACCACAAGGCCAAGCGCATGTTCGGCGAGGACGATCCGGAGACGCTCAACGCCGCCTACCAGCACGGGATCAGCTTGAGGCTGTCCGGTGCCTATCGCGCCGCCGCGGAACTGGACGAGGACACCCACCGACGACGGGTCGAGGTGCTCGGTCGCGACCACGTTCGCACCTTCAGCACGAACAGCGCGCTGATCGTGGACCTCCGCGAGGCCGGTGAGTACGGCCAGGCCCGGGTCCGGCAGGAGCGGCTGACGGAGAACTTCCAGGCCCGGTTCGGCGAGGAACAGCCGGACGCCGTCGTCAACAACTTCCTCCTTTCGGTGGCCAGGAGGAAGGACGGCGACCACCCGGGTGCGCTCGCGCTCTCCACGGTCGCCCTCAAGCGGTTCCGGCTCGCCTACGGTGACGCCCACGCGACCACGATGGCTTGCGCCCTCGCGCATTCGATCGATCTCCGCCACTCGGGCGACCTCGCCGAGGCGAAGAAACTGGGGGAGCAGACCTTCGAGCGCTATCGGAGCGGCCTCGGTGAGCGTCATCCGCACACCCTGGGGGCCTCCGCCGACCTCGCGGTTACCCTGCGGCTCCAGGGCGATGTCACCGCCGCTTGTGCCATCAACGAACGCGCGCTCGAACTCTTCCGCACCACCATCGGCCCGGACCACCCGTACGCGGTCATCGTCACGATCAACCTGGCGAGCGACCTGTCGGCACTGGGTGAGCTGGAACGGGCGGTCGAGCTGGGCCGGGACGCGGTCGAGCGGGGCCGTCAGGTGCTCGGTGACGAGCATCCGACCCTGCTGGCGGCCCAGTTCAACCTCGGCTTGGACCTTGCCGCGACCGGTCGCGAAGAGGAAGCCGCTCCCCTGCACGACCCGATCCTGGTCAAGTACCGCCGGATTCTCGGCGAGGCACATCCGGGAACCCAGGCGGCGGTCGGCGGCGCTCGGGCCGACTGCGACATCGACCCGATGATGATGTAACCGTCAGCGGGTTTCCGGCACGAGGCCGCCGATCCAGGCGGCGATCTGCTCCACGGCCGGTGGGCGTGGGGCGGAAGTGCGCAGGCGCCGGTGCAGTGCCCGGACGAGTTCCGGGCACTGCACGAGCGCGCGAGCGGCTGGGTGAGGCCCGCGGGCGGCTAGCGCCAGACCGAGGCCGACCAGGGAGTTCGGGCTGTCCGGATCGGTGGCCAGTGCCGCGCGGTAGCGGTCGGCCGCTTCGGTGAAATCCCCGCGGGCGTAGGCGAAATCGGCCACGGTGGCGCCCGGGACGGCGGTCCAGCCGGCCAGTTTGCCGTCGTTGGCGAGCCGGACCAGGTCGGTCCTGGCGGGGCACCACGACCCGTCCGGTACCGGTGTCGGTGGCAGGCCGGTCGAGGTGAGCTCGAGATCGGCGGGTGGCCGCGAGCGCCCGGCGAGCCAGTGCCGCGCCAACTCGGCGATCACCCGCGGGTCCGGGCGCAGGTGACGCGTGCGCCAACCGGCGAAATGGTCGTGCGCGGCGGCTTCGGCCAGTTCTTTCGCTTGCGCCGAAACGGTTTCGTCCTGCCAGGGGCCGAGGCGTTCGGCGATCCCGTCGAGGAACCGCGTCCCGGCACCGGTCAGCGTCGCGTCGTTGCGCAGTGCCTGCAGGGTGTGCCAAGTTTGCCGTCGCCAGTAGGCGAACTCGAACTCGGTGCGCGGTGAACCGGCACCGGCGGCGAGCGCCCGCCAGAATGCCGTGACGCCGAAAAAGGCATAGACCCCTTGCAATGCGCCGCTGAACGGTCGGGGGTCGTCTCGCCAGGGTACGTACAAGCGTTCTCGCGGATCCGGTTCGTGCAACTCGACCAGGTGCAGCAGGCCACCGAGCACGATGTGCTGGAATTCGTGGATCAGCGTTTCGGCCAGGGACATGCCGTCCGCGGGCAGGCCGACCACCGCGCTGCCGAAGGCTTCTCCGGTCGACGCGCTCGGGTTCCGGAAGCGCACCTGGGGTTTCGGCACCAGCGAGGTCAGTCCGACCGGCATGGTCCTGGCCAGTGCGGGCAACCGCGCGGTGACCAGTCGGCAGGCCTCGTCGATGAGGTGCTGCCAATGCGTGAGTTCCCCGGCGGAGAGCCGCGCGGGTGGAAGTGGTTCGTAGAGGCCGCGGTACGGGTCGAGATCGTCCAGGAACAAGGAGAACCGGTGTGCGCCGACCTGGCTCCGCACCTGGCGGATGCCCCACCAGCCCGGGCCGTCGTCGGTCGAGGTGCGGGGAAGGGTGACGGTGGTTCCGGCGTGGGACACGCGGTACCGGCCCGCCGAGCCGCGCACCGTGGCGAGCGAGAACGCGGCGCGGGCGGGGAACCGGGCGGTGCCGAGTGAGGGCAGCACGGCGTTGCCGTTCCACACGGGAATCCGGTTTTCGAAGTCCAGTCCGGCCCGGATCGCCGCGGCCGCCGAGATGGCGTGCGCGTGGCCCAGGTGCATCCACAGTGGACCGACGCCGTCGATCCCGTTGCGCAGCAGCCGGGTGGTGTAGCCCGCCCAGCTCCCGGTGTACGGATTGGTGAGCATGCGCTTCACCACTCGCGGTGCCCTGGCCTCGACGCGGGCCAGCAGCTCCCAGAACGCCTCCAGCGGCGGCAGGGATCCCAGTCGCGCCGGGGATTTCGCCGCCTCGGTCAGCAACGCGTGGATCAGCAGCTTGCGCCGGCTGCGTTCGGCACGGCGCAAGCGGCGGGTCACGCCTTCGTCACCCTCGAGCCGGGCAAGGGCGTCGAAATCCCGCCAGGACAACCGATGGAAGGCGGGGTGCTCCGACGACATCAGTCGATTCGCTCACCTGATCCGCCCGCTCCGCTCCGATAACGGGCGCGGAGGCGCGTGGTCCGGTCCACCACGTGCTGCACCGAATGGTGGAGGGCGTCCTCGTCCAGCTCTCGCAGGGCGGTGAAAGGAACCGCGTCGAGATCGATCAACGCGGATTCGATGTCCGGTTCGGTGCCTGTCGAAAACGAACTCATCGTGCCGATCCCCTCCACCCGACAAACGGTTGTGAGAGTTTGACCTGAACAAGGATAGCTGAGATTTCCGGATTTCGGCCCCGGCTGGTTCAGGTCTGGCTCGCCGGTGGGGGTGGCGGGCGGCCCGCGGCGAGTTCGCGGAGGGCGAGCGGCTGTGTGATCGTGATGCGCTGGCGCGCCGTGCGCACCACGCCGAGCTTGCGCAGTTCGTCGAGGCCGCGGATCAGCGTGCTCCGCGAAACCCGGGCGAAACCGGCCAGTTCGCCTTGGTTGAAGCGGAGTTCGACCTGTTCGCCCGCCTGGCCGGACTCGTGTTGCAGTGCCAACTCCAGCAGCACGGCGGCCAGGCGCTGCGGGAAGTCCGGGCCACCGGATTCCAGGCGGAGGCGGTCGGACTGCTGGAGGCGGATCGCGGCCATGCGAAGGATTTCCTCGGTGATGCGCGGCCGCGCGCGCAGCACACCGACGAATTTCTCCCGCGTCACCACCAGGGTGTGCACCTCGTCGATGGCCGACATCGTCGCGGTTCTGGCGAGCCCGCTGATCGGGCCCAGTTCACCGACGATCTCGGACGGGCCGCGGGCGGCCAGCGGCGCGTCGTCGCCGCGGTAGTTGGTGGCGCTGACCTTCACCCACCCGCGCAGCACCACGAACACGCTGCTCGGCGGACTGCCTTGCAGGGCGAGCACCTGCCCGGGCTGCCAGACCTTCAGGTGGCCCGCTGCGGTGAGCGCGGCCTGCTCGTCCGGTGTCAGCCGCAGCCACATCCGGCGTTCCTCGGCCTCCGCAGTCGAGGAACCCCGCACGTGGCCCTCCGCTTTGTTCCATCTGACGCATCACCCGCGCCGCCGGTCGGCGAGCATGGGAGCGGGTGGCCCGGCCACCGTGGTTTTCGGTAATCATGCCAGGTCACAGGTGAGTTCACCAGGTTTGGCCAGCACCGGAGGAGGGCGTCATGCGTACTGCCGAGAGCGTCCGGCGGCGATCCACCGACCGCCGCCGGACGCCGCCCCTGCCGCATCCGGGGACGCCGCGATCGCTGGCCGTGAGCCCGGCGGTGGTCCTGCCGCATCCTCCGCTGGGCTGGGAACCGGCCGCCGTCCGCGCCCTGGGCAAGTCCCTCGGCACGGCGTTGACCTGGACCCTGGTCTTCGGCCCGCTGGGGCTCTGCTACCTGTCGATCGCGTTCGGCCTGGTCGCCACCACGGCGGCGGTGGTGGCCGTGGTGGTCGGCGGCGCCGCGCTGGTCGCGGTGATCTGGCCGGTGGCCATGGTGCTGGCATTGCTGACCACACCGCGCCGGAATTGACGATTCCGGGACATTTCCGGGCGAAAACAAAGGCGGCGCCACCTAATGGGCGAAATCCCAGCGGGTGGCGCCGTGGGGTTCCGACCCGGTGAGCTTGCTTTTCAAGATCAGGTCGAGACGAAGAAGGTCGGCGGAACCGGATCGGTCGAGGTTGCGGGTGGTGATGGGTTCGGTCATACCTCTTGATCGAACGCGTCGCCGCCGATTCGACGCCTCGTCACGACGAATTCCCGAACCAGCGCGCCAGACCGGTTTCCAGTCCCTGCTGGTCGTCACCGACCCAGGCCACGTGGCCGTCCGGGCGCAGCAGCGCCGCCGGTGCGTCGAGTTCCTCGCTGACGTCGACGACGTGGTCGACCCGATCCGCCCAGCCCGCCACCGAAAGCCGTCCGGTCTGGTCGAGCAGCAGGCCGCGACCCCCGCGCGTGAGCTCGTAGAGGCGGCCCCGCTTGAGCTTCACGTCGCGCAAGCGCTTGCCCAGGAGTTCGTGGCCCTCACCGAAGTCGTAGCGCACGCCGATCGCGATGATCATCTCGATGAGGTACCGGTTCACCTCCTCGAACTCGGTCAGCTTCGTCAGCAGCCGCCGCACCGCCCGCGCACCCGGCTCGGTGGACATCAGCACGGCCTGCGCGCGCGTGTTGTCCAGCACGTCGGCCGCGACCGGGCGCCGTTCGGCCTGGTAGGTGTCGAGCAGGCCGTCCGGTGCCCAGCCGGCCAGTTCGGCGGCGAGTTTCCAGCCCAGGTTGAACGAGTCCTGCAGGCCGAGGTTGAGCCCCTGCCCGCCCATCGGCGGGTGCACGTGCGCCGCGTCGCCGGCGAGCAGCACCCGACCGGACCGGTACCGCTCGGCGAGCCGCGTGGCGTCGGTGAAGCGGGACAGCCACCGCGGTGAGTGCACGCCGAAGTCGGTACCGGCGTAGACCCGCAGCTGTTCCTTGACCTCCGCGAGCGTCGGCGGGACCGAACGGTCTTCGGACACGGTGGCGGCGGGCACCACGACGCGGTACGCGCCGTCGGGGAGTTGCCCGAGGCCGAACCCCTTGTGGGTTTCGCGGACCTTGGCCACCACGGAGTTCACCGTTTCGACGGGGGCGTCCGCCTCCATTTCCCCCAGCATCGTCTCGGCCTTCGCGGGTTCGCCGGGAAAGTCGACGCCGAGCAGTTTGCGCACCGTGCTGCGGCCGCCGTCGCAGCCGACGAGGTAGCGCGCCCGCTCGCGCGTGCCGTCGGCCAGTTCCGCGGTCACGCCGTCCTCGTCCTGGCTCAGCCCGGTCAGCTCGCTGCCGCGGCGGATCTCGGCGCCGACCTCGGCGGCGTGCTCGGCGAGCAGGCGGTCGGTGGTGGTCTGCGGAATGGCGAGGACGTAGGGGTGCGCGGTGTCCAGCCGGTCGGGCGCGGGCGTGGTGATGCCGGCGAAGAAGCCGCCGACCGGGGTCTTCCTGCCGTTGGCGAGGAACCGGTCCAGCAGCCCGCGCTGGTCCATCACCTCGATGCTGCGCACGTGCAGCCCGAGCGAGCGGACGAACTTGGGCGGTTCGGCCTCCTTCTCCAGCACGAGCACCCGTGCCCCGTGCAGTCGCAGTTCGGCGGCCAGCAGCAAGCCGGTCGGCCCGGCGCCGGCGATGATCACGTCGATCAAGGAACCCACCATTCGAGAGGAATCGCGTCGGCCGCAGATTGTGCGGCACCACCGGGGTCTTGCCGCAAGCCCCGGGGTGCGCTATATGTTGGAAGTGGCAGGGAGAGGTTTTTCCTGCCTTGTCTTTTGTGGACGGTCAGCCGATCGCTTCGGCCAGTTCGACGATGATCCCTTCGGGGCCGCGGACGTAGCAGATCCGGTAGCTGTTCTCGTACTGCGCCAGCTCGCCGACGAGTTCCGCGCCGTGCGGCCGCAGCCGGTCGAGCACCTCGTCGATGCCCTCCACGGAGAACAGGATGTGGCGGAGGCCCGGTGCGTTCGACGGGGCGCGCGGGTCGCCCGCCGGGCTCGGCGGGGTGTGGTACTTGATCAGTTCGAGCCGTCCGTCGCCGTCCGGGGCCCACATCATCGCGATGTCGGTGCGCACGCCTTCGAGGCCGGTGATCCGGTCGACCGTGGGGCCGTCGAGCGAGGCCTCGCCCTCCAGCTCGAGGCCGAGTTCGGCGAAGAACGCCTTGGCCGCTTCAAGATCGCCGACGACGATGCCGACGTGTTCCAGCTTGGTCATGGTGGCTCCTCGGTGCTGTGGTTGACACCGCTGGGTCGGAGCCGGGAGCGGCACTTCGACACCGAGTGACTGTGACCTGGGTCACGGCGAATGCTAGGTCTGTGGGTGGTCGCCGAGGGTGGTGAGGAGGCGGCGTAGCAGGCCCGCCAGTTGGTCCTGGTCGTCGCCGCTGAGGTCGCGTAGGAGCGAGGCCTCCAGGTCGATGTGGTCCACCACCACCCGGTCGATCAGCTCCCGGCCCTCGTCGGTCAGGGAGATGAGGACGCTCCGCCGGTTCGCCGGGTCGACCTCCCGGGTCACCAGGCCCCTGGCCACCAGGCGATCGATGCGGTTGGTGATCGCACCCGAGGTGACCATGGTGGCTTCGACCAGCTGACCGGCGGTCAGCCGGAACGGTGGACCGCACCGGCGGATGGTGCCCAGCACGTCGAACTCCCACAACTGCAGGTCGTGCCGGGCGAAGTTCTCGCGCAGCTCCCGCTCCAGCAACCGGCAGGCGCGCTGGATCCGCGCCACCACGCCCATCGGCCCCGGATCGAGGTCGGGCCGTTCGGTGCGCCACTGGTCCAGTCGCCAGTCGACGTTATCGCGCACGCACCCCTCCGGAACATCTCAACGTGAAACTGTTTGACGTCACCCTAACAGACAGCTACGTTCCTTAACGTTGAACATTTCAATGTTAAGGAGTCTGCATGCCCGCCCGCACCCTCGGGGTGACCGCGCTGACCGCCGCCGTGCCGGTCAGCTGGGCGACCACCTACCTGGTCACCACCGAATTCCTGCCACCGGGGCACCCGCTCGTCTCCGGGGTGCTCCGCGCGCTGCCCGCCGGGCTCGTCCTGCTCGCCATCACGCGGAAACTGCCGCGTGGTGACTGGCTGTGGCGTTCGCTGGTGCTCGGCACGCTCAACATCGGCGCCCTCTTCGCGCTGCTCTTCGTCGCCGCCTACCGGTTGCCGGGTGGGGTGGCGGCGACGCTGTTCGCCGTGCAGCCGCTGCTCGTCGCCGCGCTGGCGTTCGTCGCGCTCGGCGAAAGACCCACGAGCCGGCGCCTCGGGTGGGGCCTGGCCGGGGTGGTCGGCGTCGGCCTGATCGTGGTGCGCGGCCAGGTTTCCTTCGACCTGCTGGGCATTCTCGCCGGGCTCGGGGCGGCCGCGGTGATGGCCGCCGGGCTGGTGCTGACCAAGCGCTGGGGCCGCCCGGACGGTGCCGGCCCGACGACGATCGCGGCCTGGCAGCTCACCGCCGGTGGCCTCGTGCTCGTTCCGTTCGCGCTCGCCTTCGAAGGGCTTCCCCCCGCGCTGGACGCCCGCGCGCTCGGCGGTTACGCCTGGCTGTGCGTGGTCGGCGCGCTGCTGTCCTACCCGATCTGGTTCTACGGCCTCGGCAGGCTGCCCGTCGTCGCCGTGTCCTTCCTGTCCCTGCTCTCACCCGCGGCCGCGACGCTCCTGGGCTGGTTGTTCCTCGACGAGTCCCTCACGGCATGGCAGGGCGCCGGATTCGCGCTCGCGCTGACCGCCATCGCCGCCGCCCAGTTGCCTCCGAAAACCGCCGTCGTCAAAACCGCCTGAAAGGGAAAGCCATGTCTCGCACCATCCTGCTCACCGGCGCCACCGGGACCGTGTCCACCGCGCTGATCGACGCCCTGCCCGGAGCGGATCTCCGCGCACTGGTCCGCGACGAGTCCAAAGCGGACGGACTGCGCGAACGCGGGATCGAGGTGGTCGCCGGCGATCTCGACGACGCCCGTTCGCTACCGCCCGCCTTCGAGGGCGTGCACGACCTCTGGCTGCTCGTGCCGAACGGCCCGCGCGCACCGGAGAACAACATGAACGCGCTGTGGGCCGCGCGTCAGGCCGGGGTGGACCGCGTGGTGCGCCTGTCCGTGGTGGGCGCGGCACACGATGCGCCCAACCGCAGCGGCCGCCTGCACGCGTTGTCCGACCGGGAAACCGAGCGGTCGGGCCTGCGCTGGACGATCCTGCGCCCGCACTGGTTCATGCAGAACCTGCTGAACGAGGCGGGCGACATCGCGGCCACCGGAACGTTCTCGATGAACATGGCGTCGGCGCGGCTCGGCATGATCGACGCGCGCGACATCGCCGAAAGCGCGGCGCGGGTGCTCCTCGACGAACCGGACCGCCACCACGGCAAGACGTACACGCTCACCGGCCCGCGCTCGCTGTCCTTCGACGAAGTCGCCGTGGAGCTGGAAAAAGTGCTCGGCCGGTCCGTCGGACACCTGCCGGTCAGCGACGACGCGAAGCGCGAGACGCTGCTCGGTTACGGCGTTCCGAAGTGGATCGTCGACATGCTGGAGGAGTACGCGCGGGCCTACGCCGCGGGCTGGGGTGACTTCACCACCGACGCGGTCGCCGGGCTGCTCGGCCGTCCGCCACGGGACTTCGCCGAGTTCGCGCGCGACCACGCCGCGAGGTTCACGGCACCGGAGTGAGCAGCGAGCCGGTGGTGAGGAACTGGTCGAGGTTGCGGAAAGCCAGTTCTCCCATGGCCTCCCGGGTTTCCGTGGTGGCGCTGGCGATGTGCGGCAGCAGCAGGACGGAATCCAGGTCCAGCAGTGGCGCGGGCACCTCGGGCTCTGCGGCGAACACGTCGAGCGCGGCGCCGGCCAGTTTGCCCTCGGTCAGCGCCGCCACCAGTGCGGGTTCGTCGACCACGGAACCGCGGGAGACGTTGACCAGGTAACCGTCGGGGCCGAGCGCGGCGAGCACGTCGGACGAGACCAGGCCGCGGGTCTCGTCACCGCCCGCCACCGCGACCACCAGCGCGTCGACCTCGGCGGCGAGTGCCACGGCCGAATCCACGTAGCGGTACGGGATCCCGTCGACCGGGCGGCGTGAGTGGTAGCTCAGTTCCACGCCGAACCCGGTCAGCCGGGTGGCGATCGCGCGGCCGATCCGGCCGAGGCCCAGCACGCCGACCTTCTTGCCGCTGACCTTGGTCGCCAGCGGATAGGCGGTGGTGGACCAGTCACCGCGGCGGACGAAGCGGTCCGCCGCGGTGAGCCTGCGCATGACGTCGATGAGGCCGCCGACGGCGAGGTCGGCGACGCAGTCCGTGAGCACGTCGGGGGTGTTGCTCACGTCGATACCGCGGGCGCGGGCCCGTGCCACGTCGGTGGTTTCGTAACCGACTCCGAAGTGGACGATCGCGCCGAGGCGGGGGAGCGCGTCCATCACCTCGTCCGGCACGCCGATCCTGGCGCTGGTGATCGCCGCGGTGAACTCGGCGCCGTGCTCCGCGAGATAGCCCTCCGGCTGCTCGAACAACCGCACCGTGCGGTGCGCGCCGAGCGCGGTTTCCAGCGACGGCAGCAGGGGGCAGAGTTGGAGAACGGAGCCGGTCATGGCCCTGAGCGTATGGACCGGTTCGATACCTGTCTAAGACCAAGTTCGCATTCAGCGATACCTTCCGCGCATCAAACGGACTCCCTTGACGGCTTATCGCGACCGGCTTACGGTCTGCGTCTACAGATGCAGACCGGATACGCGTCCATAGACAATCGGCTCCGGTTTTCCGATCACTTCATCCCCTGATCATCGGAGAGACGATGCTGTCTTCCGTACGTTCCCGCGTCCTCGCGGTCGCGGCGGTGGTCCTGTGCGGCAGTTCCTGCACCGTGGCGAACAGCCCGTCGGGCGACGCCGGAGACGCGGGCAGTACGTTGCGCGTTGTCCTCGCGCAGGAACCACCGACCCTCGAACCCTGTGAAGCCTCGCTCACCTCGACCGGCGTGGTGGTCCGCTCCAACATCAGCGAACCGCTGCTGGAACGCGACGCCGGCACCGGCGACCTGCGCCCGCTGCTGGCCACGGCCTGGCGGCAGACCGCGCCGACCACCTGGACCTTCGACCTCCGCGGCGGCGTCACCTTCCACAATGGACAGCCGTTCACCGCGCAGGACGCCGCCTTCTCCATCGACCGCGCGGTGAACTCGGACCTCCAGTGCAATGTGGACGGTTACGTGTTCGACGACGAGGAGAAGCTCGGCCTGGAGGTCAACGGCGACGCCGGGCTGACCGTGCACACCACCAAGCCGGACCCGATCCTGCCGCTGCGGCTCAGCTTCGTCGAGATGGTGCCGCGCGCCACGAGCACCACGGCGAAGGTGCGCGAACCGGTGGGCACCGGACCCTACGCCATCGAGAGCTGGGAGACCGGCGTGTCGATCACCTTGCGGCGCAACGAGAACTACTGGGGCGAGGCGCCGGCCTTCCCGGCCGCGCGCTACGTCTGGCGGTCGGAGCCGAGCGTGCGCGCGGCGATGATCACCCGCGGCGAGGCCGATCTGGCCACCACGCTCAACCCCGAGGACGCGACCGAGGAGAACTCGGTGGCCTACCCCAACAACGAGACCACCGCGCTGCGCCTCGACGGCCGCGAGGCCCCGCTCGACGACATCCGCGTGCGCAAGGCGATCGGCCTGGCGGTGGACCGCGACGGCATCGTCGGCACCCTGCTGGCCGGACTGGCCGAACCGGCCGCACAGCTGATCCCGGACGGTGTGGTCGGCTTCAACCCCACGCTCAAGGCCGCCGCCTACGACCCGGAAGCCGCCCGCGCGCTGATCCGCGAGGCCGCCGCCGACGGCGTCCCGGTCGACCGCAAGATCACCCTGGTGGCCAGGAACACGCAGTTCCCCAGGGTGGCCGAGACCGCCGAGGCACTGCAGTACGAACTCGCGCAGGTCGGGCTGAACGTGCAGATCCAGATGGCGGACACGGCGGCCCACCTGGAGTACCAGCTGCGGCCGTTCCCGACCGGTGTCGGGCCGATCGCGCTGCTGATCATGCACGGCAACCAGGCCGGTGACGCGGCGTTCACCACGAGCCAGTACCTGCGTGCCGGCGGCCCGCAGTCGACCTTCGGCACGCCGGAACTCGACGCGAAGATCGCCGAAGCCGGTGGGCTGGCCGGTCCGGCCCGCCAGGACGCGTTCGCCGCGATCTTCGCCGACCAGAACGACTCCGTGGCGCAGTACGTGCACCTCGCCCACATGCGCGGCCTGCTCGGCATCTCGCCGTCCGTCCGGTACCAACCGGATTCGGCGACCGGGGACGAGATGCACCTGGCCGCCGTGCGGCCCGCGGCGGCGGGGGAGGCGCGCTGATGCTGACCTTCCTGCGCAAACGCGTCGTCTCCAGCGCGATCCCGCTGGTTTTTGTGGTGCTGGGCGTGTTCTGCCTGGCGCGGCTGACCGGCAACCCGGTCAACCTCTACCTCCCGCTGAGCGCCACCGCCGAGCAGCGGGCCGCGTTCTCCGCCGAGCACGGGTTCGACCAGCCGATCCTGGTGCAGCTGTGGGACTACCTCGGCCAGGTCGTCCAGCTCGACTTCGGCACCTCGCTGCGGACCGACCAGCCCGCCGCGGAGATGGTGCTCACCGCGTTCCCGGCCACCCTGCAACTCGCCGCGGTGACCATGCTGATCGCCGCGGCCGGCGCGGTGCTGATCGGCTGCCTCGCCGCGTACCGGCCGAACTCGCTGGCCGACCGGATCTCCAGCTTCCTGTCGATGACCGCGGCCAGCATCCCGGACTTCTGGTTCGCCATCATGGGCGTGCTGGTCTTCGGCGTGAGCCTGGAGTGGCTGCCCACCTCGGGGGTCAGCGGCGGCCCGGAGGTCTGGGTGCTGCCGATCGCCACCCTGCTCATCCGGCCGTTCGGCGTGCTGGTCCAGGTGGTGCGCGGCGCGATGGTGGCGGCGCTGTCCGCGCCCTACACGAAGGTGGCCCGCAGCAAGGGCGCGAGCGAGAAGCGGGTGGTGTTCGGGCACGCGCTGCGCAACGCCACCACGCCCGCGCTGACCGTGGCCGGCGACCTGACCATCGGGCTGGTCAACGGCGCGGTGGTGGTGGAGACCATCTTCGGCTGGCCGGGCATCGGCAAGCTGATGATCGACTCGATCCTGCAGCGCGACTTCGCCGTGCTGCAGGCCGCCGTGCTGCTCACCGCGATCACCATCTTCCTGCTGAACATCGTGATCGATCTCTGCTACGCCCTGCTCGACGCCCGTGTGCGCCAGGCAGTCCCGGCCTGACCTGCTCTAGGAGTCAACGATGACCACCACCGTCAACCAACCCGGCAAGGCCGCCCGCGCCCGGGCGCGCTGGTGGACCCTGCTCGGCCGCGACCGGTTCGCCGCGGTCGCCGCCGTGGTGCTCGGGCTGGTGCTGCTGACCGCGTTGCTGGGCCCGCTGCTCACCGGGGACCGAGCGGTGCGCCAGGACCTGCGCGCGTCGCTGCGGCCGCCGTCGTTCGACCACGGCTTCTTCGGCCTCCTCGGCACCGACGTGCTGGGCCGCAGCGTGCTGGCGCGGCTGATCGACGCCGCCGGGACCACGCTGTCGGTGGCCATCCCGGCGGTGCTCTGCTCGCTCGTCATCGGCGCGACGCTGGGCATGTGGGCCGGGTACCACGGCGGGGTGCGGGAGAACGTCGCGATGCGGATCGCCGACGTGATCCTGAGCTTCCCGTCGCTGCTGCTCGCCGTGGTGGTGCTCTACGTGTTCGCGCCCAGCGTCGGCAACATCGTGCTGATCCTCGCCATCGCACGCATCCCGGTCTATCTGCGCACCGCGCGCGCCGAGGCGGCCGAACTGAAGAGCAGGCTGTTCGTCGACGCGGCCCGGACCTTCGGCGCGACCAGCTGGCCGACGATCTACCGGCACATCCTGCCGATCGCGCTGCCCACCCTGCTCACCGTGGCCACCCTCGACTTCTGCTTCGTCATGCTCACCGAGTCCTCGCTGAGCTTCCTCGGCATCGGCATCCAGCCGCCGGATGTCAGC
This sequence comes from Amycolatopsis sp. 195334CR, assembly GCF_017309385.1. NCBI lineage: Bacteria > Bacillati > Actinomycetota > Actinomycetes > Pseudonocardiales > Pseudonocardiaceae > Amycolatopsis > Amycolatopsis sp. 195334CR. Next base: position 594,874 of record NZ_JAFJMJ010000003.1, on the reverse strand, counting down.
TGGGGCCTGATGGTCGCCCAGGGCCGGCAGTACCTGCAGACGGCGTGGTGGATCGCGGTGCTGCCCGGGGTGGCCATCGTGGTGACCACGGTGTCGGCCACCGTGCTCGCCGCCTGGGTGCGCCTGGCCACCGACCCGGCCCAGCGCTGGCGGCTGACCCTGCCGCGGCGCACGCGCGGCGCCCGTCCCACCACCACGGAGGTCACCGGATGAACGCGGCAGCTCCCACCAAGTCCACTTCGGACACCGGCACCGGGCACGCGGCGCTGGAGGTCGACCGGCTCAGCGTGGACCTGCGCACCGCGGCGGGCACGGTCCGCGCGGTCGACCAGGTCAGCTTCTCCGTGCGCCGGGGCCGGACGCTGGCGCTGCTCGGCGAGTCCGGCTGCGGCAAGTCGATCACCGCGCAGACCATCGTCGGCCTGCTCGACCCGATCGCCGAGGTGGCCGGTGGCTCGGTCCGGGTGGCGGGCACCGATGTGCTCGAACTCGGCCGCGCCGAACGCCGCCGCCTGGCCGGGCCGGTGCTCTCGATCGTCTTCCAGGACGCGCTGACCGCGATGAACCCGGTGCAGCCGGTGGGCAGGCAACTCGGTGAGCCGTTCCGCATCCACCAGGGCCTGTCCCGCCGCGCGGCGCGGGAGAAGGCCGTCGAGCTGATGGAACTGGTCGGCATCCCGGAACCGCGGGCCAGGGCCAAGTCGTACCCGCACCAGTTCTCCGGCGGCATGCGGCAGCGGCTGCTGATCGCGATGGCCGTCGCGCTCGGCCCGCAGGTGCTGATCGCCGACGAGCCGACCACCGCGCTCGACGTGACCGTGCAGGCGCAGGTGATGCGGTTGCTGCGCGACCTGCGGACCGAACGCGAGATGGCGCTGGTGCTGATCACCCACGACCTGGCCGTGGTCGCCGAGGAGGCCGACGACGTGGCCGTCATGTACGCCGGGAACGTGGTCGAAACCGGCCCGGTGCGCGAGGTCTTCGCCGACCCGAAGCACCCGTACACGCGCGGCCTGCTGGATTCGGTGCCCGAACAGGGGGTGCGGGGTCAGCCGCTGCACGCCGTGCCGGGCAGCCCGCCCGAACTCAGCGCCGTGCCACCGGGCTGCGTTTTCCAGGCCCGCTGCCCGAAAGCCACCGATCTGTGTGCCGGCGAACGCCCTCGGCTGACGCCGGCGGCCGGGACCCGGTCGGCCGCCTGCCACTTCCCGGAACAGGAGCGCACCCATGCCGGATAACCTGCTCGAGGTCAACGGCATCCGGAAGTCCTTCCGGGTGGGCAAGAACCGGCTGCGGGCGCTGGACGGCGTCGACCTCCGGATCGGCCGGGGCGAGACCGTCGGGCTGGTGGGGGAGTCGGGCTGCGGCAAGTCCACCCTGGCCCGCGTGCTGATGCTGCTGGAACGGCCGGACGAGGGCACCGTGCGGTTCGCCGGGACCGACCCGTTCTCCCTGCGCGGCAAGGATCTGCTCGCGTGGCGGCGCCGGGTGCAGATGGTCTTCCAGGACCCGTTCGCCTCGCTGAACGCCCGGATGACCGCGGCCGAGCTGATCGGCGAACCGTGGCGCACGCACCGCGACGTGGTGCCGACCGCGGCGGACCGGGCCGCCCGCACCAGGGAACTGCTGGACCTGGTCGGCCTGCGGGCCGGCGACGCCGAGCGGTATCCGAACGAGTTCTCCGGCGGGCAGCGGCAGCGCCTCGGCATCGCCCGCGCGCTGGCGCTGAACCCCGACCTGATCATCTGCGACGAGCCGGTGTCCGCGCTGGACCTCTCGGTGCAGGCGCAGGTGCTCAACCTGCTCGCCGAACTGCAGCAGCGGCTCGGCGTGTCGTACCTGTTCATCTCCCACGACCTGTCGGTGGTCCGGCACGTCGCGGATAGGGTCTCGGTCATGTACCTCGGGAAGGTGATCGAGCAGGGTCCGGCCGAAGCGGTGTTCGACCAGCCGGTGCACCCGTACACGGCGGCGCTGATGTCGGCCGCGCCCTCGCTGGACGTGTCCGGGGCCGAGCGCGCGGACCGGATCCTGCTGCGGGGTGAGCTGCCGTCGCCGCTGGACCCGCCGTCGGGCTGCCGGTTCCGCACCCGCTGCTGGCAGGCCACCGACCGCTGCGCCACCGGGGAACCACCCGTGGTCACCGAATCCGGGGCGCACGAGGGGCTGTGCCATTTCCCGCTCACCGCGATCCCGGCGTGAGCGTTCCGGCCTTCTGCGTGTTGTCGGCGGTGGTGCTGGTCGGCTCGATGCTGCAGGTGTCCATCGGGTTCGGGCTCGGCATGCTCGCCGCGCCGGTGATCGCGCTGCTCGACCCGACGCTGGTGCCGGTGGTGCTGCTCCTGCTGGCCACCGGCGTGACCACGGCGACGGTGCTGGCCGAACGCGCGCACCTGGACCTGCGCGGGGCGGGCTGGGCGCTGGGCGGGCGGGTGCCGGGCACGATCGCCGGGGCGGCGCTGGTGGCCTTCCTGCCGGCGAAGGCGCTCGCGTTCAGCGTGGCCGCGGTGGTGCTGGCCGGGGTGGTGGTGAGCCTGCGCGGGTTCCGGCCGCGCCCGACGCCGCGGGCGGTGGCGCTGGCCGGGGCCGCGTCCGGGCTGATGGGCACGGCGACCTCGATCGGCGGGCCGCCGATGGCGCTGGTGTGGCAGCGCTACGCCGGGCCGAAGATGCGCGGCACGATGAGCGCGTTCTTCCTGGTCGGGTCGCTGCTGAGCCTGGGCGCGCTGGCGGTGGCCGGTGTGGTGCACGTGGAAACGCTGCGGTATTCGGCCTTCCTGGCGCCCGCCGCGGCGGCCGGGGTGCTGCTCGCCCGCCCGGTTTCGCGGCACCTCGACGAGGGTCGCACACGCGGCGCCGCGATGGTGCTCGCGGTCGCCGGCGCGGTGACGCTCACCGTCCAGCAGTTCCTCTGACCACATTGGACAGTGGCTGGTCCGTGGCCAGCCGGTGGATGTTCGCGGCGATCTCGGCCGCCCGGCCGGTGAAGGTCTCGCGCGTGTGCCCCGAGTGGTGCGGGGTCAGCACCACGTTCTCCAGTTCGTGGAACGGCCGGGTGTACCCCGTGGCGCCGGTGCCGTCCTTCGGGTGGCTCCACCAGACGTCCAGTGCCGCACCGCCGATCCGCTCCTCGACCAGTGCTTCGAAGAGCGCGTCCTCGTCGACGAGCGGGCCGCGGGCGACGTTGATCAGCAACGCGTCCCGCCGCATCCGCGCCAGTTCCGCGGTGCCGATCAAGCCACGGGTGGCGGTGGACAGCGGCACGGTGAGCACCACCAGATCCGAGTCGCCCAGCAGGCCGGGGAGCTGGTCGTCGCCCTCGACCCGGAGCTCCCGCAGGTCCGGGGGCAGTGCTGCCGAGGGGTTGCGGCGGACCGCGCGGACCCGCATGCCCAGCGCGGTGGCCGCCCGGGCCACCTGCTGCCCGATCTCGCCGAAGCCGACCACACCGAGCGTGCGCCCGGCCAGCGCACCGCCGAGCGGGACCGTCGGATCCAGGGCTACGGATTCCCAGATTCCCCGTCGCAGCAGGCGATCCGCGCGGAGCACGCGGCGCGACAGCATCAGCGCCACCATCACCACGTGCTCGGCGATCGACCGGCCGTGGTGGAAGGTGTTGCACACCACCGTGTCCGGCGCGAGCGCGTGGAGCGGGATGCGGTCGAGCCCGGCGCCGGTGACGTGCACCAGTTTCAGTCCGGTGCCCGCTTCGGCCATCGGGACGGTCATCCGGGACGCCACCAGCACGTCCGCCTCCGGCAGGCGCGCGACCACGTCGTCATCCGGTCGGCCGGCGAGGAATTCCCAGTCGTGGCCGTCGGCCCCGCCGCGGGTCAGCTCGTCGGTGAAGCGGCTCATGATCGGGTCGGACAGCAGGATCCTCATCGCGTCACCAGCGCGGCGCGGTCGGGTCGAACTGCGGCTCGAACCGGCGGAAGTAGCCGGTGTCGTCGCGTTCGCGGATGCCGCAGGCGAGGTACTGCTCGTGCAGCCGGGCCAGCGCGTCGCGGTCCAGTTCGACGCCGAGACCGGGTCCGGTCGGCACCGCGACCGAGCCGCCTTCGAAGGCGAGCGCGCCCGGCACGATCACGTCGTCGGCCGCGTCCTTCCACGGCCAGTGCGTGTCGCAGGCGTAGGTGAGGTTCGGCGTGGCGGCGGCGAGATGGGTCATCGCGGCCAGGCTGATGCCGAGGTGCGAGTTGGAGTGCATGGACAACCCCAGGCCGAAGGTGTCGCAGATCCCGGCCAGCGTGCGGGACCGGTCCAGGCCGCCCCAGAAGTGGTGGTCGGACAGGATCACCTGCACGGCGTCCTGTTTGACGGCGGGCCGGACGTGGTCGAAGGCGACCACGCACATGTTGGTGGCCAGCGGCATCGGCACTTCGCGGGCCACCGCGGCCATGCCGTCGATGCCGGTGGTCGGGTCCTCCAGGTATTCGAGCACGCCGTCGAGGCGCTGCCCGACGCGGATGGCGGTCTCCACGCTCCAGGCGCCGTTCGGATCGATCCTCAGTGGATGGTCGGGGAAAGCCTTGCGGAGTTCGAAGATCGCCTCGACCTCGGAGTCCGGTTCGAACACCCCGCCCTTGAGCTTGATCGCGCTGAAGCCGTATTCGCCGATCATCCGTTCAGCCTGCGCGACGAGCTGGCCCGGGTCGAGCGCGGGGCCCCAGGGGTCGTCGTCGGCGCCGGGGTGGCCCGCCCACTTGTAGAAGAGGTAGGCGCTGTAGTCGACGCGGTCCCGGACCGCGCCGCCGAGCAGGTCGCTGACCGGGCGGCCGATCGCCTTGCCCTGGATGTCCAGGCAGGCCACCTCGAACGGGGAGAGCACGCGGTCGGCGGTGCTGCTGCCGGTGACCATCCCGCTCATGCCGTGTCCGCCCTTGCTCCGGTCGGCGGCGAGCGCTCCCCGGATGCGGCGGGCGATTTCGTTGACCTGCCAGACGTCGACGCCGGTGAGTTCGGCCGCGGCGAGCCGGAGCCGGTCGAGGTGCCCGGCGTCGCCGTAGGTCTCGCCGAGGCCGGTCAGTCCCGAATCGGTGACCAGCTCGACGATCGCGCGCAGGGCGAAGGGCTCGTGCACGCCGACGGTGTTGAGCAGCGGGAGATCGGTGAAGGCCACCGGGGTGATGCGCACTTCCCGGACGCGGTGGGATTCGTAGGGCACCGGTGGACCTCCGATCGCGGGGTGTTTGGCCCGACCCTAACCCGGCGTTGTCCACATGTGAAGACGCGCGTCCACGGATGTAGACGAGGTCACCTCTCGATCGACAGGGCGGCCTGTTCGATGGTTTCGCGGGCGCGGCGCATGGCGGTCAGGATCTCCGCCTCGCGGGCCGGGGTGAGCCGGGTCAGCGGCACCGAGCAGCTGATCGCGTCGGTGGCCGGGGTGGTGTAGCGCAGTGGCAGCGCGAAGCATTGCAGGCCGACGCTGTTCTCCTCGCGGTCGACCGCGTAACCGCGCTCGCGGATCTCGGCGAGGTCTTTGAGCAGCGCGGGCCGGTCGGTCAGGGTGTGCGGGGTGAGCGCGGTCAGCTCGGCCGGGAGGTGTTCGTCGAGCTGGTCGGTGTCGAGTTCGGCCAGCAGGGCCTTGCCGAGCGCGGTCGAATAGGCGGGCAGGTCGCGCCCGACGCGGCTGTGCGGGCGCAGGTACTGACTGGAGGCGCGGGTCACCAGGTAGACCACGTCCTGGCCGTCGAGCCTGCCGAGGTGGAAGGTCTCGTCGAGGTGCTCGCCGAGCATGTCGAGCACGGGTTTGGCGATGCGGACGCAGGGGTCGGTGTCGAGGTAGGTGGTGCCGGCGAGCAGGGCCCGGATGCCGATGCCGTAGAGGGTGCCGGAGGCGTCGGTGCGGACCCAGCCGTACTTGGCCAGGGTGCGGAGGAGGGCGTAGCAGCTGCTGCGGGGCATGCCGAGGGCTTCGCTCAGCTCCCGCAACCTGGCCGGGCGGTTGCGGCGGGCGGCGAGCAGTTCGAGCAGCTCCAGGGTGCGGGCCGCCGACTTCACCTCGCGGACCCCGCCCCCGTTCTCCCCGCCTTCCGGTGCGGCCATCAACACCCTCCTACCTGCTCGAACCCGAGCGAACACGGTACCCCGGCGGCAGGAGGGCCGGTCAGCCTCGGTGGTACTCGACCACCCGGTTCCGCTCCACCCGCAACCGGATGCGGTTCGGGTTGAGGTCCAGCAACAACGCGACGGTGTCGGGCCCGAGGATCTCCACGATGAAGCCGTCCTCCTCGCACCTCACCTTCGCGACTTCGGGCCGCTGCCCGATCAGGGACGCCAGGTCGAACGATGCCTTCTTCAGCTGCAGCATGGTGGGCGACCTCCGAGGAGTTGGGATCACTGCGACCAGGGTGCGTGTGGTAGCGCCGGAACCCGTCGACCGCGGAAGCCCGTCATCTCCCGGTTCGCCACCAGTGCGTTGAGCACGGCCTCCTCCACGGTCTGCACCACCGCTTCGAAGAACGGGTCGATCCGGCCCCACGGCACAAAACGCAGCGTTTCGTACGTCTGGTCCGAGGGCTGCGGGAAGCGACTGGTGAGCGCCCCGGCGTTGGCCGTGCTGAAGGCCAGGAACAGATCCCCGGAGAAGTGCGAGCCGGTCGTTCCGGTGCGTGCCAGGCCCAGCGGGACCCGCCTCGCCAACGCAGCGCACTGGCCGGGTAGCAGCGGCGCGTCGGTTCCGATGAGGACGATCACCGAGCCGGCGCCGGGTGGGGCGAGCCAGCTGGTGTCCGCCATCGGGTCGTCGTCGGACAGGGAACGGCCGATCGGGGCGCCCGCGACCGTCAGTTCCCCTCGGCTCCCGAAGTTCGCCTGCACCAGCGCGCCGACGGTGTACCGGTCCCCGCCGTGGGCGACCACCCGCGACGCGGTCCCCGTCCCGCCCTTGAAGCCGTAGCAGGTCATGCCGGTGCCGCCGCCGACCGAGCCTTCGGCGATCGGACCACCGGAAGCCGCGTCGATGGCGGCGATCGCGTGTCCGGTGTGGACGGTCGACGCGTTGACGTCGTTGAGGTAACCGTCCCAGGTCTCGGCGACCACCGGCAGCAGCCATTCCGCCGCCGCCCCGGGCCGCTCCCGCAGCACCCAGTCGATCGCGCCGCGATGACACGGCCCCACCGCGTGCGTGTTGGTCAGCAACACCGGCAACGACAGCGATCCCGTTTCCGCGAGCCACGCCGTCCCGGTCATCTCCCCGTTGCCGTTGAGCGAGAAAGTCCCCGCGGCACAAGGCACATCGAACTCGGCACGCCCACGCGGCAGCACCGCGGTCACCCCCGTGCGCACCGAATCCCCGGAGATCAGCGTGGTGTAGCCGACCTCCACCCCGGGCACGTCGGTGATCGCGTTGTGCGGGCCCGGTTCGCCGGGCGGGGCGATGGCCAGGTCACGGGCTCGGGTCACGAGACATCCTCCAGCGCGCAGCGGGTCGAGGTCCGGGCGTAGGCCAGCAGCATCGCCACCGCGGTGGCGCGCTCCAGCGGGGCCACCGCCTGGGTCAGGTGCAGGCCGTACCCGTCCTCCAGGGCGACCAGGTTCCGCGCGATCGTCACGGCCTGGTCGGTCAGGTCGAACACCCCGGTCGCCGCGCCCGCTTCGAGAATCGCGGTGTAGCAGCGAACCTGGCGTTCGTAGAGCGCGATGTGACGGGCCGCGTAGGCGGGATCGCGGCGCGCGATGGTGCCGAGTTCGTAGAGCAGCACGCACAGCTCGTCGTCCGGGCCGGTGGGCAGCCCGCTGCCGATCATGGCCCGCAGCCGCGCCGGCGGGGTGAGCTCGCTCGACGCCTCGCGCTCCCGGGCGTCGCAGAACCGCTCGACCGCGTCGCGCTGCACCTCCTGCAGCAGCTCGGCCAGGCTCGGGAAGTAGTACAGCACCGAGCCGGACGACATGCCCGCGCCGTCGGCGATGTCCCGCAGCCGCAGGTCCAGCACCCCGCGATCGACCACGGCCCGCCGCGCCACCGCCACCAGTTCCGCCCGCCGCTCGCTCGCCCTGCTCGGTCTCGCCATGCCGATCATTCTTCAAAGAAGATTCAGAAAACGCAACAGCGGTCTTGACATTGCTCTGCTGAAGGCTTGTCATTCTGGGTCATCAGTTCTCTGAAGGCACTTCAAAGAACAGCTGGAGGTCGACCGTGGCCGCACCCGCACTCCGCCGAGGGCTTCGCACCCTCGGCACGCTGCTCATCACCCTGTCCGCGATCAGCCCGGCGTCTTCGGTTTTTGTCATCGCGCCCGGGGTGCTCACCGGCGCCGGTTCGGGCGCCTTCTACAGCTTCGTCATCGCGGCCGTGGTCGGTGTGTTCATGGCCTTCGTCTACGCCGAACTCGCTTCGGCGTTCCCGCTGGCCGGTGGCGAGTACGCGATCACCGCGCGCACGCTCGGGCGGCTGCCGGGCTTCGTCGTGCTCGGCATCATGATCGTCACCCAGGTGCTCATCCTCGCGGTGATCGCGCTCGGGGTCGGGACCTATCTCGGGGTGCTGATCCCCGGCCTGTCCGCCCCGGTCGCGGCCGCGGTGACCTGCGTGCTCGCCGGGCTGGTCGCGGTGTTCGACATCAAGGTCAACGCCTGGATCACCGGGGTGTTCCTGGCCATCGAGCTGATCGCGCTGGCCGTGGTCAGCGCGCTGGGCCTGCTCGACCCGGTCCGCCCGTTCACCGAACTGCTGACCCAGCCGGTGGCCGCCGACGGCGGGCCGGCCACCGTCGGCGCCATCGTGGTGGCCACCTCGGTGGCGATTTTCGCCTACAACGGCTACGGCTCGGCCGTCTACTTCGGCGAGGAGACGCAGGACGCCGGGCGCGGGGTGGCCCGCGCGATCCTGCTCGCACTGGGCATCACCGTACTGGCCGAACTGGTCCCGGTGACCGCGGTGCTGCTCGGCTCCCCGGATCTCGGGGAGTTGTTCAACGCGCCGAACATGCTGTCCTACTTCGTCACCGCGCGGGGTGGCGGCACGCTGGACACGGTGATCAGCCTGGCCGTGGCGCTGGCGATCGTCAACGCGGTGCTGGCCATCGTGCTGATCAGCTCGCGGCTGGTGTTCAGCAGCGGCCGCGACCGCGCCTGGCCCGCGCCGGTGAACCGCGCGCTGGCGAAGGTGCACCCCCGGTTCGGCACGCCGTGGGTGGCCACCATCGGCACCGGCGCGGTCGCCGCCGGACTGTGCTTTGTGGACGAACGGGTGCTGCTGGTGGTCACCAGCACGGCGATCGTGGTGGTGTACGCGGCGCTGTGCCTCGGCGCCATCGCCGGGCGGCGGTCCGGGGCCACCGCGCACGCCCGGTACCGGATGCCGTGGTTCCCGGTGGCACCGGTGCTGGCGCTGGCCGCGCTCGGTTTTGTGTTGTACCAGAACGCGCGCGACCCCGAGGTCGGGCGGCCCAGCCTGATCGTCACCGCCGGCATCGCCGTGCTGGCCGGGGCTTACTACCTCCTCGTGCGCCGCCGCCGCGGTGGCTGGCGGCTCGCCGAGGAGCCCTCCGAGTGAGCCCGGGAGCGGTCCTGCGAAGGTGGGGGTGACGCCAGCCGAAAGGACGGGAACCCCGCAGATGAGCCCCACCACGATCACCCGCGAACTGACCGACGGCATCCTCACCATCACGCTGAACCGCCCCGACCAGCTCAACGCGTTCACCGTGACCATGGCCGAGGAACTCGAAACGGCGTTCACCGAGGTCAACGCCGACGACGAGGTGCGCGCGGTCATCGTCACCGGTGCGGGCCGCGCGTTCTGCGCCGGGATGGACCTGAGCAACGACGGGAACGTGTTCGGGCTCGACCCCGACCGGCGGCCGGAACTGGCCGACATGGCCGATCTCGACGACCCCGAGCTGGCCAGGATCCGCGACACCGGCGGCCGGGTCACCCTGGCCATCCACGACTGCCGCAAGCCGGTCATCGCCGCGATCAACGGCGCGGCGGTCGGCATCGGCGCGACCATGACGCTGGCCATGGACGCCCGCCTGGCCGCCACCAAGGCCCGCGTCGGGCTGGTGTTCGGCAAGCTCGGCATCGTGCCGGAGGCCGCGTCCACCTGGTTCCTGCCGCGGATCGTGGGCCTGCCCGCCGCGCTGGACCTGGCCTACAGCGCCGACATCCTCGACGCCGAGCAGAGCCGCGAGGTCGGCCTGGTGCAGAAGGTGGTGGAACCGGCGGAACTGCTCGACGAGGCCAGGGCACTGGCCGACCGGTGGACGCGCGGCCGGTCGCCGGTGGCCACCGCGTTCACCCGGCAGATGATGCGGCGCAACTCCGCCCGCCCGCACCCCGTCGACGCCCACCGCGTGGACTCGCTGGCGATGTTCTACACCAGCATCGCCGACGGCATCGAGGGCGTGGCGGCCTTCCGCGAGAAGCGCGCCGCCGAGTTCACCGGCCGGGCCTCGGAGATGCCGCCGTTCTACCAGGACTGGCTCGATGCCACTCGCGACTGACGGGTGTCCGGTGAACGCCTGACAGCACGGGATTCGCGTTCGGGCTGGAATGGAGCGTGACCGAGGGGGGCCGGCGGGGGACGGCCGCGGGCGAAGGGGTGGGCGGATGGAGTTCCGGGTGCTGGGGCCGGTGGCGGTCCGGCGGGGTGAGCGGACCGAGGTGCTGACCGGCAGCCTGCGGCGGACGCTGCTCGGCGTGCTGCTGGCCCGCCGCGGCCGTCCGGTGCCGGTGGACGTGCTGACCGACGCGCTGTGGGGGGAGCGGCCGGACCCGCGGGCGCCGAAGAAGCTGCAACTGCACGTCCACCGGCTCCGCGCGATCCTCGACGTCCCGGAGCGGCTGTCCTTCGGCACCGCGGGGTACCGGCTGGAGGTGCGGCCGGGTGAGCTGGACGCGGACCGGTTCGAGGCGCTGGCCGAGGCCGGGATCGCCACCGCACGAAGGGAACCGCAGCGCGCGGTCGAGTCGCTGCGCGCGGCTTTGGCGCTGTGGCAAGGAAACGCGTTCGCCGAGGCCGAAGTGCCGCTGCTCGCCGACTGGGCGCGGCGGCTCGCCGAACTCCGCCTCACCGCGATCGAATCCCTCTACCAGGCCGAATTGGAGTGCGGGCTGCACGAGGCGGTGATCGGGGAGCTGACCGGACTGGCGCGGGCGCACCCGCTGCGGGAACGGCTGCACGAACTGCTGATCACCGCACTGCACCGGGCCGGACGGCAGGACGAGGCACTGGAGGCCTACCGCCGCGCCCACGGTGTGCTGGCCGCCGAACTGGGCTTGGCGCCGGGCCCGGCCCTGCGCGGGTTGCGCCACCGCGTGCTGTCCGAACCGGCGCCGGTGGCCAGTGCGGTGCCCGCCCAGCTCCCGGCGGACGCGGGCGCGATCACCGGCAGGCACGCCGAACTCGCCGAACTCGACGCCGCGGCCCCGCTTTCCGTGGTGACGGGTCCGGCGGGTGCCGGCAAGACCGCGCTCGTGGTGCACTGGGCGCGGCAGCGGCGCGACCGGTTCCCCGACGGCCAGCTCTACGCCGACCTCCGCGGGTACGGCGAGCCGGCCGAACCCGCCGACGTGCTGGCCGGGTTCCTGCGCGCGCTCGGCGTGACCGCGATCCCCGCCGAACTCGAGGAGCGCGCGGCCGCCTTCCGCACGCTCGCCGACCGGCGCCGGATGCTGGTGCTGCTGGACAACGCGGGCAGCGCCGAGCAGGTGCGCCCGCTGCTGCCCGCCGGTTCCACCTGCTGCACGCTGGTGACCAGCCGGGACCCGCTGGCCGGACTCGTGGTCCGCTACGGCGCGCACCGGATCCGGCTGGGGCGGCTGCCCGCGCCGGACGCGGCCGGGTTGCTGCGGGAATTGCTCGGCGGCGACACCGAGGCGGACACGCTTGCCGAACTCGCCGAGCTGTGCGCGGGCGTGCCGCTGGCCCTGCGGGTGGTGGCCGAACTGGTCCGGCACGAGACCCCGGACCGGGCAGAGGTGATCCGGCGGACGCTCGCCGCCGTTACAGCGCCGCCTCGTTCAGTTCGGCCAGCGTGATCACGCCGTCGTCGAGCGCGCGGGTGACGAGCTCGCTCTTGGTGCGGGCGGCGCGCCCGGCGTTGGCGTACTTCACGCGCACGCGGGCGATGTGGGTGTCGACCGTCTTCACCGTGATGTGCAGCTTGGCGGCGACGAGTTCCTTGGAGGACGAGGCGAACCAGGCCCGCAGCACCTCGGTTTCCCGCGGCGACAGGCGTGGCCGGTCCGGGGTCTCGTCGGCGGCGAGCGCGCCGGACAGCGAGGGCGCGGTGTACCCGCGGCCCTCGGCGGCGGCCCGGATCGCGGGCACCAGGTGGCCCGGTCCCTCGTGCTTGGTCAGGTACGCCAGCGCGCCGAGGTCGATGCACTTGATCGCGGTGAGGTCGTCGGAGTGCTGCGAGTACACGACCACCCGCCGCCCGCTGTCGACCAGCTGGCGCAGCTCGCCGAACGCGGGCTGGCCGGGCGTCAGCTCCAGGTCGAAGATCACCACGTCCGCCTCAGCGCCCTCGCCGGTCCACACCGCGGCGAGGCGGTCACCGGCGTCGACCAGGCGGATCGGCGGATCGGCCTGCTCGCACCAGTACCGCACCCCCGCGGCGATCGCCGCGTGATCGTCCACGATCACCGCGGTGATCAGCTCGGCTCCCATCGCGCCTCCAAGCACGCCCGCCGGTTCGAAATCGGTCAAACAAGGCGGGGGTGAGGTTACCGGTCCGGTGCGGTGGGCTGGGAGTGGTCCCGGACCGGGCGTTCAGGCGCTGTCGGGCAGGTCCGCGCGCCGGGACTCGACGTGGGCCTTCAGGCGGGTCAGGGTGGTGGCGATGTTGGCGTTGTTCGTCCCGGCGCGGTCCGGCTCGCCGGTGATGAAGATGGCGAACGGGACGAACCACCGCGGCACCCGCAGCCAGTTCGTCACGGTGAGGCGGCAGCCGCCGCGTTCGGGGGCGAGGTCGTATTCCCAGCGTGAGATCGGCACGAAGAACGGGGTGCGCACGCGGTAGGTGAACCGGCGGCCCGGTTCGGCCTCGGTGATCTCGGCGTGGGTGACCCAGCGGCGCCAGCCGTTGCGGTTCGAGCCGGAGAACCAGTTCCCGACCGCGGCCTCGGTGGCCCCGCGGATCCAGCGGGCCCGGTAGAACTCCTCGGCCAGGTCCGCCATCGCCACCGGGTCGCTGACCAGGCGGTACACCTCGTCCGGCGAGGCGTCGACGTGGACCTCGCCGACGGCGATCGGTTCGGTGTAGGTGAGCTTGTCCCTCGGATTCGGCGCCATCACACCTCCCAGTAGACCTGTTACCTCACCAGCGGGGCGGTGGCCCGGTCAAGGCGCAAAAATCACGACGTAGTCAGGATTTCATCGCTTGCCCCTAGGTTCGTTCCCGTCGCTGGAACGAAGGGGTGGGAAAATGGTGTTCGCCAGGGGTACGCGCTGGGCCTGGGTGGCCGGTGCGGTGGTGTCGCTGGGGCTGGCTTTCGCGCCGGGCGCGGCCGCCCAGGACAGGGTGGTGGTGACCAACGGACTGCAGATGGACCACGGTGCCGGGCTCACCCTGTGCACGCTGGGGCCGGTGGGCACGGACAACGCGGGCAGGCTGGTCGGGATCACCGCCGCGCACTGCTACGGCGGGGACGACGTGTACTTCCCCGGCAAGCGCGAACTGGGGCCGATCGGGAAGTACGCGTTCGTCTCGCAGGAGCAGGCGTACCGCGACTACGCGGTGATCGTGTTCGACCCGGCGAAGGTTTCGCTCAGTGCCAACGGCCCGGCGCTGCGGATCGACAAGGTGCTCGACGGTGGGCTGCCCGCGGTCGGGTCGAACGTGTGCAAGGACGGGCGCACCACCGGCAAGACCTGCGGACTGGTGGGGTCCAACGCGGACGGGCTGATCGCGTCGTTCGCGGTGAACATGCCCGGTGATTCGGGTGGGCCGCTGGTCGTCGCGCGTAACGACGGCACGGCCACGGAATGGGCGGGCATCGTGACGCGGGTCGCGCTGACCGTGCCGCCGTTCATCTTCACCAGCGCCAAGAACATCCAGGACGACATCGCCACGCGCGGCCCGGACGCGCCCGGTGCCGGGTTCACGCCGGTGGCCGACTGACCATGGGGAGAACCGAGTTGTCGAAGAGAATCGTGGTGGCGGTCGTCGGCGCGGCGGTGCTCGCGCTTGCTGGGCCCGCCGCCGCGGCCGCCCCGGTGGCGCACCCGGTCACCCAGGCCGCGGTGGACAAGTTCCGCGCCAGCAACGGCGCGCCCGGCGCGGAAGCCGTGGTGCGCGAGCAGGGCGAGGTGTGGGGTGTCACCAGCGGGACGAAGGTGCTGGGGCAGAACCAGCCGTTCGGGCCGGACGACCAGATCCGGGCGGGGAGCCTGACCAAGCCGTTCACCGCGGCGATGGTGCTGCAGCTGGTCGCCGAGGGGGCGGTCGACCTGGACGCCTCGGTCGAGACGTACCTGCCGGGGGTGCTCCAGGGCAACGGGTACGACGGCCACCGGATCAGCGTCCGGCAGCTGCTCAACCACAGCAGCGGGGTCGCCGACTACCTGTGGCTCGGCGGTGGTCTCAACCCGCTCGAACAGCTGCGGCCGCACACGCTGGCGGAGGTGGCGGGCTGGGGGTTGGCGCAGCCGCCGCTGTTCGAGCCGGGGGAGGGGTACCAGTACTCGAACACCAACTTCATCCTGGCCGGGATGATCATCGAGAAGGTCACCGGGCGCGCCTATGATCGGGAGCTCACCGACCGGATCACCACCCCGCTCGGTCTGACCAGGACTTATCTGCCCACGCCGGGGAACAAGACCCTGCCGCCCGGCCACGCGCGCGGGTATGTCGGCCGGTACCTCTACGTCGACTTCACCGAGCTGATCGAGCCGAGCGTCGGGCTGTCGGGCGGCGGGCTGGTCACCAGCGGGGCCGACGCGACGCGGTTCTTCCAGGCGCTCGTGGCCGGTGAGGTGGTGCCGCCCGCGCAGCTGGCGGAGATGTTCCAGCTGGTGGAAGGCGGTCCGCCGTGGGGCTACGGGCTTGGCGTGGAGCGGTTCCAGCTGCCCTGTGGTGGTGAGGCTTGGGGTCACTACGGGCTCTGGCCGGGGTACCAGTCGGTCGCCGCGGCCACCGCGGACGGCCGGGCCGCGTTCGTGGCGGGGAACGTGATCAACAACCTCGCCGGGGAGAGCGGTTCGGTCGGCGGGGGTAACTCGGTGCACCGCGGGGTGACGATCACCGAGGTCCTCTGCGACCGGGGCTAAGCAGGCCAGTTCGCGTGTGACCGGGCTGAGCAGGCTGGGTCGCGTGTGATCGGGCTGGGCGGGCCGGGCCTTTGCGGCCGGGCTGGGTTGGCTGGGCCGGGTGTGATCGGGCTGGGTAGGCCGGATCGCGTGTGTGACCGGGACTGGGCAGGCTGGGCCGAGTGAGGTCGTGTTGAGCGAGCAGGTCGCGTCAGGGGAGGTCTTCTGGCGCGGCCTCTTCGCCGTACCCGGGGTCGTTCGCCGCTAGCCGGGCGCTCCTGGCCATCTCGCGGTTGATCTCGGCTTGGTCCCGCCCGATACGGCGGTTGCTCTCTGCGAGCGCGGCTTCGGCGCGGTCCAGCCGCCGGTGCGACCGCTGGATCGCGGCACGCGCGCCATCGATCGTTTCCTGGTTGCTGACCCTGAGCCGCTCCGATACCGCGCGTTGCTCGAGCGCGTGGCGATGAGCTCGCCGCTGCCTCGCCGCGAGTGCTTCGTACCAGTGCGGACGCTCCGCAGCCAGCTCACGGTCTTGTGCGAAGATCCGCTCTTCACGGCGGCCCAGCGCCCGGTCCCGCCGCGCCAGGGCATCTTCCTCGTGATCGGTCACGGTGCGCTCCGGGTCCGGCGGGCGGGAATCCCGCACGTCACCCACGCTAACGGCTCGGCCCGGCCGCCGCAGTGCGTAAGCGCCGGTGGAGCCCACCGGCCACATATGGCCGGTCCTCACCCTGGTTCGTGACCAGCGCGAACGCCACGATCTGGGGCATGGCGCTGACACGGGAGTTGCTCACTCCGAGGGAACAGGGCGTGTTGCGCGCGGTCGGGCGTGGCCTGTCCGCGGCGGAGATCGCGGTGGAACTGTCCATCGCCGAAGTGGCCGTGCGCTCCGACCTCGGGCGGATCGTGGCCCATCTGGGGCTGGACGAGGAAACCAGGACCGCGCCGCTGCGGCTGTCCGTGCTCGGCCCGCCGCGGGCCTGGCGCGGCACCGAGCCGGTGGACCTGGGGCCGGTGCGCCAGCAGGCGCTGCTCGCCGCGCTGGCGCTGCGCCCGGACGTCACGGTCACCTGTGCCGAACTGCTCGACGCGGTGTGGGGCCTGGAACCGCCGGCCGCGAAGGTCGTGCCGGTCTACGTCTACCGGCTGCGCAAGTGCCTGCAGACGGGCGACGAATCCCCGGACGCGGTGATCGGCCGGGACCGGGGCGGCTACCGGCTGGCCGGTGCCGCGGTCCAGGTGGACTCGGTCCGCCTGGCCGAACTCGCCACCGAAGCGGCCGCCCTCCGGCGCGACGGAGACCTCGTCGCCGCGGTCGCCCGGTACGCGAGCGCGCTGGCGTTGTTCCGCGGCGAACCCCTCGCCGGCCTGCCCGGCCCCTTCGCCGAGGGCGAGCGGCGACGCCTCGGCGAACGCCGGATCGCCCTGCTCCAGGGGCGGCTGGAGTGCCTGGTGCGGCTGGGCCGGTACGCCGAGGCCATCGGTGAACTGTCCGCGCTGACCTCGGAGCACCCGCACAGCGAGCCGCTGGCCGCGTTGCTGATGCGCGCCCTCTACGGCAGCGGGCGCCGCGCCGACGCGCTCGGCGTGTTCCAGCGCCTGCGCCGCCGCCTGGTGGACGATCTCGGTGTCGAGCCGAGCGACCTCGTCGGCCGGGTCCACCAGGCGGTCCTCCGCGGTGACGATGCCCAGCTTCAGCGGCAGCGGTAGCTCGACGCCTGCGCGGGATCGCCGTGGCCGGTGTAGCGGGACACCCGCGGGTAGCGGCACAGGTCGCGCGTGACGGTCTGGTCCTTCTCGGCTCGCAGGACGTCCGGCGCCTGGCCGTGCTCGACCCAGTTCACCAGCGCGCCGAGCGGGTCCTTCGGGGCCGGGCCCACGCCGCCGGAGCAGTGCTCCACACCCGGTGCGAAGAACAGGCGGTAGAACTCGTCGACGCGGTGGGCACCGCCCAGCCGCCGTTCGACGGCCTCGCGGTAGCGCACCACCCCGTCCGGCGGGATCAGCTGGTCGTCCGCGCCGACCCAGCTGAGCAGCTTGCCACCGGAGCGGCGGAATTCCGACAGGTCCGGGTCGGCGGTGCCGATGACGTCGTCGAACTCGCGCACCGACTGCCGGAACAGCTCGGCGAACCGCGGGTAGGTGATGGTCGCGAGGTCGAGCGCTGGGTCCTTCGCCACGAAGCTCCGCACCCAGGCCGCCGCCACCGGGAAACCGGCCGGGCTCGCGAGCCAGGTGAAGTCGGCGCCCTTGGGCAGGCCCGCCCACAGCTTGCGGCCGTGCTCGTCGACCGGACCGGCCCAGATCTTGCGGACCACCTCCGCGTCGGCGGCGGTCACCGTGACCTCCTGGCCGTCGCAGAGGACCTGGGTGCCGACCAGTTGCCGGGGGTCGTACCCGCACAGCTCCGGCTGGTCGACGATGCCGTTGACCACGCCGTCACGCGGGTCGCACGCCTTGATCGCCGCTTCCCGGAACGCGGTCAGCACGCAGGCGCTGGGGAAGTGGTGCTCCTGGTTCATCACCACGTGCGGCCAGAGCGTGGCCACCGCGAACTGTCCCCAGTGGACGGCCGGGGCCACGGCCAGCACCCCGTCGAAGTCACCGGGGTGGTGCTGCGCCTCGGCGTAACCCTGCCGCCCGCCGGTCGAGCAGCCGTTCCAGTAGGAGTAGGTGACCGGGCTGCGGTAGAAGCCCTGCGCCACCGCCTTGCCGATGACCGCCGATTCGTGCACCGACCGGGTGGCGAAGTTGGTCAGCAGCGTGGTGTTCAGCTCGCCGCCGGGCTTCAGCGCCCAGCTGGTGTCGAGCGGGTTGGCGGAGACGCCCGCGTCGGTGGTCACCCCGGCGTAGCCGTCGCGGACGGCTTGGGCCAGCGGAGCGCCGAAGTCGCCCGCGACGTAGGCACTGCCCCCGACTGCCTGGAGGCGGCCGGTCCAGCCCTGGTCCGGGAGTGCGACGGCCACCTTGACGTGGTCGGTGCCGTCGTGCGTCAGCGTGACCGTGACCAAGCAGTGCGCGGGATCGGCGACACGGGCCGCGTCGACCGATTCGATCCGCGCGCCGGGTGGCGCGGGGACGGCGGGCGCGGTGCAGCCGAGCGGGGCGGCACTCGCGCTGAACGAGAGGAGCGCGGCGATCGGGATCGCCGCCAGCAGCAGTACGGCCAGGCGTTTCATGGGTTCCTTCACGGGATGGTGAACTCGACGGTCTTGCTGTCCAGTACGTGGTGCGTCGGATCGGCGAGGTCGACGCGCACCTGGTGCGGGCCGGACGGCAGGCCCTGGATGATCAGTGGCTCCCCGCTGCCGTCGGCCCAGTGCCACGGCGCGCCGTCGACGGTCACGTGGATGTGGCCGACCCGCGGCGAGACGTCCAGCGCGGCCGGTCCGTAGACCGGCACGATCCGCAGGTTCTCCGCGCGGTAGCGGATCACCGCGAGGCCCTTGGCCAGCTGCTCGGGCAGTGGCGCGTCGGTGACCAGCGCGGGCGGCGGCTGCGATGGCAGCGGGACCACCGGCGCGGGTGGCCAGGACGGCTCGGTCGCCGGAACACCCGGTGGCGCGGCGGCGGTCGGGGCGCCGCCCGGGGCGACCGCCGCGCCGCCCGGGGTCGCAGGCGCGGCAGCCGGGGCAGTCGCTGCGGCAGCCGGGGTCGCGGGTGCGGCAGCCGCGGCAGTCGTGGCGGCAGCCGGGGCGGTGGGCGCGGCTTCGGCCGAGCACGCGGTCGCCAGGACGACCACGGCGGCGGAAGCCAGGACACGGGGCACGTTCGCGAAGAGGGACACGCGGCCAAGCTAGGTCGGCGGCGGCGGTCTCCGCGTCGGTCGGATGACGTCACCGGCGTACGTCACGCGCGGGGAAGTAATGTCGAAGATCGAGGAGGAGCACATGCCGCTGTTCGGCCGAGAACCCGAGCTGAAGGTGCTGTCCGAGCTGATCGACGAGCCCGGCAGCCGCGGTGGCGCCCTGCTCGTCGGCGAGCCGGGGATCGGGAAGTCCGCCCTGCTCGCCGAGGCGGTCTCGCTGGCGGCCGGGTTCCGCGTGCTCCGGACGACCGGCACGGCCGCCGAACGCGACTTCGCCTACGCCGGACTGCACCAGCTTCTCTACCCCGTCCGCGCGGGCGTCGACGACCTGCCGCCCGCCCAGCGCGAAGCCCTGCGGACCGCGCTCGGCCTCGCCGAAGCCGCCGAGCCCAGCCCCTACCTGGTCGGGCTGGCCGCGCTGACCCTGCTCGTCGACGCGGCGCCGTTGCTGATCGTCGCCGAGGACGTGCACTGGCTCGACCAGGCCAGCGCCGACGTCCTCGCCTTCGTGGCCCGCCGGATCGAAACCGAGCCCGTGGTGCTGCTCGCCGCCACCCGCGAAAGCGGACCGTTGCGGGACGCCGGGCTGCACCCGATGCCGCTCGACCGCCTGCCCGCCGAGAGCGCCGCCGAACTGCTCGACTCGACCGCCTTCGGCCTCGAACCCGAGGTGCGGGAGCGCCTGCTCGCCGAGGCCGCCGGGAATCCGCTGGCCCTCATCGAACTGCCCGCCGCGCTGGACCGCCTCGACCCGGTGCTGCCGCTGACTGACCGCCTGCACCGCGCGTTCGCCGCCCGGGTCGCCGAACTGCCGGACGAGACCCGGACCGCACTGCTGATCGCCGCGCTCGCCCAGAGCGACTCGGCCGCCGAGGTGCTCGCCGCCACCGCGCGCGTGCTCGGCACCACCGAGCCGGACGTCTTCGCGCCCGCGGTGGCGGCCCGGCTGATCGACCTCGGATCGGGCAAGGTGACCTTCCGGCACCCGCTGATGCGGTCGGCCATTCCCGCCGCTGCGACGCCCGCCGACCAGCGGCGCGCGCACCTCGCGCTGGCCGAGACGGACCAGGCCGACCGGCGGGCCTGGCACCGGGCCGCCGCGACCGCCGGACTCGACGAGGACGTGGCCGCGGAGCTGGCCGAAGCCGCCGATCGCGCGCTGAACCGGGGCGGAGTCGCCGCCGCGATCACCACGCTGGAACGGGCGGCGCGGCTCAGCGAGCGGCAGGACACCAAGGCCGGGCGCTTGCTGCGTGCCGCCGAACTCGCCGCCGAGTCCGGCCGCCGCGACACGGCCGGGCGGCTGGTGCGCGAGGCGCGGACCCTCGACCTCACGCCGCACCAGAGCGCCACGGCGAGCTGGCTGCCCAGCATCTTCGACGACGGTGTCCGCGAGGACAGCGCACGCGTCGCGGAACTGGCCGACCTCGCCGGAGCGGTCGCCGACCCGGATGCGGCGTCGCGGATCCTCTGGGGTGCCGCGATGCGCTGCTTCTGGGCGGAACCCGGGGAGAAGGCCCGCCACACGCTGCTGGAGGTGCTGGACCGGCTGCCCCTCGGCGACGACGATCCGCGCAAGGTCGCGATCGCCGCGTACGTGGCGCCGTTCGACCGAGCCGAGACTGTCCGGAATGGACTGCGCGCGGCAGCCGTCACCGACCCGGAAACCCTGCGGTACCTGGGCAGTGCGGCACTGCAGATCGGCGCGTTCGACGTGGCCGCGCGGTTCTCCGCCGAAGCGGCACCGGGCCTGCGCGCCCAGGGACGACTCGGCCTGCTGACGCGCGCGCTGGCCGTGCAGGCGTGGAGCCGGGTCCGGCTCGGGGACCTGATCACCGCGGCGCCGATCGCGGCCGAGGCGGTCAGGCTGGCGCAGGAGACCGGACAGCCGTTCATGGGCGGACTGGCCAAGGCCGTGCAGGCGGAGATCGCCGCGCTGCGGGGTGAGCACGAACAGGCCGGGAAGCTCGCGGACGAAGCCGAACGGGCGGGGCTCGCCGCGGGCGCGCGCCCGGTGCTGGCCACCGTCCAGCTCGCCCGCGGCGTCCTGGCGCTGAGCGAGGGCCGGTTCGACGACGCGTTCGCGCAGCTGAGCCGGGTGCTCGATCCGGCGGACCCCGCCTACCAGCTGGCCCTGCGCGCGTACTTCCTGCCCGAACTCACCGAGGCGGCCGTCCGATCCGGACAGACCGGCGCGATGCGGGACGTTCTGCGCACGTTGACCCCCTTCGCCGGAACCTCACCGGCTCTGGACATCGGCCTGCGGTACGCGCACGCCGTGCTGGAGTCCACAGAGGACGCGTTCACCGCGGCGCTGCGGGCGGACCTGGTCGGTTGGCCCGCCGAACGCGGTCGCCTGCACCTGGCCTTCGGCGAATGGCTGCGGCGGCAGCGCCGGGTCGTGGAGTCCCGCGCGCACCTGCGCACCGCCAGGGAGGCCTTCGACGCGCTGGGCATGGCGGCCTGGGGCGAGCGCGCCCGGCGGGAGTTGCGCAGCGCGGGGGAGTCCAGTCCGAACCGGGACCCGGACGCGCGCGAACGGCTGACCCCGCACGAGCTGAGCATCGCCCAGCTGGCGGCCACCGGCCTGACGAACCGGGAGATCGGGCAGCAGCTGTACCTGTCGCACCGGACCGTCGGCACCCACCTGCAGCGGATCTTCCCCAAGCTCGGGGTGAACTCCCGCACCGAACTGGCGAAGGCGCTCGGCGAGCGGTGACGTACGCCGGCAGCGTCACTCGACGGTCGCCGCGGGTGGCGCCGGCTGCCTAACGTCGCGGTCGTTTCCACCACGACGATCGCGCAGGGAGTTCCGGATGATCAGCAGGCGACGATTCACCCAGGTGCTGGCCGCGGGCGCGGCCGGGGTGGCGGCCGGTTCGCTGGCCGCGTGCTCGCCGGAGAAACCCGCCGCGGCGCCGGACCTGCGGGCGGGCGAGGGGAAGAACACCTCGCTCGGCCCGATCAAGCAGGTCACCGCCGGGGTGCTCAGCACGGCGTACGCCGAATTCGGGCCGGCCACCGGGACGCCGGTGGTGCTGGTGCACGGCTGGCCGTACGACGGGCACAGCTACGCCGACGTCGCGCCGCTGCTGGCCGCGCAGGGGTACCGGGTGCTCATCCCGTTCCTGCGGGGGTACGGCGCGACCCGGTTCCTGTCTGACGGCACCGTCCGCAATGGACAGCAGTCGGCCATCGCCGCCGACGTGGTCGCCTTCCTGGACGCACTGGGCATCGGCAAGGCGGTGCTCGGCGGCTTCGACTGGGGTGCGCGCACGGTCGCCATCATCGCCGCGCTGTGGCCGGAGCGCTGCAAGGCGCTGGTCTCGGTGAGCGGCTACATCATCACCAACCTCCAGGCGAACCAGCAGCCGCTGGCGCCCGCGGCCGAGCTGGGCTGGTGGTACCAGTACTACTTCGCCACCGAGCGCGGGGTGCTCGGGTACCGCCAGAACACGCGCGAGTTCAACAAGCTGATCTGGCAGCGAGCGTCTCCACAGTGGACATTCGACGACGCCACCTACGACCGGAGCGCGGCCGCCTTCGACAACCCCGACCACGTCGACATCGTCATCCACAACTACCGCTGGCGCCTCGGTCTCGCACCGGGCGAGGCGCAGTACGACGCCTACGAGCAGAAGCTCGCCACCGCGCCGTCGATCGCCGTACCCACCATCACGATCGGCAGCGACTTCGACGGCGCGGCGGCGGACGGGAAGCCCTACCGCGCCAAGTTCACCGGCAAGTACGAACACCGCGTCTTCGCCGGGATCGGGCACAACGTTCCGCAGGAGGCTCCCGAACCGTTCACCCAGGCCATCGTGGACGCGGACCGGCTCTAGGCGACCGTGGCGTCCAGCGAGACCTCCACGTTGCCCCGGGTCGCCTTCGAGTACGGGCAGATCTGGTGCGCGCCCCGCACCAGTTCGTCGGCGGTGGCCTGGTCGATGCCCGAGGCTTCCAGGTGCAGCGCGGCGCTGAGCTTGAACTCGCTCGCCTCGGTGTCGTGGTGGAGGGTGACCTCCGCGACGACCGCGAGGTCGCCGGGCCGCACCTGCTTCGCGGTCGCCACCCGGCGCACGGCCCCGACGAAGCAGGACGCCCAGCCCGCGGCGAACAACTGCTCCGGGTTCGTGCCGCCACCGGCGCCGCCGAGTGCCGCGGGCACGGCGAGGGTGACGTCGAGCGCGCCGTCGTCGGAGGTCGCGCGGCCGCCGTTGCGGCCCTCCGCGGTGGAGGTGGCGACGGCGGTGTAGGTGATCTCAGGCATCGCGTTTTCCTTATCGCTGTGGTGATTGCGGGAGAACGCTAGAACCGGCCGGACCACCTCCGAGACCGTCGGGTGACGTCACGGGCGTACGTCATCGGGGCCCAGCCGGATGGTGGTGCCGCCCCAGCGCGAGCGCAGCCACCGGTCGTGGCTGGCCACCACGATCGCACCGGGACCGCTGCCCAGCGCGTCCTCCAGTTCGTCGCACAGCGTGGGGGACAGGTGGTTCGTCGGCTCGTCGAGCAGCAGCAACTGCGGCTGGTCGGCCACCAGCAACGCCAGCGCGAGCCGCCGCCGTTGGCCGGCCGACAGCGCGCCGACGGGCTTGCCGAGATCCCGCCTGCCCAGCAGGCCCAGCGATACGAGCGGCACCGCGTCCGGGCCGAGCACCGACCGGTAGATCGCCCGCGCGCTGAGGTCGGGCCGGTCGAATTCGGTGTCCTGGCTCAGCAACCCGATCCGCAACCCCTCCTGGCGGCGAACCCCGGCCACCTCGACGTGCCCGGCCAGCACGGCCAGCAGTGTCGACTTACCGGCACCGTTGGCCCCGGTGACGAGCAGCCGTTCGGTGGCCGTCACCTCGAGGCGATCAACAGACAGGCGTCCGGGCAGGTGCACTTCGCGCAACGCCACCAGCACCTCGCCCGGCGCCTGCTCGGCCAGCGCACCGGGCTGGAACCGCAGCGGCGGCGGGGGTGGCGGAACCCGCCGCCGTTCCAGCTCCTCCAGCCGGCGGGTGGTGTTGCGCACCCGGCGCGAGATCTGGTTCTGCACCCGGCCCGCCGTGTGCCCGTACCCCATCTTCTCGTTGTCCCGCTTGACGCCGTGGTGCGCCACCTGGTGCGTGGTCAGGCCCAGTGCGTCGCGCAGCTCGGCGATCTCCTCCTGCTCCTCGGCGAACCGGCGTTCCCAGCGCTGCCGTTCCGCGTGCTTCTCGGCCAGGTAGGCGCTGTAGTTGCCGCCGTACCGCGTCGGGCCGTCCACCGCGGGGTCGAGGTCGAGCACGTCGGTGCACACCGCGTCGAGGAACGCGCGGTCGTGGCTGGCCACCACCACCGTGCCCGGCAGCCCGCGGAGCTGTTCTTCCAGGTACGCCGCCGCGTCGTCGTCGAGGTGGTTCGTCGGTTCGTCGAGCAGCAGCGCGGACGGGCGGCGCACCAGCAGCGCGGCCAGCGCCAGCCGCCCGCGCTGCCCGCCGGACAGCGACGCGAGCGTGCGATGGTGCTCGACCGCGCCGAGCCCGAGCCCGGCCAGCACGATCTCGGCGCGCCGGTCGGCGTCCCAGACGTCGTGCCGCTGTGCGTATTCCAGGAGCTCGGCGTACTCGTCGAGCCGGTCGGGATCGTCGAGCGCGGCGCCCAGCTTGTCCAATGAGGACAGCGTCGTACGGGCGTCGGCCAGTGCGTCGTCGAGCACGTCGGTCACCTTTGCCGTGCCGTCGAACGGCATTTCCTGGTGCAGGTAGCCGAGATCCGCCGGCCGGGTGACCGTGCCGCGCTCGGGTTCGTCCACTCCGGACAGCAGGCGCAGCAGGGTCGACTTCCCGGCGCCGTTCTCGCCGATCAACCCGATCCGGTGCCCGGGAGCCGCGGTCAGCGAGACGCCGTCGAGCACCCGGCGGCCGCCGAAGCCGCGCACGAGCTCGCGGGCCACCAGGGCGCTCACGCTTCGGCCAGCCGTCCGCCTTCCAGCCGCAGCCTTCGTTGTATGCCGATGTTCGCCAGGAACCGCTCGTCGTGGCTGACCACCACGAACGCGCCTTCGTAGGCGTTGAGCGCGTTCTCCAGCTGCCCGGCGCTGACCAGGTCGAGGTTGTTGGTCGGCTCGTCGAGCAGGAGCAGCTGCGGTGCCGGTTCGGCGAACAGCACGCAGGCCAGCGTGGCGCGCAGCCGTTCGCCACCGGAGAGCACACCGACCGGCAACTGCGTCCTCGCACCGCGGAACAGGAAGCGTGCCAACAGGTTCATCCGATCCGCGGGCAGCATCGCCGGCGCGGCGTCGGCGAGGTTCTCGGCCACCGTGCGTTCGGGGTCGAGCAGGTCGAGGCGCTGCGAAAGGTAGGCGATCCGGCCGTCGGACCGGCGCACCTCACCGCTCTCCGGTTCGAGTTCGCCCTGCACGATCCGCAGGAGCGTGGACTTCCCGCTGCCGTTGGCACCGGTCAGCGAGATCCGCTCGGGCCCGCGGATGGCCAGGTCGGCCCCATCCCCGGCGAACAGCTCCCGCACTCGAAGCCGTTGACCGAGGAACAGCGTGCGCCCGGCGGGCACGGCCGTCTGCGGCAGGTGCAGCGCGATCTTCTGGTCCTCGCGCAGCGAACGCTCGGCCTGGTCCAGTTTGGCCTTGGCCGCGTCGAGCCGGGCGCCGTGCGTGCCGTCGGCCTTGCCCGCCGACTCCTGCGCGTTGCGCTTCATGGTCCCGGCGAAGATCTTCGGCAGCCCGGCGTTGCCGAGATTGCGCGAGGCGTTGCTGGCCCGGCGCGCCGCCCGTTCGCGTGCCTGCTGCATCTCCCGCTTCT
This sequence comes from Amycolatopsis sp. 195334CR, assembly GCF_017309385.1. Lineage (NCBI taxonomy): Bacteria > Bacillati > Actinomycetota > Actinomycetes > Pseudonocardiales > Pseudonocardiaceae > Amycolatopsis > Amycolatopsis sp. 195334CR. The sequence continues at coordinate 569,079 of NZ_JAFJMJ010000003.1, read as the reverse complement.
CGCGTTTGACCTCCTGCTCGGCGTTGCGGATGTTCTTCTCCGCGACCTCGCGCGCGGCCTGCACCGCCTGCTCGTACTCGGTGAAATTGCCGCCGTAGAACCGGATTTCGCCGCGGTCGAGTTCGGCGATGCGGTCCATCCGGTCGAGCAGCTCGCGGTCGTGGCTGACCACCAGCAGGCAGCCGGTCCAGTCGGCGAGCACGTCGTAGAGCTGGTGGCGCGCGTCGAGGTCGAGGTTGTTGGTGGGCTCGTCGAGCAGCAGCACGTCGGGCCGCTTCAGCAGTTGTGCGGCCAGGCCGAGCGAGACGATCTGCCCGCCGCTGAGCGTGTCGAGGCGGCGGTCGAGCGCGAGCCCGCCGAGACCGAGCCGGGCCAGCTGGGCGCGCGTGCGTTCTTCGACGTCCCAGTCGGTGCCGATGGTGGTGAAGTGCGCCTCGTCGGCGTCCCCGGCTTCGATGGCCTCCAGTGCCCGCAGCACAGGGGCGATCCCCAGCACCTCGGCCACGCTCAGATCCTGCGTCAGCGGCAGGTCCTGCGGGAGGTACCCGAGCACGCCGTCCACCGAGACCGAGCCGGACGCGGGCGTCAGCGCACCGGCGACGAGTTTGAGCAAAGTGGACTTCCCGGCGCCGTTCGGCGCGACCAGCCCGGTGCGGCCGCCGGGCAGCGAGAAGGAGAGCTGGTCGAAGACGGGGGTGTCGTCGGGCCAGGAGAAGGACAGGTTGGTGCAGACGACAGCGGCGTCGGACATGTCGAGACCTCAGGAAAGTGTGCGGGGACGACCCCGAAAAGTGTGTGGTGGACGACAAAAACCGGCCACGACGGCGAAGGCTGGGTTCAGCCTGCCGGTGGCCTGGCAGCTCCGGGCTCACCCGGAGATGTCGTCTTCACCTGCCACGTCAACGCTCCTGGATCTGGGGACTCCCTTCGACCATAGCAAAGTCAGACGGTCCGGAGGGACCAGGGCAGGCCGTCGCAGTCGGCCCACGCGTCCCCGCGGGGGAGCGCGCACTCCTGCCTGGCCTCCGGCGCGAGCAGGCCGAGCAGGGTGTCCGGCGAGTTCGACGCGATCACCCGGCCGAAGCCGTTGACCAGCGCCGAGCGTGGCGCGGTGGCGTCGAGCACCGGCAGCATCGACTGCTCGAAGTCGGTCGCGCGGATGTCGGCCGCGGCCACGCCGAGGAACCGCTCACCCGATCGGATCGGCTCGGCGAAGGTGAGGATGTACTCGTCGGTGCCCGCGTAGTCGACGTACGGGCCGACGACCACGCGCCGCCCGGTGCGCCGGGGCGCGGAGAACCACTCGGTCGAGGTGTACTCGTACCCGGCCACGCTGTGCGGGTCGAGATCCACCGACAGCGGGCACGGTTCGGACGAGCCCAGCGGCAGGCGCAGCCATTCGAGCCAGCGCGGTTCGTCGGCCAGCAGTTCGGGCGCCATGATCACGCCGGTGCCGGCCAGCGCCGGGCCGGGGCCGCGCAGGTGGGCCAGGATGGCCGGGCGCAGCGCGGCGAGATCGGTGGTGCTCGGCGCGCGCCCCTCGGCGCCCGCCCGTTCGTAGAGCGCGACCACCTGCGCGGCCAGCGCGCCGATCCCGGCGAAAACCTCGTTCAACAGGGCTTCGACCCGCGCGGTGGCCACGCGGTCGTCCAGGTCCCGCGCGTGGGCCACGGCGCCTCCAGAACACGTGCTCGCCAGTGAGTGGTCCCAGGGTAAGGCCTCAGCGCTGGGCGAGCTGCAGGTGGAATTCGATGAGCCGGGCGATCCCGTGCTCGATGTGGGATTCGGTGGCCGCACGGGCGCGCTCGCCGTCACCGGCTTCGATCGCGGCGAGGATCTCGCGGTGCTGCGCCACGGCTTCGTCCAGCTGCACCGCCTCGCCGAGCGGGATCCACAGCAGTTCGCCGATCTCGCCCTGCAGGTCGATCTCCTGGCGGGTGAGCCTGGTCGACTGGGCCGCGGCCGCGATCTCGATGTGGAACCGGCCGTCGGCCCGCCGTCTTTCGCCGACCGTGGCCGCCGCGGCGAGCTGGTCGATCAGCCCGCGCAGCCGGTCGAGGTGGTCGGCGGAGGCGCGTTCGGCGGCCAGCCTGGCCGCGGTCCCGGCCACCGCGAGGTGCTGGTCGCCGATCTCGCGCAGCTCGTGCACGCCGGTCTCGCGCAGCAGCTTGCGCAGGCGCGCGGTGGAAGCGTCGGCCGGGGCGCGGACGAAGCTGCCGCCGCCGCGGCCGCGCCGCGTTTCGAGCAGGCCCTGCTGCCGCAGGGAGGACAGCGCCTCGCGCAGGGTCACCGTGGACACGTTGAGCGCGCCGGCCAGTTCGGTCTCGCTCGGCAGCTGCTCGCCGTCGGTGATCAGGCCGAGGCCGATCGCCTCGCTGATCCGCCTGCCGACCACGTCCACCCGGCCGCCGTCGGCCAGCGGCGCGAAGATCACGTGCCGCGGAGTGCCCGACTCCCCGCGTTCGCTCACCGGCAGTCCTCCCGTTCTCGGTAGCCCAGTTCCGGGCCCGCAGCCTAACCGGGGACCGCCGGGTACCCCTTGCGCGTTGAACTATGAAGTCATATGTTTTTAGCCTAGCGTGACCGCGCTCACAGCGAAACCCGTGCACCGACCTGACCCGGGAGGCCGCTCCATGACCGAAGCCCCGGACCACCACCACTCACCGGTGACCGTCGAATTCCTGTCCGACTGGCGCAACGCCAGCTACAACTGCTTCTCCTCGGGCCACAAGTTCTGCCGCGAGGTCTGCCCCGTGATGCAGGTGACCCGCAACGAGTCGTGGACGCCGACGGCCTTCCACGCCAACGTCGTCGCGATGGAGAAGGGCGAACTGACCGTCTCCGACGTGGCCGAGGACTACGTCAACTGCACCCAGTGCGGTGCCTGCGAACTGCGCTGCCCCAACACCCTGTTCACCGGCGACTTCTACCGCTTCCGCACCCGGACGGTCGACCTGGTCAAGCAGATGCGCGCGCTGGCCGTGGACAACGGCGTGCACCAGCCCGGTTACCAGCGCTGGAACCAGCTCACCGACGAGCGCACGCACGAGCCGGTGCTCGGCGAGGTGCCGGTGAGCCAGGACCACGTGCGCGACTGGTCGTCCGGGCTGGACCTGCCGATCGGTGGCGAGACCATTCTGTTCGTCGACTGCGAGGCGGCCTTCTACCGCACTTCGGTCCCGCGTGCGGTGGCGCAGATCCTGCAGCGCGCCGGCGTGGAGTTCGGCCTGATGCGCGAGCAGTGGTGCTGCGGCGGGCCCGCCGCCGAAATGGGCTACCGCGACCAGGCCAAGCGGTTCGCCGAGCACAACCTGGCCGACTGGCGGGCCTCCGGGGTCAAGCGCGTGCTGGTGCTCGACCCGCACGACTACATCACCTTCACCGAGGACTACCCGGCCTACTTCGGCGACGACTACGAGATCGAGATCGTGCTGGTGGTCGAACTGCTGGCGAAGTTGATCGCCGAGGGCAGGCTCACCCCGGAGATCCCGATCGAGCACACGATCACCTACCACGACCCGTGCCGGCTCAACAAGCGCAAGGGCGTCTGGCGGGAACCCCGCGAGATCCTGCGGTCGATCCCCGGGCTGACCTTCAACGACGTCGACCGCGTGACGCAGTGGTCCTACTGCTCCGGCGGCGGTGGCGGGCTCCCGGTGGAGAAACCGGAACTCACCGCGAAGATCAGCGAGAACCGGCTGGCGAAGGCGGCCGAGCTGGAGGTCGACACGCTGGTGTCGGCCTGCCCGTGGTCCGAGCGCCCGCTGTCCGCCGCGGGCGAGGCCCACGCCATCGACGTGGTCGACATCCACGAACTGCTCGCCGAATCACTCGGCATCGAGGTCGGGGGGAGCCGGGGAGCATGACCATCGCACCGGAACTCTCCGGCCGCGTGCTCACCGAACTGGCCGGCGCGATCGGCGGCGAGCACGTGCTGACCTCGAAGACCGCGCGCTACAACCGGGCCAGGGTGCCCGCGCCGTTCCCGGTGCACCGGTGGCCGGAACGCGTGCCGGACCTGGTGGTGCTGCCCGGATCCACCGAGGAGGTGGCCGAGGTGGTGCGCATTGCCAACGCGCACCGCATCCCGATCGTGCCCCGTGACGGCGGCACCGGCCTGACCGACGGCGCGGTGCCCGAACGCCGCGGCATCGTGGTGGACGTCAAGCGCCTCAACCAGATCAAGGAGATCGATCTGGAGAACCGGACCTGCACGGTGGGCACCGGCATCAACGCGCTCAAGCTGAACGAGGTGCTGGCCAAGCACGGGCTGATCTACCCGGACGATCCGGCCTCCTACCCGTGCTCGCTGGTCGGCGGCCGGATCGGCACCAGCGGCTGGTCGCTGGTCGGCTCGCGGTACGGGCATTCGCGGGACCTGGTGCTCAGCTTCGACTTCGTGCTGCCCACCGGCAAGGTGATCCACCTCGGCGACGGCGGTGGCCGGAAGGTGTCCAAGAGCTCCAGCGGGTACCAGCTCAAGCACCTGTTCATGGGGCACCAGGGCACGCTCGGCATCGCCACCGAGGCGACGCTGAAGCTGTTCCCCAAGCCGGAGGCGGAACTCTCGCCGTTCTGGTCCTTTCCGGACTACGACAGCGCGTACCGCTGCGTCGGGCAACTCGCGCGCGCCGGGGTGGCCACCTTCGCCGGCGCTGTCCTCTTTGATGAGTGGAAAGTGGACTATCTCCGCCGCGACGACGAGGCGTACATCCCGCAACCGGCGGACGTGCGCGCGCTGGTGTGCGCGGTGGCCTACGGCAACGAGGACGAGGTCCGCGCGGGTGGCAAACGTTTGCTGCGCATCGCCAGGGATGCGGGCGCGCGTTATCTCGGCGACGAGATCTCCCAAGGCGACTGGGCCGCGCGGCACGACCGCTACGCCACCCCGTTGCACGGACGGACCCGCTCCGGTCAGGTCGCGCCGATGAGCTGGCACTGCGAGGACGCGGCGATCAACTACACCGAACTGGCCGGGGTCCGGGTCGAGTGGCACGCCATCGTCGAGCGCCTCCGCGCCCGCTTCGACGTGTTCGACGACTGGGGGATGTTCTTCTACACCAGCGCGAACACCGGCGTGGACTACCTCACCGAGATCGACATCGGCATCTGGGAACAGGAACTCGACGACGAGGCGTGGGCGGCCTGGGTGGACGCCAAGCGGGAGATCGCCGCGGTGGCGTTGCGCGCGGGTGGCTCGATCAGCGCCTGCCACGGTTCCTGCCGCGAGGGCGAGGTCGACCTGGTGCCGCTCGAACTCGGCGGCGGTTACGACGTGATGCTGGACGTGAAACGCGCGGTCGACCCCAACAACATCATGAACCCCGGCAAGTACGGGCTCCAGCGAGCTTACGAACAGGGGGTCCGAGCATGACCGGCTACCGGTACGACGAGGAGCACACGCCGCCCCCGGCCCGGCAGGTCACCGACGTCGCGGTGGAACGGTTCGAGCACCTCTTCGAGGTCGACCCGAAGCTGATGGCGGATCACGTCCAGCAGCAGGAGTTCCCGAACTGGGACACCCTGCGCATCGCCGCCGGGCGGACCGACCACCTGGAGTGGATGCACCGGCACTGGGCGGAGAAAACCCTGTCGGCCCAGGAACTGCTCGACGAACTGGACCGCGAGCGATGACCAGCACGACCACCGACCCGGACGGCGAACGGCTGACCGCGCTGGGGTACACCTCGGAGTTCCGGCGGGACATGAGCCTGTGGGCGAACTTTTCGCTCGGCTTCACCTACCTGTCGCCGGTGGTCGGCATCTACACGCTGTTCGCCGTCTCACTGGCCGCCGGTGGCCCGCCGATGATCTGGAGCCTGCTGGTGGTCGGGCTCGGGCAGCTGCTGGTGGCGCTGGTGTTCGGCGAGATCGTCTCGCAGTACCCGCTGGCCGGTGGGCTGTACCCGTGGGCGCGGCGGCTGTGGGGCCGCAAGTGGGCGTGGCTGACCGGCTGGGTGTACGCCATCGCGTTGCTGGTGACCATCGCGAGCGTGACCTACGGCGCCGGGCCGTACCTGGCCGCGCTGCTCGGGCTCGAAGCGTCCACCACCTCGACGATCGTCTGCGCGCTGGTGATGATCGGGCTCGCCACACTGATCAACGTCGGCGGCACCAGGGCGCTCGCGCTGGCCGCGATCATCGGGTTCAGCACGGAGATCATCGGCGCGCTCGCGGTCGGTGGCTGGCTGCTGCTCACCGAACGGCACCACGGGCTCGGCGTGTTGTTCGACGGTTTCGGGGCGGCGCCGGAAGGTTCGTACCTCGCGGCGTTCCTGGCCGCGAGCCTGATCGGCATCTTCCAGTACTACGGCTTCGAAGCCTGCGGGGACGTCGCCGAGGAGGTGCCGGACGCGAGCAGGCGGATCCCCAAGGCGATGCGGATGACCATCTACGTCGGTGGGGCCGCGGCCACCTTCGTCTGCCTGGCGCTGGTGCTGTCGGTGCCGGACTTCGGCGCGGTGATCTCCGGTGCCGACCCCGATCCGGTGTCCACCGTGCTCGGTACCGCCTTCGGTGACTGGGGTTCGCGCGTGGTGCTCGGGATCGTGCTGATCTCGTTCCTGTCGTGCGCGCTGAGCCTGCAGGCCGCGGCGAGCAGGCTGGTCTACTCCTACGCCAGGGACGGCATGCTGCCAGGGAGCCGCGTGCTGGCGGCGTTCTCGCGGGCGCGTGGCGTGCCGCCGGCGGCGCTGGTGCTGGCCGCGGTCGTCCCGGCGGTGGTGGTGCTCGGTTCCGGGATCTCGGAGGACGCCACCACGAAGATCATCTCGTTCGCCGTGCTGGGCATCTACCTCGGTTTCCAGTTGGTGGTGCTGGCCGCGTTGCGCGCCAGGCTGAAGGGGTGGCGGCCGTCCGGGCCGTTCACGCTCGGCCGCTGGGGCCTTCCGGTGACCGTCGCGGCACTGGTCTACGGCGTGGCCGCGATGGTCAACATGGTGTGGCCGCGCACGCCGGAAGCCCCTTGGTACGACAACTACCTGACCCTGCTGTCCGGGGTCGTCGTGGTCGGCGCCGGTCTGCTGGTGCTCGTGCTGCTGCGGCCCCACCGGAACTCCGGCGCCGTCGCCGGTGACGCGATTGGAGTGAAGACGCATGACCCGCACCGTGCGCAACTTCGTCGGCGGGCAGTACACCGACGCGCTGAGCGGCCGGACCGCCGAACTGGTGGACCCGGCCACCGGCGAGGTGTTCGCCGAGGCGCCGGTCTCCGGCCCGGAGGACGTGGACCGGGCGCTCACCGCGGCCGCGGAGGCGTTCACCACCTGGCGCGAGTCGACGCCGGGGGAGCGGCAGCTGGCGCTGTCCCGGTTCGCCGACGCGATCGAGAACCGCGCCGACGAACTGCTCGCGCTGGAATGCGAGAACACCGGGAAACCGCTGGAGCTGACGCGGTCCGAGGAACTGCCGATGCTGCTGGACCAGCTGCGGTTCTTCGCCGGGGCCGCGCGGGTCCTGGAGGGCAAGTCGGCGGGGGAGTACCTGGCGGGGCACACCTCGTGGATCCGCCGGGAGCCGATCGGCGTGTGCGCGCAGGTGACGCCGTGGAACTACCCGGCGCTGATGGCGTTGTGGAAGTTCGCGCCCGCGCTCGCCGCCGGGAACACGGTGGTGCTCAAGCCTTCCGACACCACCCCGGTGAGCACGGCGTTCCTGGCCGAACTGGCCGCGGAGTTCCTGCCGCCCGGTGTGTTCAACGTGGTGTGCGGTGACCGGGAGACCGGCGCTTCCCTGGTCTCGCACCGGATCCCGGCGATGGCGTCGATCACCGGCAGCGTGCGCGCGGGCCGGGAGGTGGCTTCCGCCGCGGCCGCCGACCTCAAGCGCGTCCACCTCGAACTCGGCGGCAAGGCACCGGTGATCGTGTTCGACGACGCCGACGTGGCCGCCGCGGCCCAGGCCATCGCCGAGGCCGGGTTCTTCAACGCCGGTCAGGACTGCACCGCCGCCAGCCGGGTGCTCGCCGGGCCCGGGGTGCACGACGACTTCGTCGCGGCGCTGGCCGAGCAGGCCGCCGGAACCACCACCGGCACCGGCGATGACGCGGTCTACGGCCCGCTCAACAACGCCAACCAGCTGGACCGGGTCTCCGGGTTCGTCGACCGCCTGCCGGATCACGCCCGGGTGGACCACGGCGGCGCGAGGGCCGGTGCCACCGGCTACTTCTACCGCCCCACCGTGGTTTCCGGCCTGCGCCAGGACGACGAGGCGGTGCAGCAGGAGATCTTCGGGCCGGTGATCACCGTGCAGCGGTTCGGTGACGAGGCCGAGGCGCTGCGCTGGGCCAACGACGTCGAGTACGGGCTGGCGTCCTCGGTGTGGACGAAGGACCACGGCCGGGCGCTGCGCATGTCGAAGGGGCTGGACTTCGGCTGCGTGTGGATCAACACGCACATCCCGCTGGTGGCCGAGATGCCGCACGGCGGGTTCAAGCATTCGGGCTATGGCAAGGATCTGTCGATGTACGGGCTGGAGGACTACACCAGGGTCAAGCACGTCATGTCCACTTTGGACGTCTGATAGGGAGAGAGGATCATGCGCTTCAGCTACGTGATGTTGCCCGACTACCCGCTCGGCGACACGATCGAGTCGATCAAGCTCGCCGACGAGCTGGGGTTCCACGCCTGCTACGCGGCCGACGAGACCTGGCACAAGGACCTGTGGCTGCTGTTCGCGGCGGCGGCCGACAAGACGAAGAACATCCGGTTCGGCCCCAGCCTGTCGGCGGTGACCCTGCGCGAGCCGTCGCTGATCGCACAGGCCACCGCCACGCTGGACGAGCTGACCGGCGGCCGGGCCGAGTGCGTGCTGGGCTCGGGCAACTTCGGCCTGCTCGCGCAGTACGGCATCGACTGGGTCAAGACCAAACCGCTGACCCGGATGAAGGAGGCGCACCACGCCGTGCGCACCCTGCTCGACGAGGGCGCCATCACCTACGACGGCGAGTTCTACTCGTACCACGGCCTGTTCACCTTCGCCCGGCCGGTGCAGGAACGGGTGCCGGTGAAGCTGGGCGCCATGCGCGGCCCGAAGTCGTTCCAGGTGGCGGGCGAGATCTCCGACGGCGTGCACCACGCGCTGAGCTACACGAAGCGGGCGTACGAGTACATGGTGGAGAACGTGCGCATCGGCGCCGAACGCGCCGGGCGGGACGTCAACACCTTGGACCTCGGCGCGTGGATCGTCTTCGCCACCGGCCCCGATTCGAAGGCGGCGAAGGACGCCGCGCGGGCGATGGTCGGGCTGTACGCGTCGTCGATGCCGGTGGAGCAGCTGGAACGCAACAACGTCGACCCGGCCGAGCTGACCGACATCATCGCCGCGGTGGGGGAGGGGCGGGTCGATCGCGCGTACGAGCTGACCTCGCCGGAACTGGCCGACCGGCTGTCGGTGGCGGGCACGCCGGCGGAGTGCGTGGAGAAGATCAAGTCGGAGATCACCTCGGCCGGGGTGAACCACCTGATCCTGGCGATCACCGACGCCGCGCTGGTGAAGGCCTTCTCCGGCCTGGAGATGCCGGGTGTGGCGTCCATGCGGGACCAGCTCCGCCTCATCCACGACGAGGTGATGCCGCAGTTCGCCTGACTCCCGTAACCGCGGGTCCACCCGGCCGAGCTTGTATAGACACCTTCCGGTGCGAGGGTGCTGGAATGATCACCACCTCCGTTCGCTACGCCCGCTGGAACGGCGCCGACCGGCCCTTCGACGTCGTCGAGACCGGGGTGCCGCGGACACCGGGCCCCGGCGAGGCGCTGGTCCGGGTGGACCTCGCGACGGTCTGCGGGAGCGACGTCCACACCGTGTCGGGCGCGCGGCCGTCGCCGGTGCCCGGCGTGCTGGGGCACGAGCAGGTCGGCACGGTGGTCGCGGTCGGCGAGCCCGCGCCCCGGCTGCTCGACGGGACGCCGGTCGAGACGGGCGCCCGGGTGGTCTGGTCGGTCACCGCCTCGTGCGGTGACTGCGACCGCTGCGCGCGGGACCTGCCCCAGAAGTGCCGTCGCCTGACCAAGTACGGGCACCAGGAACTGCGCCCCGAGCGGCCGCTGACCGGCGGGTTCGCCTCGCACTGCCTGCTCGTCCCCGGCACCACGATCGTCGAGGTCCCCGAGGAGATCCCCGACGTCGTGGCGGCCCCGGCGTCCTGCGCCACGGCCACGGTCGCGGCGGCGCTCAGGGCAGCACGGGATCTCCGGGGCGCACGGGTGCTGATCACCGGCGCGGGCATGCTCGGCGTGACGGCCGTGGCGATGGCCGCGCACCAGGGCGCGCACGTGGTCGCCGTCGACCCGCACCAGGACCGGCGCGACCGGGCGCTGCGGTTCGGCGCCGCCGAAGCCACGGAGAAGCCCACCGGCGAGTTCGACGTGGCGATCGAGCTGTCCGGCGCACACCAGGCCGTCACCACTTGTCTGGACACCTTGGCCGTCGGGGGCATCGCCGTGCTCGCCGGTTCGGTTTTCCCCGGCCCCGCGATCCCCGTCGAGCCCGAACTCCTGGTCCGCGGGCTGCACACGATCACCGGGGTGCACAACTACCGGCCGGACGACCTCCAGACCGCGGTCGACTTCCTGGCCGCGCACCACCGCGACCACCCCTTCGCGGAACTCGTGCACGGCCGGTACGGACTCGACCAGCTCGACGCCGCCTTCACCGCCGCCCGCGCCGGGGAAGCCGCGCGGCAGGCCGTCACCCCCTGACCGATCGCCAGCGATTGCTATGAGTGGGGCATTACTTGCATTCAACGCTAGTAATGCCCCACTCATAGCAATCGGCGGGGCGAGGGGTGCCGTCAGAGCCGGTTGGCCGTGGGGCGTGAACTGCGCGTGTTGGTGACGGTGACCGTGGCGAGGTCGGGGCGGTAGCGATCCTCCGACCACTCCAGCGGGGTTCCGGCGGAGTCCGCGGTCATCCGCCGTTCCCGCAACAGGGGCGCGCCTTCGGGCACTTCGAGCAGTTCCGCGTCGAGCGCGTCGGCGGCCACCGCGTCGAAGGTGTGCCGCGCGCTGTGCAGGTCGACCCCGCGCGCCAGCAGCAGCGCGTAGATCGAGCCCGCGTTCAGATCGGCCTCCAGCAGGGGCCGCCCGACCGGCTCGGTGTAGTTCATCCGCTCCAGCATGGCCGGGCGGCCGTCCAGCAGGCGGAGCCGGACCAGTTGCACCACATGGGTTTCCGGTTCCACGCCGAGTGCCGCGGCGATGGCCGGTTCCGGACGGCGCAGGGCGATCTCGTGCAGCCGCTGCCCCGGCACGTGCCCGGTCAGCTCGGCCCGCCGGGTGAACGACAGGAAGGTTTCGAACGGCTGCGCCGGCACGGCGTCCAGCACCACGGCCCGCTTGCCCTGCCCGCCGCCGATCAGCCCCTCCTCGCGCAACGCCGACAGCGCCTGCCGGACCGGCCCGCGGGAAGCGCCGAACTCCAGGCACAGCTGCGCTTCCGAGGGCAGCGAATCCCCGACGGCCAGCTCACCCTCGCGGATGCGGCGGCGGAGTTCGGCGGCGAGCGTCCGGTGCAGGGGGGCCATGATCGCCAGCTTACCCAGCATGACTGGACAAGTGCACCCAGCAACTCCGAGTACGGCGGGAAATCCGCAGGTGAACACTGCATGACTTGTCAATACAGGTCGTTGACCGCCGACCGGCGGGCCTGCGACGGTCGGGGCACACCCCCAGCAGATCCCCCTGGAGCCCGCCGTGTTCATCCGCCGTGGAGCGCTTGTCGCGCTCACCTGCCTCAGCCTCGTGGCCACCGCCTGCGGGGCACCGGAAACCTCGTCCGCGTCACCGTCCTGTCCGGACGGTCGCATCCGGTTCGGCGTCGAACCGTTCGAAGACCCCGCCCGGCTCACCCCGGCCGCCAAGGTGCTCGCCGACTCGCTGTCGACCGCGTTGTCCTGCCCGGTCGAGCTGACCGTTACCGAGGACTACTCGGCCGAGGTGCTCGCGATGGAGAACGGCAAGCTCGACGTCGGCATCTTCGGCCCGCTCGGGTACGTGTTCGCGCACCGCCGCGCCAAGGCCGAGGCGGTCGCCTCCTTCGGTGACGCCACCGGGAAGCTGTCCAGCTACACCGCCGCGATCTGGGTACCGGCGAACTCGCCGATCACCACGGTGGCGCAGTTGCGCGGCCACTCGCTCGCGCTGTCCTCGGCCGGGTCCACCTCCGGTGACGCGCTGCCCCGGCAGGCGCTGGCCGACGCCGGCGTGGCCGAGGCCGACGTCCGGATCGACTACGCCGGCGGGCACCCCGAAGCGCTGCTGGCGCTGGCCAACGGCAAGGTGGACGCTGCGGAGATCAACTCCCAGCAGGAGAGCAGCGCGATCGGCGCGGGCACGTTCGACCCGGCGGGCTTCCGCAAGGTCTGGCAGTCGGCGCCGATCCCGAACGACCCGGTCACCGTGCGCGGGGACCTCGACCCGGCCACCAAGACCGCCATCCGCGACGCCCTGCTCGGCCTGCCGCCCGCCGCGATCGGCGAAATCGGCGCGCTGCTCGACGTCTCCCCGCCGGGGCCGCTGGTCCCGGTCGACCAGAGCACCTACCAGCCGCTGTTCGAGCTGGCCGACAAGCTCGGCCTGACCGAGGACGACGCCTGATGCTCGCGCTGTCCGGGATCTCCGTGTCCTTCGGCGAGCGCCAGGTGCTGCACGACGCCGGGGTCACCGTCGCCGAGGGCGAACTGCTGGCCGTGCTGGGTGCCAACGGCTCCGGCAAGTCCACCCTGCTGCGAGCGGCCGCCGGGCTCGTCCCGCACACCGGCTCGGTCACCGTGGCCGGTCGCGACCGCGGCCGCCTCGACGTGGCGCTGATCTTCCAGCAGATCCACCTGGTGCGGCGGCGCAGCGTGCTCGACAACGTGTGCGCCGGTGCGCTCGGCCGCCTGTCGCTGCGGGATTCGCTGGTACCCGCGCTGTTCCCGCGCGCGGTCAAGGAGGAGGCGATGGCCTGCCTCGACCGGGTCGGCCTCGCCGATCGGGCGCACGACCGCGCGGGCAGCCTTTCCGGCGGCCAGCAGCAGCGGGTCGCCGTCGCGCGGGCGCTGTGCCAGCGGTCCCGGGTGCTGCTCGCCGACGAACCGGTGTCCGCTTTGGACCCGGCCGCCGCCGAACAGGTGCTGGCCCTGCTCGCCGAACTCGCGCACGACGAACGCCTCGCCGTGCTGGCCGTCCTGCACCAGCCGGACCTCGCCGCCCGGCACGCCGACCGGATCGTCGGGCTGCGCGACGGGCACGTGGTGCTCGACGGCGACCCCGGCCAGCCGGTCGGCTCCCTCTACCCGTACCCGGTTCTGGAGACCACCTCATGACCACCACCGAAGCGGTCCGGCGGCTGCCGATACCGCCCAAACCCCGCCGCCCGCGCGTGCTGTTCGGCGTGGGCACGCTCGTCACCGTGCTGGTCGTCGTGCACGTGATCGCCTGGGACGCCACGGAGTTCTCACCCGCCGCGCTCGCCGAAGGCTGGGAAGGCATGGCCGGGTTCCTCGGCGAGGCGATCCCGCCGGACCTGAGCTGGGAGGTGCTCGGGCCGTCGCTCGAAGGCGCGCTGGTCACCCTGTGGATCGGCCTGCTCGGCACCACGCTGTCCGTACCGTTCGCGCTGGTGCTGGCCCTGCTGGCGGCGCGCGGCACCACCCCGTCGGGCTGGATCTACCAGGCCGCGCGCTCGCTGCTGTCGTTCCTGCGGGCGGTGCCGGAGGTGGTGTTCGCGCTGATCTTCGTCACCGCGGTCGGGCTCGGGCCGTTCCCCGGGGTGCTGGCGCTGGTGTTCCACAACGTCGGCGTGATGGGCAAGCTCTGGGCCGAGGCGCTGGAGGACGCGGACCCCGGCCCGGCGCTCGCCGTCCGGTCGACCGGCGCGAGCCGCACGCAGGTGGCCACGCACGCGCTGCTGCCGCTGGTCACCCCGCAGCTGTTCGGGCTGCTGCTCTACCGGTTCGACGTGAACGTGCGGTCGTCGCTGGTGCTCGGCCTGGTCGGGGCGGGCGGTATCGGATTCCTGATCAACCAGTCGATCAAGTTGTTCCGCTTCGACCGGATGCTCACGCACATCCTGGTGGTGCTGGTGCTGATCGTGCTGGTCGACCAGCTGTCCGCGCTCGTCCGGCGCCGGCTGGGGAGTGGCTCGTGATCAAGCTCGCCGCCCTCGACATCGCCGGGACCACGGTCGCCGAGGACAACCACGTCTACCGCGTGCTCGCCGAAGTGGTGGCCGCGCACGGGAAACCCGCCGCCGAAGCCGACATCCGCCGCTGGATGGGGGCGGACAAGCGGGAGGCGCTGGCCGCGCTCACCGGAGACCCCTCGGCCGTGGAAGACCTGCACGACCGCTTCGTCACCAGCCTGCGCGCCGCCTACGAGCAGCACCCGCCACGGCCGATTCCCGGTGTGCCGCAAGCGATCGCGGAACTCCGGGAGTCGGGTGTGCGGGTGGTGCTGACCACCGGCTTCGACCGGCAGATCACCGATCCGCTGCTGGCCGCGATCGGCTGGCGGTCCGGGGTGGAGGTCGACGCGGTGGTCTGCGCGGTGGAAGCGGGCGGCGGGCGCCCGCTGCCGAACATGATCCACCGCGCGATGGACCTCACCGGCGTCACCGACCCCGGCGAGGTGCTCGCCGCCGGGGACACCGCGCTGGACGTCCAGGCGGGGCGGGCCGCCCGCGCCGCGATGGTGGTGGGGGTGCTCAGCGGGGCGCAGACCGAGGCCGAACTGGCCGCCGAGCACCCCACCCACATCGTCGCCGACGTGACGCGGTTACCGCTGTTCGAGTAGGTCCTCGATGGTGATCGGCAGGTGGCGCGCCCGGATGCCGGTGGCGTTGTAGATCGCGTTGGCCACCGCCGCCGCCATGCCGACCGTGCCGATCTCACCGAGGCCCCGGGCACCCACCGCGTTGTGCAGGGTGTCCGGGTACTCGACGAAGTGCACGTCCACCTCGGAGATGTCCGCGTTCACCGGCAGCAGGTAGCCGGCGAAGTCGCCGTTGGCCAGCCGTCCGCTGGCCTCGATCTCCAGACCTTCGTGCAGGGCCGCCGAAACACCCCAGATCATGCCGCCGATGATCTGGCTGCGGGCCGCCTTCCGGTTGATGATCCGGCCGGCGTCGAACACGCCGAGCATGCGCGAAACGCGGGCTTCCCGCGTCCACTCGTGCACCCGGACTTCGCAGAACTGGGCCCCGAACGAGCTGAACGAGTGCTTGGTCAGCTCCTCGCCGGGCGCCGAGGAACCGGTGACCTCCAGCGAAGTGCGGCCGGTGGCGCGCAGCACCTCGCCGAAGGTCATGCTCCGGCCGCCGCCGTGCACGCGGCCGTCGGCGTAGGTGACTTCCGCGCCATCGAACGGTTTCGCGGCCAGTGCGAGCAGTTCGTCGATCGCGTTGGTGGCGGCGACCATGATCGCCGTCCCGGCGCTCGCGGTGGCCGTCGAACCACCGGACAGGCCACCCGAGGGCAGCGAGGAGTCCCCGAGCTTCGGCACGATCCGCTCCGGCGGGATGTCCAGCGATTCCCCGCCGATCAGCGAAAGCACCGTCAGCAGGCCGGTGCCGGGGTCCGCGCCACTGGTGGCGACCACGGCCGTTTCGTCCTCGCGCAGGGTGATCCCCACCGTGGCGGGGAAGCGCAGCGCGGGGAACAACGCGGAGGCCACGCCCATGCCGACGAGCCAGTCACCGTCGCGGTGGCCGCCCGGCTTCCGGTTCGCCCAGCCGAACCGCTCGGCCCCGGCGCGGAAGCACTCGTCGAGGTGCTTGCTCGACCACTGCAGGTCCTTGCCGGCCGGCGCGGTGGAGTTGTTGCGCAGCCGCAGTTCGATCGGGTCCATGTCCAGCGCGACGGCCAGTTCGTCCATCGCGCTCTCCAGCGCGAACGAGCCCGGCGCCTCACCGGGGGCGCGCATGAAGGTGGTCGACGGCACGTTCAGCGGCACGACCTTCTGGGTGAGCGCCAGGTTCTGCGTGGCGTAGTACTCGCGCGAGGTGCCGTGCGAGGTGGGCTCCACAAAGGACCGGGCGAGGTCGGTGGTGCACCACGAATCGTGGCGCAGCGCGATCAGCGTGCCGGAGCGGTCCGCGCCGAGCTTGAGCTTCTGCACGGTCGCGGCACGGCCCGCGGTCGCGGTGAACACCTGCTCCCTGGTCAGCGCGGCCTTGATCGGCCGGTCCAGCGCCCTGGACGCGGCCGCGGCGAGGAAGGCGGGCGCGGAGGTCCGGCCCTTCCCGCCGAAGGCCCCGCCGACGTACGGGTTCAGCGCGTGCACCGACGAGGGTTCCAGGCCCAGCGCGCTGGCCAGCTCCACCGCCTGCAGGTCGCTCGCCTGGTTTCCACTGTGGATGGTCAGCTCACCGGATTCCCAGTAGGCGACCGCGGAATGCGGTTCCATCGCGGCGTGGTTCTGGGTGGCGGTGTGGTAGGTGGCCTCGACCACCACCGGGCTCGCCGCGAAGGCGTCGTCGATGGACTCGACGCCCTCGGCGAGGATGTCGAGGGTGGCCGGCGAGCCGTCCCTGGCCGCCGGGGCGTCCTCGGCGGTGGCCAGGCCCTCCTCCAGCGAGGTCCGCGCGGGCCGTTCGCGGTAGCTGACCTCGACCAGCATGGCCGCGTCCCTGGCCTGCTCGAAGGTTTCCGCCACCACGAAGCCGATCGCCTGCCCGTAGTAGGTGACCTCGGTGTCCTGCATCGGCACCCAGGTCTCACCGAAGAGCGGGCTGCTGGCGGTTTTCAGCCCCAGTTGGTCGAACGGCGAGTACACGGCGAGCACACCGGGCGCGCTCTTCGCCGCGGTGACGTCCATGGCCTCGATCTCGCCGTGCGCGATGGTGCTGAGCACGACGTAGCCGTAGGCCATGCCGGGCACGTTGTGGTCGACGCCGTACTTGGCCCGGCCGGTGACCTTCGCCGGCCCGTCCAGCCTGCTGGTCATCAGCGGCTCCCCTCGGTCAGTTCACGCAGGGCGCGGACGATGGTCCGGCGCAGCAGGGCGGGCTTGAACTTGTTGCCGGACAACGGCCGGGCCCCCTCGGCCGCCACCGAAGCGGCCGCCTCGAAGGCTTCCGTGGTCACCGGCGCGCCGACCAGCGCGGCCTCGACCGCGGGCAGCCGCCAGGGCACCGTGCCCACGCCGCCGGCCGCGATCCGGGCCCCGGCGATGCGGGAGTCCTGGATGTCCAGCGCGACCGCGGCCGAGCACAGCGCGAACTCGTAGGACTGCCGGTCGCGCACCTTCACGTAGGTGGAGTGGGCGGCCCAGTCCAGCTTCGGCACGACCACCTCGGTGATCAGCTCACCGGGGCGCAGGTCGTGCTCCTGCTCGGGCGTCTCACCCGGCAGCTGGTAGAAGTCGGCGAGCTTCACGGTCCGGGTGCCGGCGTCGCTGACCAGCTTGAGTTCCGCGTCCAGTGCGACCAGTGCGACCGCCACGTCGCTGGCGTGGGTGGCCACGCACGAGTCGCTCGTGCCGAGCACGGCGTGCATCCGGTTGGCGCCCTCGATGGCGGGACAGCCGCTGCCCGGGTTCCGCTTGTTGCACGGCGTGGCCACGTCGCGGAAGTACGTGCAGCGGGTGCGCTGCATCAGGTTGCCGCCGATGCTGGCCATGTTCCGGATCTGCTGCGACGCGCTCAGCAGCAGGGCGCGGGAGATCATCGGGTAGACGCCTGGGTGCGCGGCGATGTCGCTCATCCGCTCCAGCGCGCCGACGCGCAGCCCGTCGCCGGTGTCGATGCCGTGCAACGGGACCTGGTTGATGTCCAGCACGCGGCGCGGGGTCAGCACCTCCAGCTTCATCAGGTCGACCAGGGTGGTGCCACCGGCCAGGAAGGTGCCGTCCGCGCCGGCGGCTTCGTCCACAGTGGAGGGTGCGGTCAGCTCAAACGGTCGCATCGGCGCTCCTCGCCTGGTTGATCGCGGCGACGATGTTCGGGTAGGCCGAGCACCGGCACAGGTTGCCGGACATGAACTCGCGCACGTCGTCGACCCGCTGCTCGACCGCGGCCACCGCGGACATCACCTGGCCGGAGGTGCAGAACCCGCACTGCAGCGCGTCCTGGTCGACGAACGCCCGCTGCACCGGGTGCAGTTCGTCCCCTGTGGACAGTGCTTCGACGGTGGTCACCGGACGGCGCACGGTGGCGGCCAGGGTGAGGCAGGCGAGCACGGGGCGGCCGTCGACGTGCACGGTGCAGGCCCCGCACTGGCCGCGGTCGCAGCCCTTCTTCGGGCCGGTCAGGTCGAGCCGTTCGCGCAGCGCGTCGAGCAGGGTCACCCCCGGCTCGACGCTGAGGTGCTCGGTGCGGCCGTTGACTTCGAGGGAGAGGTCCAACTGAATCTCTTTCCGCAGATCGTCCGTGGTGGGAGAGCGGGAGTGAAGCGGATAACCATCCGGTTCCATCGCGAGGCTAGCGGATTAGAATCCGCTTCGCAACGAACCGGTCACCCTGGAGTTGCTCCAGCTCACCGGGGGTGGTGCATTAGATTCAGCGGACACGGCCGGGCGCGAGGGAGGGACGGATGACGACGGGATCGGTCAACCCGCGGCGTGCGGACACCCGGCGCAACCACGAGCGCATCCTCATCGCGGCGGCGGAGTCGCTCGCCGGATCGGGTGAGGTTTCGTTCAACGCCATCGCGAAGCACGCCGGGGTGGGTGTGGGCACGGTGTACCGGCACTTCCCCACCCCGGAGGCGCTGATCCTGGCGGTCTACCGGCGCGAGGTGCGGCACCTGGTCGAGGTGGTGCCCGCGCTGCTCGCCGAACACCCGCCGGAGCAGGCGTTCCGGGTGTGGACCACGGACCACCTGGCCCACTACATGATGACCAAGCGGGGCCTGGCGACCGCGCTGCGCAGCGCCTCGGCCACCGGCGGCGACCTCCCGGCGAACGCCTACGAAGCCATGGTCGGTGCGGTCGCGACGCTGTTGAAGGCCAACGTCGAGGCGGGCACCGTGCGCGCGGAACTGGAGCCGGAAACCGTGCTCCGCGGCCTGGGCGGCCTTTTGTACCTCGACTCGGCGGACGAATGGCGGAAGCAGGCCGCCGCCCTGGCCGACCTGCTGTGGCGCGGCATGTGCACCCACCGAGACTGACGCGACCTCCCCGGATCCCCGCCCCGATGCAGTGAATGTGGCTTTCACTGCGAAATCCGCAGTGAAAGCCACATTCACTGCACGCGAGGGCGCAGCCCGGGAGGGGCGCATGCGGGGGCGCAGCCCGGGAGAGGCGCAGCCGGGGAGGGGGCGCGGCCTGGGCGGGGCGCAGCCCGGGAGGGGACGCGGGCCGGGAGAGGCGCAGCCGGGGAGGGGGCGCGGGCCGGGCGAGGGCGCGGGCCGGGAGAGGGTGCGGGCCGGGCGGGGCGGAGGCTGGGCGGGGCGCCGGGCGGGCGGGGCGCCGGGCGGGCGGGGGGCGGTTAGGGTCGGCGGATGGGTGTTTCGCTGCGGTGGCTGCTCGACCGGCCGGAGCTCGGGCTCCGGCTGGTGGCGGGGGCGGCCGGGGCCGGTCGGCCGCTGGTGTTCGCGCACAGCATCGATCTGGCCGACCCGTGCCCCTGGCTTTCCGGCGGCGAGCTGGTCCTGACCACCGGCGCGCACCTCCCCGCGAACCCCCGCGAGTACGTCGAGGGCCTGCACCGCGCCGGGGTGGCGGCGCTCGGCTTCGGGATCGGCCTCTCCCACGCCGAAATCCCCCAGACCATTGTGGACACAGCCGACGAGCTCGGCCTGCCGCTCGTCGAGATCCCGTTGCCGACGCCGTTCGCCGCCATCACCAAGGCCGTGCTGGAGCGGATCGCCGAACAGCGGTACGAAGAGGTCCTGCGGGTGTCCCGCGCCCAGCCGAGGATGACCCGCGCCGCGCTCAAGGAAGGCGCCGCCGGGATCGTGCGCGAGCTGTCCGCCGCGACCGGCGCGGCCACGGTGTTCCTCGGCACCGACAAGGAACCCGAAGCCGCCAAGGCCACAGTGGACGACATCGCCGACGTCGTGGCCCTGGTGCGCGAGGACGTGACCGGCGCCGCCGTGGTGCGCGAGGGCCGGGCGGTCAGCGTGCAGACAGTCGGCGTCGGCGCCGCCGTGCACGGGTGGCTCGGCGTCGTCGGGGACCGGGCGCTCGGCCAGGTGGAGCAGGTGCTGCTCGGGCACGCGGCCTCGCTGCTGGCACTGGACCGCGAGAAGCCGCGACGCCTGCGCGGCGAGCGGAACCGGCTCGGTGCCACGCTCTTCGGCCTGCTGCTGTCCGACCCCACGCTCGAACCACAGCTGCGGCCCCAGTTCGCGGACATCGTCGACAACCACGGCATCCGCGTGCTCACCACGGAAACCGACCTTCCCGCCATCGACGCCGCACTCGCCGAGCGCGATCTCCCGTTGCTCGCGCAGGAAACCGAGCACGAAACGCTGGTCCTGCTCCCGGGCGGCTTCACCCAGGCGTCCCTGCCCGAGTTGACCAAAGCCGGATTGAGCAGCCCCCACCCGCTGTCCGAGCTACCGCAAGCGCTTGCGCAAGCCCGCCTCGCCGCCGCGTCGGATGCCGGGCTCGCCGAATTCACCGAACTGGCCGGGGCCACCCTGCTCGCCACCCCGGCCAGCCGCGCCGTGCTCGACACCGTCGCCGGCGCCACCATCGCGAAGCTCGACCCGGTCCTGATCACCTCGTTGCGCACGTTCCTCGAACTCAACGGCCAGTGGGAAGCCGCCGCGGCGAGCATCGGCGTGCACCGGCACACCCTGCGCAACCGGCTCGACCGGATCGGCGAACTGCTCGGCCGCGACCTCGGTTCGGCGCGTGTGCGAGCCGAGCTCCTGCTCGCCGTCCTCGCCTGGGAAAGCCGTCAGCGGTAGGCCGCGATCCCGGTCAGCGCCTGCCCGATCACCAGCGTGTGCACCTCGGACGTGCCTTCGTAGGTCAGCACGGACTCCAGGTTGTTCGCGTGCCGCAGCGGCGAATACTCGGTGGTGATCCCGCTGCCGCCGAGAATCGTGCGGCACTCCCTGGCGATCGCGATCGCCTCCCGGACGTTGTTCAGCTTGCCCACGCTGATCTGCTCACCGCGGATCGTGCCCGCGTCCTTCAACCGCGCCAGGTGCAGCGCGAGCAGCATCGCGTTGCCCGCCGACACCGTCATGTCCGCGAGCTTGCGCTGCGTCAGCTGGAACCCGGCGATCGGCTTGCCGAACTGCGTCCGGTTCTTCGCGTAGTCCAGCGCGCAGCCGATCGAATCCCGGGCCGCGCCGACCGCGCCGAAGACGATCCCGAACCGCGCTTCGTTCAAGCACGACAGCGGCGCCGACAACCCGCGCGCCTCGGGCAGCATCGCGCTGCCGGGCAACCGGACGCCGTCCAGCACCAGTTCGGCGGTGATCGACGCGCGCAACGACAGCTTGTGCCCGACCGCCCGCGCGCTGAAGCCCGGCGTGTCCGTCGGCACCACAAAACCCCGGATGCCCTCCTCGGTGCGGGCCCAGACGGTGGCCACGTCGGCGACGGAACCGTTGGTGATCCACATCTTCGTGCCGTCGAGCACCCAGTCGGAACCGTCGCGGACCGCGCGCGTGCGCATCCCGCCGGGATCGGAGCCGAAGTCCGGTTCGGTGAGCCCGAAGCAGCCGATCGCCTCGCCCGCCGCCATCCGCGGCAGCCACTCCGCCTTCTGCTCTTCCGAGCCGTAGCGGTGGATCGAGAACATCGCCAGCGAACCCTGCACCGAGACAAAACTGCGGAACCCGGAGTCGGCAGCCTCCAGTTCGAGGCAGGCCAGTCCGTACGCCAGCGCGCTGGCGCCGGCGCAGCCGTACCCGTCCAGGTGCATGCCCAGCACGCCGAGCTTGCCGAACTCCGGTGCCAGCTCACGCGGGAACCGCCCGGATTCGTACCACTCGCGGATGCCCGGCCGCAGCCGGTCCTCGGCGAACCGGGCCACCGTGGCCTGGATGTCGCGCTCGTCCGCGGGCAGGGTCGCCGGGATGTCCAGCAGCTGCAACGGGTCGGTCATGCGGGGTCTCCTGTGGATAGTGGACGGTCCAGCCAGGCGGCGAGCTCCTCGGTGTGCTCGCCGAGCCGGGGTGGCGGGCGGTGGTAGCCGGGCGGGGTGCGGGACAGGCCGATCGGATTGGCCACGAACCCGTCGGCCAGCGGGCGCAGGCCGAGCTCCTCGGCGAGCGCGAACGCCCCGGCGACGTCGTTCACCGGACCGCACGGCACGCCGAGCGGGCTCAGGATCTTGAACCACTCGTCGGCGGTCCGGGTGCCGAGGCGCTCGTCGATCAACTCGGTCAGCTCCTCGACGTGCGCGACCCGCGAGGTGTTCGTGGCGAACCGCGTGTCCTCCGGCAGCCCGATTCCCTGGCACAGCGCGAAGAACTGCCGGTCGTTGCCGACCGCCAGCACGAACGGCCGGTCGGCGGCGGTGAACACGGCGTAGGGCGCGATGGACGGGTGCCGGTTGCCCATCGCCCGCGGCACCACCCCGGCCAGTGCGTAGCCGGCGCTCTGGTTGACCATGCTGGACAACAGCGTGCTCAGCAGGTTCACCTCGACGAGCTGGCCCTCACCGGTGCGTTCCCGGTCGCGCAGCGCGGCCAGCACGCCGACCGCCGCGTGCAACCCGGTCAGCACGTCGACCAGCGCGACGCCCACCTTGACCGGTTCGCCGCTGCCGGTGACGCTCATCAGCCCGCCGACCGCCTGCGCGAGCAGGTCATAGCCGGGCAGGTCCGACTCGGCACCGAAGCCGGTGACCGAGCAGTACACCGCGCGCGGGTTGAGCGAGCGGACGTGGTCGGGGGAGAGGCCGTGCTTGGCCATCGTGCCGGGCCGGAAGTTCTCGATCACCACGTCGGCGCGGCGGACCAGTTCGGCGGCGCGGCGGCGGCCGGTCTCCGACCGCAGGTCGAGCGCCAGCGAGCGCTTGTTGCGGTTCACCGACAGGAAGTAGGTGGCCTGGTCGCCGGCGAACGGCGGACCCCAGGCCCGGGTGTCGTCGCCGCGGTCCGGGTGCTCGACCTTGATCACGTCGGCGCCGAGATCGGCCAGCAGCATGGTGGCGTACGGCGCCGCCAGCACCCGGGAGAAGTCGGCGACCAGCAGTCCGGACAGGGAAGTCACGGGCCTGAGTCTCGGGCCCCGGCGCGAGCCGGGCACTCGACGACCTGTCGAATTCCGGAGCACGCGGTTCGCCGTTCCGTCCATCGTGGCGGCCGGGTCGCCTGCCTAGCGTGCGCGTATGGACGTTGTCGAAACACAGCAAGGCGGTCCCGGGCTCGCGCAGGTCAGGCGGGTGCGGACGGAGGTGCCCGGACCGCGGTCGGCGGAACTGCTCGCCCGGCAGCGGGCCGCCCTGCCCGCGGGCGTCGGCTCGGCACTGCCGGTTTTCATCACCGCTGCCGGTGGCGGGGTGGTCGTCGACGCCGACGGCAACTCCTTCATCGACTTCGGCAGCGGGATCGCGGTGACCACCGTGGGCAACGCCGCGCCCCGGGTGGCCGAACGCGCCGCCGCGCAGCTGCACCGGTTCACCCACACCTGTTTCCTGGTGAACCCCTACGAGTCCTATGTGGAGGTCTGCGAACGGCTCAACCGGCTGGCCCCGGTCCCCGGCGAGAAGCGCACGCTGCTGGTGAACACCGGCGCCGAGGCGGTGGAGAACGCGGTGAAGATCGCCCGCGCGGCGACCGGACGGCCCGGCGTGGTGGTGTTCGACCACGGTTACCACGGCCGGACGCTGCTGACGATGAGCATGACCGCCAAGAACGTGCCGTACAAGCAGGGGTTCGGCCCGTTCGCCACCGACGTGCACCGCGCGCCGATGGCCTATCCGTACCGGTGGCCCGGCGGTCCGGAGCGCTGTGCCGAGGAGGCCGCCGCCGCGCTGGTCGAGCTGATCGACCGCCAGGTGGGCGCGGGCAACATCGCCGCCGTGGTGGTCGAGCCGATCCAGGGCGAAGGCGGGTTCGTCGTGTCGGCGCCCGGTTTCCTGCCCGCGGTGGCCGAGATCTGCGCGGAACGCGGCATCCTGCTGATCGCCGACGAGGTGCAGACCGGGATCGCCCGCACCGGCGCGATGTTCGCCTGCGAGCACGAGGGCGTCCAACCGGACCTGATCACCACGGCGAAGGGCCTGGGCGGCGGCCTGCCGATCGGTGCGGTGACCGGCCGCGCCGAGCTGATGGACGCGGTCCCCGCGGGCGGGCTCGGTGGTACGTACAGCGGCAACCCGGTCGCCTGCGAGGCGGCGCTGGGCGTGTTCGACGAGATCGAGCGCGGGGACCTGCTGCGCCGGGCCGCCGAGATCGAGCGGATCATGCGGCCCGCACTGGCGGAACTGGCCGAGCGGCACACCTTCGTCGGTGAGGTCCGTGGCCGGGGCGCGATGCTCGCCATCGAGATCGTGCGCGGACCCGACCGCACCCCGGACCCGGCGCGCACCGCCGAAATCAGCAAGCGGTGCCACGCCGGTGGGTTGCTCACCCTGACCGCGGGCAGCTACGGCAACGTGCTCCGGTTCCTGCCGCCGCTGTCCATTCCGGACTCACTGCTCACCGAGGGGCTGGCGGTGCTGGCGGCCGCGTGCGGCTGATCGACCTCGGCCATCAGCCCGGCGAGCCCGGGGTGGCCACCGGCGCCGAGGTCCGCGCGCACCCGCGCGCGGACCTCGGGCGCCATGTCCTGGCTGAGCTTGAACATCGCCTGCACGTCGGTGACGTGCACCTTGAACGACACCACGTGCTCGACCAGCTCGGTGAACTTCTCCCGCGACGCCGTCATGTCCCACGCGGGATCGCGCATGCTCTCCATGGTGCGCACGGTTTCCTCCACCACGTGCAGGGATTCCTCCCTGGTGTCGGTCAGCTCGACCGTGCCGGTCAGGTGCACCGCGGCGTAGTTCAGCGTGGGCACGGCCGGCTCGAAGCCGTAGGTGCTGGGGGAGACGTAACCGTGCTGGCCGGAGAAGATCACCAGGATCTCCCGGCCGTCGGCGAACTGTGTCCACTGTGGATTCTTGCGGGCCAGGTGGCCGAGCATGGTCACCCCGGCCAGTGCGGCGGGCGGCTGGTCGTGCCGGGGGAAGATCACCGGCAGGTGGGTGGCCACCGGCGCCCGGCCCGGGTCCGCGCTGACCACCACGGCGAACGGGTGCCGCCGCACGAACTCCACCTCCATCGCCGGTGACGGCGCGACGTAAGGCCCGTAGACACGCATGGCAGCTCCTTCAGCTCGCGCAGTGGCCGCCGGGGGACGGCACGTCCAGCGTCGGGTTCCGGTCGAAGAAACCGACCGGCCGGAGCAGGAAGCCGCAGTGGTCCACCGGCATCACCGGCCAGTCTTCCGGGCGGGGGAAGTGGGTCAGCCCGAAGGTGTGCCACAGCACCAGGTCCGTGCCGTCGAGGTCGCGGTCCGCGGCGGTGTAGGCGGGCAGTCCGGCCCCCGGCGGCCCCTGGTTGACCAGGTCACCGGCCGGGAAGCGCTCCTCGGGGTGGTACTCGGTGACCCACAGGTGCCGCGTGGCGAAGGTGGCCCGGCCGTGGATCGCGGAGGCCTCGTCGGCGAGCAGCACCGGCTGGCCCTCCGGGATCAGCGCGTACCCCGGCGCGTCGCCGAGCCGGTTGCGGCGCTCGGGGTTGACCACCAGCCAGGTCCGCCCGGCCGCGGGCTCGGCCAGCCGCTGCGCCTCGGACTCCCGCCGCAGCCGGGTGGCGCGGCGGCGGAAGGCGTTGCCGTGCGGGTTGTCCGGGCCCATCGGCACCCGTTCGACCTCGACCTCGTCGACCGCGTTGGCGGGGCCGTCCACGGCCATGTCCAGGCGCACGTTGAACAGGTGCTGGTGATACGGCGCGGCGAGGTCGGGCGCCACCTGCGAGGCGTACGGCGCGATGCGCTCGTCGTAGCGGGCGGTGAACACGATGCCGGTGGCCTTGGCCTTCAGCTCGATCGTGCCGTCGAGGTAGAGGTACCAGTAGAAACCGTAGTCGTAGTTGCCGACGGTGACGAAGAACGAGACCACCAGGCGCCGCTGCCGCCGGGTCTGCCTGCTGCCGTTGGACGGGTCGGTGTGCTTCCACAGCACGCCGTCGTCCTCCTCGTGGATGCAGATCGCGTTGGGCAGGGTCACCGGGCGCCCGTCCCCGCCGGCCACCACGGCGTCGACGTAGGTGATGTCGCCGAGGCAGTCGCAGCCGAGTTCGAGCGCGTTCGCCAGGCTGCCGAGCTGGTACTCGCCGGTGTCGAAGTAGTTCTGCCAGAACCGGATCGGGCCGGGGTCGGCGTAGGGCACCACCATCTCGGCGACCGACGCGCGGTGCACCACCGGGCGCAGGCGGTCACCGTCGCGGAAGCCGAGCTGGTGCAGGACGAGCCCCTCGCGCATGTCGTAGCCGAGCCGGACCTCCCAGTTCTCCCAGCTCAGCACGTTGCCGTGCAGGGTGAAGCTCGGGCCGTCCGGCTGGGTGATCTCGATGGCGCGCTGGGAGGTCCGCAGTGGCCCGCGCACCTCGGGGTCGTCGTAGTCACCGGATTCCCGCGGGATCGGCACCACGCCGGTGTCGACGATCTCGCACACCTCACGCGCGATCAGGTCCACGTACGCCACCAGTCCGTCGATCGGGTGCGCCCAGACCATTGTGGACGGTTCCGGCCGCCAGTGCGCCAGCACACGCACCATCCGCCGGTGGGCGTCCGGGATGGAGTCGAACCGGCCGGCGGACAACGCGGCCAGGTAGACCTGCGCGGGGTCCTCGATGCCGCGTTTGCGCAGGGCGGCCAGCCAGCCCTCGTCGGCGGCCATGATCTCGCGGACGGTGGTGTGCTCCTCGGCCAGCACCGGGACGTGGCCTGCCGCTTCGGAATCGATCGGCGTCCGCGAAACCACCCCGGGTTCGTCGAGCCGGACCAGCACGTCCTCGGCGTCACCGGATTTGATGTCCAGCAGCAGCGCGCGCACTTCGCGCGGTACCGGCGCACCGTCGGCCTCGTAGCGCGCGAGCCGGTCTTTAGCCGGTTCGGCCAGACCCGCGTAGGAGAACCGGGTGGACTCGCGCAGCACCCCGGCTTCTTCGAGGATTTCGCGGGTACGCAGGAATTCGACGCCGGTCAGCGAGTCGAGCGGGTGGGCGGCCGCCTCGGTGACCACGGCACCGCCGGTCGGCGTGTGGCAACAGTCCGTCACGAATTCTCCCTGCCTGGTGGTGACCTGGATTGCCGGAACGTTCCGGCATCGTCCGGCAGGTTAACCCGCTGGCGCGAGTCCGGTCAATGCCGGTGGCCCGCCCGGGTTTTCCCTTTGTTTCAAGCAGATGTCGGCGCGACGGATTCGGCGGAGGCCCTTGACGGACCGGGGTGCCCATCGTTTAATCACCACCCATGTCGGAACGTTCCGGCAGATCGTCCGGCCATCCCCGGAGAGTGAGGTCGTATGCGGATCAGACGGTTCTGCACCGCGCTGGCCGTGGTCCCGCTCGTCGCTTCCTGTGCCGCGCAGGCGGTTCCCGAGCCGACGGCCACCCAGGTGCCCGGTTACCTGGCGGCCGCCGACGGCGCGCTCCCGCCCGGTGGCACGGTCGAACTGCAGATGCCGGTGGACACCGGCGCGGCGGGCGGGCTCGACCCGCAGCTGGCCGACGTCGCGGTGTCGTGGCAGCTGATGTCACTGGTCTACGAAACGCTGGTCACCGTCGGTCCGGACTTCGAGCCGCTGCCCGGACTGGCGCAGCGCTGGGAAACCCCGAGCCCCACCGAATACGTGTTCCACCTGCGACCGGGGGTCACCTTCTCCAACGGCCGCGCGATGACCGCGGCCGACGTGGTGGGCAGCGTGAACCGGCTGCTCGCGGGCGAAGGCGTCTGGCGGACGCAGATCGGGCCGGTCGAATCGGTGACCGCGCTCGACCCGGCGACCGTGCGGTTCAAGCTTTCCGCTCCCTACACGCCGTTCCTGTCCGCGCTGGCGAACACCCCGGCCGCGGTGCTGCCGATGACCGAGATCGAGAACGGTTCGGTCGACCCGGCCAAGACCATGCTCGGCACCGGCCCGTTCGTGGACACCTTCCACCGGCAGGACGTGCTGTGGCGGTTCAAGCGCCGCCCGGACTACTGGGCGCCCGGCAAGCCCGCCGTGGACGCGGTGAACATCTCGATCGTGCCGCAGGAGCCGACCAGGATCGCCTCGCTGCAGAACAACAGCGCGAACCTGGCGGTACTGGGCAATGTGGACGCTCCGCAGGTACTGGCCGGTGTGCGCGGGGTGACCGTGCGCGCACAGTCCACAACGGACTTCTACTACCTGATGCTGAACAGCAACGCGCCCGGCGGCAAGTTCGCCGATCCCCGGGTGCGCACGGCGATCAACATCGCGATGGACCGGGCGCAGATCGCCGAAGTGGCGACGAACGGGCTCGGCAAGCCGACCGGGGTGACCCCGGTGGACCTGCCGGACGCCTGCGATCCGGCGACCCTGCCGTCGGCGACGGCCGGTCTCGACCGCGCCCGGCAGCTGCTGGCCGAGGCGGGGGTGCGGGACCTGAAGTTCGTCATCACCGCCTACGCCACCGAACCGGCGCCGGCGGTCGCGCAAGTGATCCAGCAGAACCTGGCGCGCATCGGCATCGAAGTGACCATCGAACAGCTCGACGAGGGCAGCTGGGCGGGCAAGGTGTACGGCTCGGTGCCCGCCGGGTTCGACGCCGCGCTGTCGTGGTTCGCCGGGTACGCCGGGGCGGGCATGGTGGCGAAGTGGTGGAACCCGGAGCAGGCCGCCTTCAACCTCGGCTTCATGAAGCCGAACCCGGAGCTGAACCGGGTGATCGACAAGGCGGCGACCGAACCGGACGGGCCGAACCGGGCGCCGGTGCTGCGCGAGCTGTGCACCGCGGTGGACGAGGACGCGCAGATGATCCCGCTGGTGACCCGTCCGGTGCTGGTCGGTTACCGCAACGACTCGGTCAGCCCCACGGTGTACGCCACCGAGGGCTACGGCAACGCCTTCCGCGGGCTGGCCGATTTCCGCCTGGTCGGCAGACCCTGATGAGAGGAAAACGGTAGTGCGCCTGGTTTCCTGGTGGGTCCGCAGGCTGGTGAGCGCGGTGCTGACCCTGTTCGTGGTGTCCGTCCTGATCTTCGCCGCCTCGCGGCTGATGCCCGGCGGGTTCGCCGAGGTGGTGCTCGGCCCGTTCGCCACCCCGGACCAGCGGGCCGCGATGGCCGAGAAGTACGGGCTGGACCAGAGCCTGTTCAGCCAGTACGGGCTCTGGCTCTCCGCCGTGCTCGGCGGTGATCTCGGGACCTCGCTGCTCAGCGGGGAACCGGTCGCGGGTGAGTTCGGCCTGCGCATCCCGGTCACCGTCGAACTGACCCTGCTCGGCATCGGCGCGGCCGTGCTGATCGGTGTGCCACTGGGGGTGTACACCGCGGTGCGGGCGGGCCAGCGGGGTGGCGGCGCGCTGGGCAGGCTGGCCGGCGGGCTCGGCGTGAGCGTGCCCGAGTTCGTGCTCGGCAGCCTGGTGGTGTTCGTGTTCTCGCGGTACGCGCTGGGGCTCACCGTCGGCGGTTACCGGCCGCTCGGCGAGGACCTCGGCGCGAACCTGCGGTCGATGGTGCTGCCGGCGGCGGTGCTGTCGGTGTTCGCTATCGCGGTGACCGCGCGGACCACCCGCGACGCGGTGATGAACGTGCTGGTCGAGCCGTACATCACCGCGTCGGTGGCCCGGGGCGAGACCCCGCTGTTCATCATCGGCAGGCACGTGCTGCGCAACGCGTCCATCCCGATCCTGGTGGTGCTCACCTCGACCACCGCCTACCTGCTCGGCGGCGCGGTGATCATCGAGCACCTGTTCAACCTGCCCGGCATCGGCTCGTACGTGGTGCAGGCCGTCGGCCGCCGCGACTACGCGGTGGTCCAGGCGGGCGTGCTGCTCGCCGCGGTGGTCTTCGTGGTGCTCAACATGCTCTCGGACGCGGTGTCGGGCGTGCTCGATCCGCGCTTCGGGACCCAGCGGAAGGCGGCAGGCTGATGGCCAAGCTCGATCGGCTCGCCCGCGCCGGGCTGTGGTGCCTCGGGGTGCTGGTGCTCGCCGCGCTCGCGGGTACGGTGTTCGGCCTCGGTGGTGAGCCGGACGCGATCGTCGGCCCGCGCCTCGCCCCACCCGGCGGCGACTGGCTGCTCGGCACCGACCAGCTCGGCCGGTCCATGCTGCCGAGGGTGCTCGAAGGCATCGGCACCACGCTGCTGCTGTCCACCATCGCGGTGGTGGTGACCGCCGCGCTGAGCACCCTGCTCGGCATCGTCGCCGGGTACCGCGGCGGCTGGCTCGGCGAACTGGTGCTGCGCTCGGTGGACGTGCTCTACTCGTTCCCGGCGATCGTGCTGGCCATCCTGGTCGCCGCGGTGGTCGGGCCGGGGCAGGCGGCCACCATGGCCAGCATCGTGCTGGTCACCATCCCGCTGATGACCCGGCTGGTCCGGGCCGCCGCGGTGACCGTGGCGCAGCGCGACTACATCACCTCCGCGGTGATCAGCGGGGTCGGCCGGTGGCGGATCCTGACCGGGCACGTGCTGCCGAACGTGGCGGGCACCATCGCCGTGCAGGGCACCTACGCGCTGTCGGTGGGCATCCTGGTCGAAGGCGGGCTGAGCTTTCTCGGGTTCGGCGTGCAGCCCCCGGATTCCTCGCTCGGCGTGCTCATCCAGCAGGGCGGGATCTACCTGCTCGCGGCACCGTGGCTGCTGGCCTTCCCCGGTGCCGTGCTGGTGGTGGCGATCCTGGCCGTCAACGTGTTCGGGGACGGTCTGCGCGACCGGCTCGAACCGAGGGAGTCGAGGTCACTGGTATGACGCAGCTGCTGGAAGTCGACCGGCTGGCGGTCGACTACGGCCCGGTCCGCGCGCTCGACGGCGCCTCGCTGTCGGTCGACCGCGGGGAAACCGTCGGCATAGTCGGGGAAAGCGGGTCCGGGAAGTCCACTTTGGGCGCGGCGATCGGCGGACTGCTGCCGCGGGCGGCCACCGTCGCCGGTGGTGAGGTGCGCGTCGGCGGGGTCGCGGTCGGCGGGCTCGCACCCCGCGAACTGCGGGCGCTTCGCCGTGAGCGACTGGGGTTCATCTTCCAGGAGCCGATCGGCTCGCTCGATCCGACCATGCGCGTCGGCAAGCAGGTCGCGCTGGCCGGTCGCGCCGGGAAGGCCGAGGTCCTCGACCGGCTGGCGTCGGTGAAGCTCGCCGATCCCGCCCGGGTCGCGCGCAGTTATCCGCACCAGCTCTCCGGCGGCATGGCCCAGCGGGTGGCGATCGCGATGGCGATGGCCACCGAACCGGAACTGCTGATCGCCGACGAACCCACCGCGGCACTGGACAGCCAGGTCCGCGACGAGGTGCTCGACCTGGTGTTCGCGCTCGCCGCGGCGGCGGGCACGACGATCCTGTGGCTCAGCCACGACCTGCCCGCGGTCGCGCGCCGGTGTTCGCGGGTGGTGGTGATGTACGGCGGCCGCGTGGTCGAATCCGGTGCCGCCTCGGCCGTGCTCGGTGAACCCCGGCACCCGTACACCGCCGCGCTGGCCGGGTCCGTGCCCGGCGCGGTGGCCGAGGGCGAGCGGCTGGTGTCGATCCCCGGTCAGCCGCCGGTGCTCTCCGGCGCGTCCGCCGGTTGCGCGTTCGCCGCGCGGTGCCCCGAGGTGCTGGACTCCTGCGCGGGGGAACGCCCGCTGCTGCACGTCTCCGCCGATCGAGACGTGCTGTGCCACCGCGCCACGGTGGGAGCGAGCCGATGAGCACTCCGATCCTCGAACTCGACGACGTGACCGTCACCTTCACCTCGGGCCCGCCGCTGCGCCGCCGGTCGGTCCACGCCATGCGCGGGGTCAGCCTGCGGATCGAGCCCGGCCAGACGGTCGGCCTGGTCGGCGAATCCGGTTCCGGCAAGACCACCACCAGCATGGTGGCGCTCGGCCTGCGCCGGCCGGCCAGCGGGGTGGTGCGGTTCGACGGCGAGCCGTTCCCGAAGCGCCGCCGGGCACTGGCCGGGCGGATGCAGGCGGTGCTGCAACACCCGCAGTGGTCGCTCGACCCGCGTCAGCGCGTCGGGCGTTCGGTCGCGGAACCGCTCACCGTGCTGGGGAGGACCGATCCCGCCGGGCGCACCGAGGAGATACTGGCGCAGGTCGGCCTGGACGCCTCGTTCGCCCAGCGCTACCCGCACCAGCTCTCCGGCGGGCAGCGCCAGCGCGTCTCGATCGCCAGGGCGCTGGTCACCCGGCCGCCGTTCCTGGTCTTCGACGAGGCGGTGAGCGCGCTCGACGTCTCGGTGCAGGCGCAGATCCTGAACCTGATCAAGGACCTGCAGGCCGAACTGGGCTTCGCCGCCCTGTTCATCTCGCACGACCTCGGCGCCGTCCGGTACGTCGCGGATCGGATCGCGGTGATGCGCGGCGGTGAGATCGTGGAGGACAACGACGCGGCGGTCTTCTACCGGGAACCGGAACACGAGTACTCGCGACAACTGATGGAGGCACTGTGAGCAACGCGCCCGAAACCCGGCTGGCCAGGCCGTCGGCCTTCGCCCCGGGGGCGCTGACGAACGACGACGCCGAACTGACCCCGCAGCCGAGCGAGGGCCGCGCGGTGGTCCCGTTCGACCTGCCGGGCGTGCTCGTCGGCACGGCCGAATACGCCGAAGGCCCGACCGGCTGCACGGTGCTGCACTTCCCCGACGGCGTGCGCACCGCGATCGACGCCAGGGGCGGCGCGGTGGGCCTGAGCGGCGGGTACGACATCCACCAGGCGATCGTGTTCGCCGGTGGGTCGGTCTACGGGCTGGAGGCCGCCGCCGGGGTCGGCACGGAACTGCTGCACCGCGTGGAGAACCGCACGCACTGGGCGGCGTTGCAGCACGTCTCCGGTGCGGTCATCTACGACTTCTCCGCCCGTGACACCGCCATCGCGCCCGACGCGGCGCTGGGCCGGGCGGCGCTGCGCAACGCCAAGCCGGGCGAGTTCCCGGTGGGCCGCTGTGGCGCGGGACGGACCGCCTCGGTGGGCAAGATCGACTTCGGCCGGGCCGAGTTTGCCGGCCAGGGTGCCGCGTTCCGCGAGATCGGCGGGATGAAGGTGCTGGTCGCCACCGTGGTCAACGCGGTCGGCGTGGTGGTCGACCGCGACGGCCGGGTGGTGCGCGGGAACGTGCACGCGGACACGGGCGAGCGCAAGCTCCCGGTCGAGGACTACGCGCTGGCCGCGGGCGGTGGGCAGCCGGTGGGCACGCTCGCCGGGAACACCACGCTGACCGTGCTGGTGACCAACGTGCGCCTGCCCGAGGTGTCGCTGCGCCAGCTCGGCACCCAGGTGCACAGCTCGATGCACCGCGCGATCCAGCCGTTCCACACCGAGATCGACGGTGACATCCTGTTCACCGTGACCACCGACGAGGTGGACCTCACCGGGATCACCGCGACCGGCCTCGGCGCCATCGCCTCCGAGGTGGCCTGGGACGCGGTGCTGAGCGCCGCCGAATGAGAGGGGCCACGATGCCGATCGCCACCCACCTCTCCACGGAGATCGAGCCTGCCGCCCGAGGCCGGGAACTGGGCCGGGCTCGGCGTGCCGAACTGCACGCCGCCTTCGCCCGGTACGACGAACTGTTCGCTGCCGAGGGCGCGCGAGCGGGCCAGGTGGCCGACTGGGGCGCCCGGGCGCTGGCCGAGACGGCCGCCTGGGCGCCGGAACTGGCCGCGGAGATGACCGGCACGGCGGAAGGTGCCGGTCTCGAACCGTGGCAGCTCGGCGCGCTCAACGGGCGCACCGAGATCCTCGCCGCGCTCGCGGTCACCGGGGAAGGGGAGTGCTCGGCGGCGGTGCTGGTGCCCCAGTCCGGCGCGCCGCGGACGGTGCAGACCTGGGACTGGCACGACACCTTCCGCGACGGAATGCTGTTGTGGTCGCTGGAACCGCGGCCGGGCCGCCGGGTGCACACGTTCACCGAGTTCGGTGTGGTCGGCAAGGTCGGGGTGAACAGCGACGGCCTCGGGCTGCACTTCAACGTGCTGCGCCACGCCTCGGACCACACCGACATCGGCGTGCCGGTGCACGTGGTCGCCCGGCGCATCCTGGACGAGGCGACCACCGTCGGCGAGGCGGTCGAGCTGGCGCGGTCGGCGCGGCTCTCGGCGTCCACCGTGCTCACCGTGGTGACCTACGACGGGGAGCGCGGGGACGCCATCGGCCTCGAGCTGTCGCCCGAGCGCGTCGGTGAACTGCCCGTCGACCCGGACGGGGTTCTCTTGCACACCAACCACTTCCTCGACGAGAAGCTGGCGGCGGGGGAGAAGACCACGAACGAGGTGTCCAGCACCTTCGACCGGCTTCCCGGGCTGCGCGAGCGGGTGACCGCGCTGAACACCGACGACCGGACCGAGCGCGCGCGGGCACTGCACTCGCACCGCGGTGAGGGCCCGGCCATCTGCGCGCACGCCGATCTTTCACTGCCCGCTCACCTGCGCTGGGAGAGCCTGGCCACGATCAGCCTGGACGTGGCGGCCGGGCGGCTGTACGCGCACGAAGGCGGGCCGTGCCGGATCGAACCCGATGGCTGGCAGCAAGTTCCGTTCGACGAGAAGGGCCGGGTATGACCGCCGACATCAGTTACGACCCGCGAACCGGCGCCGCGGCGGGTGAGGTCGAGGCCACGCCGGACGCGGAGGTGGACGCGGCACTCGCGCGGGCGGCCGCCGCCGCGCCGGTCGTCGCCGCCACCTCACCGGCGGACCGGTCGGCCTGGCTGTACGCGATCGCCGACGCGCTCGACGAGCCGTCCACTGTGGACGAACTGATCGCGCTCGCGGACGCGGAGACCGCGCTCGGCGAACCCCGGCTGCGGATGGAGATCGGCCGCACCTCGGGCCAGCTGCGGTACTACGCCGACGTCGCGGTCGAGGGCTCGTACCTCCAGGCGACCATCGACGCGCCGAAGCCGCCGACGCCGGGGATCGCCAGGGTGCAGGTCCCGCTCGGGCCGGTCACGGTGTTCGGCGCGAGCAACTTCCCGTTCGCGTTCAGCGTGCTCGGCACGGACACCGCCTCGGCGCTCGCGGCGGGTTGCCCGGTGGTGGTCAAGGCGCATCCCGCGCACCCGCGGCTCAGCGCGCGGCTGGCTTCGCTGACCAGGACGGCGCTGGCGGGCACGTCCGCGCCGGAGGGCCTGTTCGAGCTGGTGGCCGGATTCGACGCGGGCGCCCGGTTGGTGCGTTCGGCGCACACCGCGGCGGTCGCGTTCACCGGTTCGCAGCGGGCCGGGCTGGCGTTGTGGCAGATGGCGAACGAACGGGAGGTGGTCATCCCGGTCTTCGCCGAGATGGGCACGGTCAACCCGGTCGTGGTGACCCCGGCAGGCGCGGACCGGCTGGCGGAACTCGCCGAGGGCTTCGTCGGCTCGTTCACCCTGGGTACCGGGCAGTACTGCACGAAGCCCGGCCTGCTGTTCGTCCCGAGTGGACACTCGGCGGCCGAGGTGGTGGCCGCGGAACTGGAGCGGCGCGCGCCGAAGTCGTGGATGCTCACCGAGCGGATCGCCCGTGACGCGGCGGCGGGCGTGGGTGAACTGGTCACCGCCGGTGGCCGGGTGGTCGGCTCGACCGAGGGACCGGGCGAGGGCTGGACGGTGGCGCCGGCGGTGTTGTCGGTGCCGATCGAGAAGCTGGTCAGCGGTTCGCGGTTGCTGGAGGAGTGCTTCGGGCCGGTGGTGCTGGTCGCCGAATACGCCTCACTGGCCGAGCTGGACGCCGCGCTCGGCGAGCTGCAGGGCACGCTGACCGCGGCGGTGATGACCGGCGGGGACGAGGACCCGGACGTCGCGGACCTGGTCGGCAAGCTCAGCGGCCTCGCCGGCCGGGTCACGGTGAACGACTGGCCGACCGGCGTCGCGATCACCTGGGCCCAGCACCACGGCGGCCCGTGGCCCGCCACGACGGCCCCGGCCACCACGTCGGTCGGCGCCGGTGCCCTGGTGCGGTTCACCAGGCCGGTGGCGTACCAGAGCGTGCCGGACGCGGCGCTGCCCGCCCCGCTGCGCGCGGACAACCCGTGGCACCTGCCGCGCCGCGTGGACGGCACGCTCACCTGACCCGCGCGCTCACCTGACCCGCGCGCTCACCTGACCCGCGCGCTCACCTGACCCGCGCGCTCACCTGACCCGCGCGCTGCGCCAGGCGCAGTGAATGTGGCTTTCACTGCGGAATGTGCTGTGAAAGCCACAGTGATGATGGTGTGTATGGACGGGGGCTGCCCCGGGGCTTGGCCCGGAAAGCCACTGACGCCCTGGCCGGGGTTGTCTTGCGAATGATCTGCCGGTTCCGGGGTGGTCTCCGTTCGTGCACGTCACCAGGCCAGGGGATGTGACTTGATAGGAGCCTGTGCCACCAGGACACCCATCACTGTGCTGTCCACCCCTGCTGGCCCGGTACGTGCCCTCCCTGACCACTGAACACCACGGGACGGCAGAGACCAGGATGACTGATCAGCACACCGGCGTCGACACTGCCCAGCACACCGCGGTGATCGCCGGGGTCGATACCCATAAAGACACCCACACCGCCGCCGCGCTCGATCCTGTCGGCCGGGTACTGGGCACGCACACCTTCCCGGCCACCACCGCCGGCTACACCGCGCTGGGCACCTGGCTGGCCGGGTTCGGCACGGTGTCCGCGGCCGGGGTGGAGGGCACCGGTTCCTACGGCGCGGGCCTGGCCCGCTACCTGGCCGGCGAGGGTGTCACGGTGGTGGAGGTCAACCAGCCCGACCGGCATGCCCGCCGCCGCAAGGGAAAGACCGACACCCAGGACGCGATCAACACCGCCCGCGCCGTCCTGGCCGGCCACGCTGAGGCCACCCCCAAAGCCGGCACCGGGCCCGCCGCCGCGATCACCGCCCTGCGCACCGCGCTGACCAGCGCGGTCAAATCCCGCACCGCCGCGCTCAACCAGCTCCACGCCCTGATCGTCACCGCCCCCGCCCCGCTACGCGAATCCTTGTCCGGCCTGACCGGCACAACCCTGATCAGGGCCTGCGCCCGGCTGCGCCCCGGCACCGACCTCACCAGCCCCGTCAACGCCACGAAAACCGCGCTCCGCCGCCTCGCCCGGCGCATCACCGACCTCACCACCGAGATCACCGACGCCAAAACCGACCTGAACACCCTGACCCGCCAGGTCCTGCCCGCCACCACCGCCGTGTTCGGCGTCGGCCCCGACACCGCCGCCCAGCTCCTGGCCACCGCCGGAGACAACCCCGACCGCATCACCACCGAAGCCCAGTTCGCCCACCTCTGCGGCACCGCCCCGATCGACGCCAGCAGCGGCCGCAACAACCGCCACCGCCTCAACCGCGGCGGCGACCGCCACGCCAACGCCGCCCTCCACCGAATAGTGATCGTCCGCCTGCGCCACTGCCCCCGCACCCGCGCCTACCTCGAACGACGCACCCGCGAAGGCCTCCCCAAACGACACATCATCCGCTGCCTCAAACGCTACGTCGCACGCGAAATCCACCGAACCATCACCACAGACATGGCCAACCTCACAACAACCCCTTGACCTCAATAGGAGCATCATTCACTGCACGGGCCCTGGGGCGGGCTACCGCCGGGTGGAGCGGCGTTCGGTGAGGCCGATCGGCAGTGAGCGCACGGTACCCGCCGGGGCCTTCCCGTCCAGCAGGTCGAACAGCAACCCCGCGCACGCCGCGCCCGCTTCGCGCGGGTGCAGGTCGATGGCGGTGATCGGCGGATCGCTGTGCGCCAGCGGCGTGCCGTCCACACAGGCCGCCAGCAGCAGGTCGCCGCCGACCGAGCGGCCCGCCGCCCGCAGCACCGGCAGCGCGGCGGTGGCCGAACCGTCCGGCGCGCAGATGAGCGCGTCCAGCGCGGGATCGGTCTCCAGCAGCGCGCTGACGTTGTCCTGCACCACGTCCGCCGGCGCGCCGAAGGTCAGCTCGCGCAGCAGCGCGGGCACGCCCCTGCTCCGGCACCAGGCCCGGAACGCTTGCTGCAGCTGGTTTCCCCAGTCGGTGGTGGCGCTGGAGGCGAGCAGCGCGGGCCGCCGCGCGCCCGCGGCGTGCAGGTGGTCGAGCAGCCGCCCGAACATCTCCGCGTGGTCGGACAGCACGATCCCGGCCGGGCTGGCGTCCCCGGTGAACCGCTCGCAGGTGACCACCGGAACCGACGCCCGCAGCAGCCCGCGCACCATCGGATCGGTCTCCAGCGGATCACCCAGCACCACCCCGTCGACGCGGTGGAACGCGCCGGGCGCGGGCAGGTGCTTCGAGGTGAGCAGGGTGACGTCGTAGTTCATCTCGGCGGCCTTGTCGACCACGCCGAAGACGAAGGACATGTAGTACTCGGAGCGCGCGAGGATGTCGGGCAGGTGCAGCCCGATCGCGCCGGTGTTCGCACGCCGGAGCGACCGCGCCGAGGCGTTGGGGGAGTAACCGAGCCGGTTCGCCGTGCTGGTGACCAGCTGCCGGGTGCGCTCCGAAACGCGGCCGGAGCCGCGCAGCGCGTCGGACGCCGTGGTCTTGGAGACCCCCGCCACCCGAGCCACTTCGACCAGCGTGACCGGCTCTTCCTTGCCCACCCGCCGACGATAGCCGATGGCAGGCAGTGACCCCGCGGCACCCAGTGCATATGAAACGATTCATTGCGTTAGTCGATGGCCGTTTTCGGACCTTGAGTCCGCTGGTCCGCTTCGCTACTGTGCCGCTTAATACGTTTCAAAGTGTGACCTACGTCAACGAGGACGAGGAGACTCACTTGACTTCCTCAGAAGCCGTCGGCAACGCACCGGCGGACGAGTCCGGAACGGTCAGTCGCCAGCAGTGGAAATGGTCGGTGCTGGCCGCGATGGCGTCCTATCTGGACGCCGGCTCGATCGTGGCGCTCGGCTCGGGCCTGGCCCTGTTCCAGGCCTACCTGGGGTTGAGCAACGACGCGGTCGGCGCGCTGGCCGCCATCGGCCCCAACGCGATCGGCTGCGCGCTCGGCGCGCTGATCGGCGGGCGGCTGGGCGACAAGCTCGGCCGCAAGCGGATCTACAAGTACGACCTGCTGGTCTACGCGGCGGGCATCCTCTGCATCGCGCTCGCGGTCAACGCGCCGATGTTGTTCATCGGCACCTTCGTGGTCGGTGTCGCGGTCGGCGCGGACGTGCCCACCTCGCTCGCGCTGGTCGGCGAGTTCTCGCCGTCCAAGGCCAGGGGCAAGCTGCTCAGCTTCACGCAGATCGCCTGGAACACCGGGCCGGTGGTGGTGCTGCTGCTCGCGCTGGTGCTGTCCCCGCTGGAACTGCTCGGCATCAGGATCGTGTTCCTGCACCTCTTCGTGGTCGCGCTGGTCACCTGGGCGCTGCGCCGGGGGCTCGCCGAATCGGCGCGGTGGACCACGGCCGCCGCCGCGGCCGGCTCGGTCGCGACGCGGGTCGGCGCGCTCTTCCGCGGCGCCAACCTGCGGGCCCTGGTGTGGACCGGCACGATCTACCTGTTCTGGAACGTGGCCGCCGGGACCAACGGCATCTTCACCCCGTACATCGTCACCACGCTCAACGCGGGCAGCCAGGCGGCGGGGGTGGCGCTGTCCTGCGCCGGCTTCGTCATCGGCATCCTGGGCACCCTGGTGTTCATGCGCCTGGTCGACCGCGGGCATTCGAAGCGCAGGACCATGTGGGCGGCCGGTGCGGTGATGCAGGTGCTCGCCTTCGTGGCGTACCTGGTGTTCCCGTTCACCATCCCGGTGATCATCGCCAACATCGTGTTGTTCGGCGTCGGTGCCGCCTTCGCCGGTGAAGCGGTGTACAAGATCTTCAGCCAGGAGCTGTTCCCGACCATGCTCCGCGGGACCGCCCAGGGCCTGACCTTCGGCGTGGCGCGGACCTTCCTGGGCATCTGGAGCTTCTTCGTGCCGACGCTGGCCACCGCGGGCATCGAGACGGTGGCCGCGCTGCTGGCGGCGTGCCTGCTGATCAGCGGGGTGGTCGGGTACTTCTTCATGCCCGACACCTCCGGCAAGTCACTGGAACAGATCGAACAGGAGCGGGCGCTGGTATGACGGGGCTGCTGAGCCGGTTCCGCGCACCGGGGCCCGAGTCCTCCCCGCTGCCGATCTGGTGGTGGAGCGGGGCGAAGGTGACCAGGACGCGGCTGCGCGAGCAGATGGACCGGCTCGCCGGGCAGGGGGTGCGCCAGGCGGTGGTCCTCTGCCTGGCGCCCACCGGCCCGATGTTCGGCTCGGTGGCCGACGACCCGCCGTTCCTCAGTCCACAGTGGATCGAGTTGTTCGACGGCGCCTGCCAGGACGCCGAGCGGATCGGCTTCCGGCTGTGGCTCTACGACCAGATCGGCTTCTCCGGGGCGAACTTCCAGGGCCGGATCACCGCGCGGAACCCGGAGTTCGCCGGGCTGGCGCTGCACCGGGACCCCGGTGGCGAGATCCGGGAGGAGGTCAGCGGGTTCGACTACTTCGGCGTGGACGCCTGCGCCACCCTGCTGGACCAGGTCCACGGTGAGCTCGAACGCGGGCTCGGCCACTGGTTCGGCAAGGTGATCCCCGGGTTCTTCCAGGACGAGCTGCCCGCGATGCCGACCTGGGGCCACGACTTCGCCGGGACCTTCGCCGCGCACTACGGCTACGAACTGGCGTTGCCCGCGTTGTACGGCGGGAAGGACGCCGAATCGGCCCGGAACCGCCGCGACTACCACGAGCACCGCGCCCGCCTGGCCCGCCGCGCCTTCTTCGACCCGCTCGACCGCTGGTTCGCCGAGCGCGGCCTGATCTGCGGTTTCGACCAGCCGTCCCCGGCGCGCGAAGGCGATCCCATCGGCGGTGTCCAGGTGTACGGCGACTACCTCGGCACGCATTCCGGGTTCGGCGCGCCGGGCAGCGACCACTGGGGCGACCCGAAGGTGCACAGTTCGCTGGCGCACGCGAACGGGCACTCGCGCACCTGGATCGAGGCGTTCCACTCCTCCGGCTGGGGCGGCACGCTGGAGGAGACCTACGACTGGCTCGCGCCGTTCCTGCGGCGTGGCGCCAACCTCTACGACCCGCACGCGGTCTACTACTCGACCGCCGGCGGCTGGTGGGAGTGGGCGCCGCCGTCGACGTGCTGGCGCCAGCCGTACTGGCCCGCCTACCACCGGTTCGCCACGGCGGTGT
This sequence comes from Amycolatopsis sp. 195334CR, assembly GCF_017309385.1. Classification (NCBI taxonomy): domain Bacteria; kingdom Bacillati; phylum Actinomycetota; class Actinomycetes; order Pseudonocardiales; family Pseudonocardiaceae; genus Amycolatopsis; species Amycolatopsis sp. 195334CR. The sequence continues at coordinate 527,909 of NZ_JAFJMJ010000003.1, read as the reverse complement.
CGCGGTTGTGCTCGGTGCTGACCATCGGCACGCACGTCTGCGACGTCGTCCTGCTCTCGCCGACCACCACCACGCAGGCGTACCTGACGCTCGACGGTCCGCTTCCGCCCGCCGAACGCGCCGCCGCGTGTTACCACCGGCTGAACGGCGCAAGCGTTTGGTTCGCGGAAGAACGCGGCGTGCTGGAGGCCGCCGGAATCGACCACGACACCTTCGACGAAGCCACCATCGCCGGGGGAGAAGTCGTCGGCGACCGCCTCCGGATCGGTGACGAGACCTACCGCACGGTGGTGCTGCCGGAGGTCGAGCTGCTGCACCCGGCCGCTGCCGAGAAGCTGGCGGAATTCGCCCGCGCGGGCGGGCAGGTGATCTGCGTGGGTGTCGCTCCGCTGGACGACGTGACCGTGGTCGGCCGGCCCGAGGACGTGCCCGCGCTGATCCCCGAAGGCCCGGTGCAGGCAGACGCCCCCTTCCTGCTCCGCCGCGACGGTGACTCGTTCGTCCTGCTGCTGACCGCGCACGACGAGCGGACCGGCACGCTCGCGCCGATCGTCGACCTGGCGCGGGAGAACTGGGCCGAGGTCGGTTTCCCGTGGGAGGAGTACTGGCAACGGCTTCGCGAGGACGGTTACCGGTTCGTGCCGCCGACCGGCCGGGTGGCGCACGTGCGGACCAGCGGCCTGCCCGGACGGGCGCAGCAGTGGAACCCGCGCACCGGCGAGCGCACGGAACTCGTGGTGCGCGACGGAGTTCTCGAAGTCCCGTTCGACGACGGCCCGATTTCCCTGGTGGTGTTCGGGGAAGACCTGCCGCCGGCGGACGCGCGTCCACTCGGCCGTGAGCTGGAGTCGGTGCCGGTCGCCGGGCCGTGGCTCGGGCTGGCCGAGTCCACTCTGGATAACAGCGAGGGCGACCTGGCGGGCGCGGCCCGCGATGGCGTGCTGCCGATCGAAGTCTGGCGGCTGAGCCACGAGAGCGGTCCGGTGATCGCCGGGTTCGGCCCGTTCGCCGAGGTGCGTGACGCCGACGGTGGCTGGCGGAACGCGGAGTGGTCGCTGTCCCGTGGCATCCACAAGGACCCGGTGCACAACGAAACCCTGGGGCCGAAGGGATATGTCGCCGAGGAGTTCCTCGACTGGCGGCACGTGCCTGCGGGTGGCTCGGTGGCCGTGCGCACCTGGCTGGAGCTGCCGCCGTCGGACGGGCTCCAGCTGGTGGTCGGCTCCGGGGCCGCGCGGCGGGTGCGGATCGACGGCGCCGAGGTGCCGTCGACCGGCGAGGGGTACCACACGGTCAGCCCGGTGCCCGGCGGCCGGACCGTCCGGCTGGAGATCGAGTTCACCGCGTCGGAGGACGGCCCGGTGCGGGCTTCCTTCGCCGTGGTCACCGATTTCGAACGGTACCGCCGTCCGGAGTGGATGGTCGGCGCGGAGGTCAGCCGTACCTTCCGGCACACCGATGACACGGCGGTCGTGCAGGTGGCCAGCGAAGGCGCCTGCCGGGTGCTGCTGAACGGCACGGAGATCGGCAGGCAGGGCGACTTCAACCCGTACCCCGGCCACCGCGAGATCCGGGTGCACCCGTACGAACTGGCGTTGCGGCCGGGGGAGAACACGCTGACCCTGCTGCTCGGGCCCGGTGCGGTCGCCGCGGTCGACGCGCCGGACCCGGGCATCACGAGCGGTCCCGAATGGACCTGCGACGGGTTGCGCCGCAGGCACCCGCGTGACCCCCGGTTCCTCTGCCTCCGGCCGCGGCCGCACCCGCTGCCCGGCGCCTGGTGGCTGGAGCCGGAGGCGGCACCCGGCGACGTGGTCGTGCCGGTGGTGCCCGATCCGGCGCCGTCCGGGGAGCGCGTCGAGTCACTGGAGTTCCCGGCGCCGCTGGGTACGGTGTCCCTGCGGATCCCGTCCGGGCTGGAGGTGGTCGCGGTCATCGACGGAACCGAGCACAAGCCGGTCGGCGGCCGGGTCGGCCTGCCGTCCCCGCTCGCCGCCGGAACGCCGGTGCGGCTGGACTTCCGCGCGACCGACGGCCGCCGGGGCGGCGCCCTGCTGGACTCCGCGATCGAGGTGGAGGTCGCCGAAGCGCCGGTGGAACTGCGTGGCTGGGCGGAACTCGGGTTGCGTTCGCTCGGCGGGCGGATGCGCTACCGCACCACGTTCACCGCCCCGGGCGGACGCGTGGTGCTCGACCTCGGCGAGGTCCGGGGCACCGCCGACGTGCTGGTCAACGGGCAACTCGTCGACCAGCTGGTGTGGGCGCCGTGGCGTGCCGAAATCACGGACGCGCTGCGGGACGGCGAGAACGAGCTGGAGATCGTCGTGCGCGGCACGCTCGCGGGCTATCTCGACGACGCCTCACCGACCACCGCCGTGGCCGCCGGGCAGGTCCGCACCGGCCTGTTCGGCCCGGTCCGGCTCATCCGACACGGAGAGGAACCATGACGAAGGTCGGCCTTGTCGCCGGTGGGCTGGGTGCCTACTGGCCCCAGTTCCCGGAGCTGCTGCCCCAGCTGAAGCTCTCCGCCGAACGCGTTTCCGAGCGGATGCGGGAGTTCGACTGCGAAGTGGTCGACGTCGGCTTCATCGCCGACCCGCGGGAGGGCGACCGCGCCGCCGAACAGCTGCGGGCCGCCGGGTGCGACATCATCGTGGCCTTCCTGACCACGTACATGACCTCGAACATGCTGATGCCGGTGGCGCAGCGCAGCGGCGCGCCCGTGCTGCTGCTGAACCTGCAACCCACCGAAGCGATGGACCACGCCACCTTCGACACCGGTGCGTGGCTCGCCTACTGCGGTGCCTGCCCGCTGCCGGAGATGGTCAACGCCTTCCGCCGGTGCGGCGTGGAGGCTCGTTGTGTCAGCGGGTACCTGGAGGAACCCGCGGCGTGGGACAAGATCGGCCGCTGGGTGCGCGCGGCCGGGGTCCGGGCGAAGCTGCGGCGCGGCAGGCACGGCCTCCTCGGGCACCTGTACCCGGGCATGCTCGACGTGTCCACGGACCTCACGCTGGTTCCGCGTGCCTTCGGCGGGCACGTCGAGGTGCTGGAGATCGACGATCTGCGTGTGCGCGTCGAGCAGGTCGGCGACGCCGCCACCGACGACAGGGTGGCGCACGCACGTGAAGTGTTCACAGTGGACTCGTCCGTCGTGGACGACGATCTCCGCTGGGCGGCCAAGGTTTCCGTGGCGCTGGACCAGCTCGTGGACGACTTCGGCCTGGACAGTCTCGCCTACTACCACCGCGGCCTGAACGGCGAAACCCACGAGCGCGTGGGCGCGGGCATGATCCTCGGCGCCTCCCTGCTCACCGCCCGCGGGATCCCCGCCGCCGGTGAGTACGAACTGCGCACCTCGCTGGCCATGCTCATCCTCGACCAGCTCGGCGCGGGTGGTTCGTTCACCGAGTTGCAGGCGCTGAGCTTCCGCGACGACGTGGTGGAGATGGGCCACGACGGGCCGGCGCACCTGGCGATCAGCGACGGGAAGCCGATCCTGCGCGGCCTGGGCGTTTACCACGGGAAACGCGGCTGGGGCGTGTCCGTGGAGTTCGACGTCAAGCACGGGCCGGTCACCGCGTTCGGCCTCGGCCAGCAGCCCGACGGTTCGTTCCGCTTCGTCGCCTCGGAGGGCACCGTGGTGGACGGGCCGTTGCTGCGCATCGGGAACACCACGTCCCGGGTGGACTTCGGGCGGCATCCCGGCGAGTGGACCGACGACTGGAGCATGACCGGGATCGGCCACCACTGGGCGCTCGGCGTCGGGCATCGCGCAGCCGAACTGCGCGCGGTCGCGGATCTCTGCGGCCACGAACTGGTCACCGTCACGCAGGAGGGCATCCGTTGACAGCCACCACCGCCGGCCCGGTCCGCTTCGAGCACCGCGACGACCCGCTGGGGCTGGGCACCGCGACACCGCGGCTGTCCTGGCAGGTGCGCACCGACGATCCGGAATGGACGCAGACCGCGTACGAGCTGGAGCTGGACGGCTCGGTGGTCCGGGTGGACTCCGCCGAGCAGGTGCTCGTGCCGTGGCCGTTCGAGCCGCTGCCCTCGCGCGCGCGTGCCGCGGTCCGCGTGCGCGTGGCTTCCGGTGGCGACTGGTCGCCGTGGAGCGAATCGTCCACTGTAGAAACAGGGCTGCTGTCGACGGCGGACTGGTCCGCGCGGTTCGTCAGTCCGGTCACGCTGGGCGGAATCGGTTCCCCCGCGCCGATCCTGAGCCGAGCGGTGACCTTGCGGTCCGGTATCGCGTCCGCCCGGCTGTACGCCACCGCGCACGGGGTGTACGAGGCTCGGCTGAACGGCGAGCGCGTCGGTGACGAGGTGCTCGCGCCGGGCTGGACCAGCTACCAGGCCCGGTTGCGGTACCAAACCCACGACGTGTCGGCGTTGCTGCGCGAGGGCGAGAACGAACTCGATGTCCTGCTGGGCAACGGCTGGTTCCGCGGCCGCCTGGCCTGGGCGGGCAAGCGCGCGCACTACGGTGACCGGCTGGCCTTGCTCGCCCAGCTGGAAGTCACCTACGCGGACGGCACGGTCGATGTGATCGGCACCGACGAGCAGTGGACCGCCCGGAACAGCACGGTTCTGGCCGACGACCTGTACGACGGTCAGCTCACCGACCTCGGGGCCACGTCGTCCACAGTGGATCGAGTCGAAGTGGTGGACGCCGATCTGGGCAGGCTGGTCGCGCCCGAGGGGCCGCCGGTGCGGGCGACCGAGGTGCTGCCCGCGTTGAAGGTGTGGCAGTCACCGTCGGGCAAAACGCTGGTCGACTTCGGGCAGAACGTGGTCGGCTGGGTCCGGATCCACCTGCACGACACCCGGGCCGGGCAAGAGGTCGTGGTGCGGCACGCGGAGGTGCTGGAGCACGACGAACTCGGCGTGCGGCCGCTGCGCACGGCGAAGGCGACGGACACCTACGTGCTCGCCGACGCGGCCGAAGTGGTGGTGGAACCGAACCTGACCTTCCACGGCTTCCGGTACGCGGAGATCACCGGTGCCGAGGTGGCGGTGGAGGACCTGGCCGCCGTGGTGGTGGGCACCGACCTGCGGCGGACCGGCTGGTTCTCCTGCTCCGAGCACGATCTCGAGCAGTTCCACCGCAACGTGGTCTGGGGCATGCGCGGCAACTTCCTGGACGTGCCGACGGACTGCCCGCAGCGCGACGAGCGCCTCGGCTGGACCGGCGACATCCAGGTCTTCGCGCCCACCGCCGGGTTCCTGTTCGACACCGCGGGCTTCCTCAGCACCTGGCTGGCCGATCTCGCGGCCGACCAGCAGGAGGACGGCTCGGTCCCGTACGTCATCCCGGACGTGCTCTACGGGAAGTCGCCGACCGCCACGGCGTGGGGTGACGCGGCGGCCGTGGTGCCCTGGGTGCTGTACCGGCGCAACGGCGACACGGGCGTGCTCGCGCGGCAGTTCGACAGCATGCGCGCCTGGGTGGACAAGATCGCCTCACTGACCACGGACGGCGTGTGGGCGGGCGGTTTCCAGTTCGGCGACTGGCTCGATCCGACCGCCCCGCCGGAGAACCCCTTCGCCGCCAAGGCAGATCCCGATGTGGTGGCCACGGCGTACCTGATCCGGTCGGCGGAAATGGTCGCCGAGATCGCGCGCGTGCTCGGCCGGGACGCCGGGCACTACGAGAAACTGGCCGCCGAAACGAAGGAAGCGTTCGTCCGGCACTACGTCACCGATTCGGGACGGGTGCTCAGCGACGCGCCGACGGTGTACGCGCTGGCGTTGGCGTGGGACCTGCTGCCCACCGCCGATCAGCGCGCGCACGCGGCCGAGCGGCTGGCGGACCTGGTGCGGGCCAACGGGTTCCGCATCGGTACGGGGTTCGTCGGCACGCCGCTGGTGACCGACGCGCTGACCTCGGCCGGGCGCCCCGATCTGGCGTACCGGCTGCTCCTCGAACGCGGTTGCCCGTCGTGGCTGTACCCGGTGACCATGGGCGCCACCACCATCTGGGAACGCTGGGACAGCATGCTGCCCGACGGTTCGATCAACCCCGGCGAGATGACCTCGTTCAACCACTACGCGCTGGGGGCGGTCGCCGACTGGATGCACCGCACGGTCGCGGGCCTGGCCCCGGCGGCGCCGGGCTACCGGCGGATCACCGTTCAACCCGTTCCGGACGCCGCCCTGACGCACGCCTCCGCGCGGCACGAGACGCCGTACGGCACGGCGTCGGTGTCGTGGCGGCGGGACGGCGGGGAGTTCACTGTGGAGGTTGAGGTACCGGTGGGTGCTTCGGCCGAAGTGCGGCTTCCCGGTGGAGAGCCGGTGGAGGTGCGGCACGGCCGTCACGAGTGGACGGTGCCGGATCCGGTGACCCCGCGTCCCGTCCCGGTGACCGTCCGGGATCTGCTGGACCACGCGGAACTGTGGCCGAAAGCGGTGGCGCTGCTGGGAGAACTGGGCCTCGGCGCGGGTTCGGCGGAGATCGCCAAGGAGGCGGCGCCGTTCCTCGACCGGCCCGCCGCCGAACTCGCCGGGCTGCTCGCGATGAAGGACCCGTCCCGCGACGGATCCGCCGCCGAAGCCGCGCTCGCCGCGGTCCTCGGGTGACTTCTGCCGTTCCATCCGGCGTCGGCGACGTGAACACGGCCTGTACTTCGGGCAGAACCCTTGTTGCGCGCTAACGGCCCGGGTTATGAAATTCCGCGAGTTCGGTGAGGACAGGAGATCCTGAAGTGACGATTTCGCGTCGGCAGCTGCTCGGGTACGGCGGAGCCGGGATCGGGGCGGTGCTGCTCGGCAACGGAGTGTGGAACGCGGCGGGTGCCTTCGCCGCGCCGGCGGGGACGTCGAACCCGTTCACCCTCGGGGTCGCCTCGGGCGATCCGGCGCCGGACGGCGTGGTGCTGTGGACGCGGCTCGCCCCGGATCCGTTCGCTGTGGACGGTGCGGGTGGCATGCCGGCCAAACCGGTGCGGGTGGAGTACGAACTCGCGCGGGACGAGCGCTTCCGGCAGGTGGTGCGCCGCGGCAGCGTGGTGGCCACGCCCGAGCTGGGGCATTCGGTGCACCCCGAGATCCACGGCCTGGCGCCGGATCGTGAGTACCACTACCGGTTCCGGGTGGGTGGCGAGGTCTCGCCGGTCGGCCGGACCAGGACGATGCCCGCGGCGTGGGCCAACCCGAACGAACTGCGGTTCGCGTTCGCCTCGTGCCAGGCGTGGCAGGACGGGTACTTCACCGCGTACGACCACATGGCCGCCGAGGACCTCGACTTCGTGGTGCACCTCGGGGACTACCTCTACGAAACCGGGGTCGGCACGAACAAGCGCGGGGTGACCGTCGACCCGCGGTTCCACACCGAGACCTTCGACCTGGCCCGGTACCGGCTGCAGTACTCACTGTACAAAATGGAGGCCCCGCTCCAGCTGGCGCACGCGCGGTTCCCGTGGATCGTGACCTTCGACGACCACGAGGTGGAGAACAACTGGGCGGGCGACATCTCCCAGGCGGACACCGAACCCGACCAGGACCCCGCGGTGTTCCGGGCGCGGCGGGCCGCGGCTTTCCAGGCGATGTACGAGAACCTGCCGCTGCGGCGGGCGCAGATGCCGTCGGGCGCGGACATCCGCATGCACCGCCGCCTGAAGTACGGGCGGCTGGCGGATCTCACGATGATCGACACCCGGCAGTACCGGGACGACCAGCCGTGCGGTGACGGTGGTGGGGTCGACTGCGCCGACCGGTTCGACACCGACCGCACGATCCTCGGCGCCGCACAGCGCGAGTGGCTGCTCGACGGCTTCAGCCGGTCCGACGCGCGGTGGCAGATCCTGGGCAACCAGGCGCCGATCGGGCAGACCGACCGCGACCCGGGCCCGGCGGTCGACGTCTGGTACGACCCGTGGGACGGGTACGTGGCCGACCGCGACCGGGTGCTGGCCGCCGCGCAGGACCGGAACGTGCGGAACCTGGTGGTGATCACCGGGGACCGGCACCAGAACTACGCGTGGGACCTGAAGCGGGACTTCGCCGACCCGGATTCGCCGGTGGTGGCCAGTGAGTTCGTCGGGACCTCGGTGAGCAGCGGGGCCGACGGCGCGGACCTGAACGACGACGGCGTGAAGTTCCTGGCGGCGAACCCGCACATGAAGTTCTTCAACGCCCAGCGGGGTTACGTGCGCGTCGACGTCGACCGGCACCGGTGGCGCAGCGACTTCCGGGTCCTGCCGTACGTCACGAAGCCGGGCGCGCCTGTCTCGACGCGAGCCAGCTACGTCGTCGAAGACCACCGTCCCGGCGTGCAACCCGCGTGACATTCGGCCAGGGGCAGGCTGGTCATTGAGCCGACCTCAAACGGCGACGGTGTCATAGGAGGTCCGGGTGTCGGTCAGCCAGGTCGACATCCCGCGAATGATAGCGGCGCAGCGTGAGCAGGCTGGTGGCCGCGACGCCCGCGCCCACCGCGATGGCGACCACCGGCGAGAACGACGTGGCGAGCGCGCTGCCCAGCAAACCGCCGAAAGGCACGGTCAGCAAGGAGAATGTGTAGAACACCGCGTACACCCGCCCCTGCTGGTCGACGGGCGTCAGCAGCTGCCGGACCGTGGCGGCGGTGACCGCGAAGAAAGCCACCCCCGCACCGAACAAGGCCTGGTAGGCGGCCAGCAGGGCGATCGGTGACCCGAGGGCGGCCAGCGGCACGAACCACAGCGAAACCACGATGACCACCAGCGACACCGGCAACACCACGCGCGGGCTGGCCCGCCGCAGCACCCGGCCCGTGGCCAGCGCCGCGACCAGCCCGCTGACCCCGCCGACGGTGATCAGCCCGCCGGTCACCGAAGGCGACAACCGCAGGTGGTCGAGCAGGTAGGCGAACCAGAGCGAGCTGACCACCGCGCCCCCGAAGTTGAACAACGCGAACGCCGCCACCAGCGCCCGCAGCACCGGGCGGCCCGCGACGAACCGGAGTCCGTCGCGCAGGTTGCGCCACCACCCCGAAGGCGCCACTTCGACCGGCTGGTCGTGCACCGGCCGGATCGGGGCCAGGAACACCGCCGACAGCAGGAAGCTCACCGCGTCCACCAGCAACGCCGTGCCCGCGCCCGCGAAACCGATCAGCACGCCCGCGATGAGCGGTCCGGCCACGTCCGCGGCGCTTTCGGCCTGGGTGAACCGGCTGTTCGCCTCGGCGTAGTCGGCGCGGTCGACGATCCGCGGCACGTAGGCCTGCGCGCCCACGTCGAACACCGTGGTCAGCACGCCGATCACCGGCACCACCGCGAACAGGTGCCACAACCGCAGCTCACCGCCCGCCGCCAGGCCGAACACGCCCAGCAGCAACACCGCCCGCAGCAGGTCGCAGGCGATCATCGCGGCCCGCTCCGGCCGGCCGACCAGGTTCGCGGCGGCGGGCAGGGCCAGCACCGCGCCGGGCAGCAGCTGCACCGTCCACAGCAGCGCCACCTGCCCCGCCGTCGCCCCGGCCGACGACAGGGCCAGCACCGGCACGGCGACCAGCGAGAACCGGTCACCCAGCGCGCTGACCGCCCGCGCCGCGAGCACCGAGCGGAACACCGGATGCGCGCGAAGCAGGCCCGGCGCCACGGTCAGATCGCGTCGAACGGCACCGGCCAGCGGCGCAGCCGGTACGGCAGGTGCGTCACCCAGTCACCGCGGCGCATCAGCAGTTCCTCTTCCTCCAGCAGCGCGCAGAGTTCCCGCGCCGCCGGGGTGAGGGAATCCCGGTGCCGCACCGGTTCCAGTTCCGGCCACACCGACATCGCCTGCTCGTCGTCGATCCGGTACCGCGCCCCGCCCTCACCGCGCACGTCCTTCAACAGCACGAAGTTCGGCCCGCGCTGGTAGTAGCAGAGGCCGAACCGGTAGGTGTCCCGCCATTCCCGGCCCTCGTCCCCGAGCGGCGGCGGCAGGTGCCCCACCATGGTCAGGTCGAACGGCACCGCCCGCGCCCGCCACTCGATCCGCAGGGTGTAGGACACCGCCTCCCGCAACAACCGCAGAAACCGCAGGTCCCGCTCGTCGTCCGAGCCGAAGCTCACCGGTTCGGGCAGCACCAGCAGCTGCACCCCGGCCGCGGACAACGCCGCGGGGTCGAGCGCGAGCAGGTCCACCGGGTCGACGTGGCGCACCCGTGGATCGACCGAAACGTCCATCTACTTGATCCTCACCGGAACGCTGGTGGTGGCGAGCGCGAGGAACCGGTCGCCCTCGTGGAAAACGAGGCCCGCCTCGCGGAGTTCGCCGAGCCAGGCCTCCAGCCGTGCCGCGGTGATCTCCACTTTGGACAACAGAGCCCGGCTGGACCGGCCCTGCTCCAGCTCCCGGTAGGCGGCGACCAGCGCCGGGTCCTCGATGTGGTGGTCGCGCACCGGCCACCCGCTGCGGCGGTCCTCCAGCAGGATCCCGCCGTCGAAGTCGACGCGCAGCAGACTGCTTTCGTGGTGCCGTTTCTTCCACTCCTCGATGGCCTCTTCGAGCGCCTCGACCACCTCGCCGAGAATGCCGAGCTCCTCGCTGTCGAACAGGTACACCAGATCTTCCAGCTCCCGCTGCGGCAGGTCGTAGACGTGCCGGTAGATCTCGGCGGGCCGTCGCCAGCCGAAGCCCAGCTCCGGCCGGTCGAAGTTCGGGCTGAACCGTTCGAGCAGGATCGGCGTGGCGTCCGACGGCGGCTGGAGGTGGACCAGCGCGGGCAGCTGGCGGATCAGCGGCCAGTAGTCGTCGTCGGTCTCGCCGGGGAAGCCGAAGAGCAGGTTCCAGGTGGTGTCGAGCTGCGCGGAATGGCAGTCGCGCAGGGTGCGCACGTTCCGGATCGCGTCCACGCCCTTGTCCATCAGCTTCAGCACCCGCGTGCTCAGCGACTCGATGCCGGGCTGCAGGTGCGCCACGCGGGCGTCGCGCAGGGCCCCGATCTGCGCCGGGGTCAGGTTCGCCTTGACCTCGTAGTGGATGCGGAGGTCCCAGTCCAGCGCGGCGATGTCGGGCAGCAGCGTGGTGAAGTAGGCGTTGTCGATGATGTTGTCCACCATGATGATGTCGAGCGTGCGGTGCCGGGCCACCAGGTGCGAGATCTCGCCGAGCACCCGCTCCGGCGCCTTGCTGCGGAACTGCATCAGCGACCCGTTGAGCCCGCAGAAGGTGCAGTGGTGCAGCTCGCCCCACCAGCAGCCGCGGGCCGATTCGAGCACCAGCTTCGGCTGGACGTGCCCTTCGAGCGGGGAGCTCTCGACCAGCTCGAACCAGTCGTCGAAGTCCGGCATCGGGATGCGGCCCGGCGGCAGCGGTTCGCGCCGGTCGGGGTTGGCGACGCTTTCCCCGTCACGACGCCAGCACAGCCCGGGCAGGTCCACCGGTTCCACCTCGCGCTCGATCGCGTCCAGCAGCGCCGGGAAGATCTCCTCGCCTTCACCGCGCACCACGTAGTCCAGGCAGGCGTAGTTGCGGTGGAGCGCGGCGCCCATCGGCCCGTCGCAGTTGCCGCCGCCGAGCACGGTCAATACCCCCGGGGCGTACTGCTTGATCCTGGCCGCCAGCGCCAGGCTCGGCACGTTCTGCATGAACGTGCTGCTGAACCCGACCAGGTCCGGCTCGCCGGCCAGGATCTCGCGGGCCGCCAGGTCGATGAACTCCTCGGCGTGCGGGCGCATGTCCAGCGCGCGGCCCGGGTCGAAACCCCGGCGCCGCAGCAGGTCGGTGAACTCGGCCATGCCGAAGTCGCCGCCGTGCAGCACCCCGGTGAACACGAAGTCGCCGATCCCGTGGAAGATGCCGTTCTCGGCCACCTCCAGGTACTCGTTCGGGCCGAGTTCACCGTCGGACCGCTCCAGCAGGAACTCCGCCCAGTGCATGTTCCCGTGGTAACAGGCCGGGGCCTCGCGGCCCGCCGACCGGCACGACGCCCGGAGGAGGCCCAACGGCAGCGAGGGCATGTCGAGGGCCTGCCACGGCATCGCGGCCAGCCGGACGTTGAGCTTGCGCATCGGGCCTCCAAGCCGGAGTGGGGGGCGCGGTCACACGCCCCCCACGGGTGGGTCAGTGCTTCTTCACGGTTCGCGCCTGCGTCTTGATCGGCACCAGGTACCGGCAGGTGCCGGTCACCGACTTCTCGAGCCGGACCTTCTTGATCGCCATGGGTTCACCTCCTTTCCGGGACGGGGATTCCGGCCCCGCGCAGACGTGCGCGATGCCGGCGCATGAACCACTGCTCGATCGGCTCGGCCGGTTTGCCCATCACCGCGCCGAGCCCGGCGGCCACCTCCGGCAGCCTGGCGATCCGCAGCGCGCGCTCGGACCAGTCGCCGAAGTGCGCGTCCCACTCCTCGCGGCCCTCCGGCGTGGCGTAACTGCGGCGCAGGTAGTTCAGCCCGATCGCGACGTGGCGCACCTCGTCCGAGCGCACGTGCCGGTAGATCTCACCGAGCGGGTCACCGGCGAAGATTCGTTGCAGCAACACGAACTCGTCTGCGGCGATACCCTCGAAGGTGGTGTGCATCAGGAACTTCTCCAGATGGCTCACGGTGGACAGCGTCTCGTGCAGTTCGTCGAGGAAGCCGTCCTCGGAGACGTTCGCCAGGTCACCACCGCGGGCCACGGCGTAAGCGAGGAAGGCGTCGGCGTGCCTGGCTTCGTCGGACACCGCGGTGGCGAAGCTCAGGCGCAGGGCGACGTCGTCGGTCTCCGACACCAGTTCCGCGGCGGCCACCAGTCCGGCCTGCTCGGCGAAGTACGAAGTGGACGCGAGGATCCAGGCGCGCTCGGTGTCCGCCTCGTCGAGTTCGGTGGCGCCGTCGCCGATGATCTCGCGCGCCGACCACTGCTCGCTGTTCCGGCCGCTGGCGAAGAGCTGGAACGAGGTGTCGTCCAGTGCGGTGATCTCGGGTTTGAGCAGGGTCATGCCGGTGACCTTTCGCCGAGCAGGGCCAGTGCCTGCCGTTCGATGGATTCGGGGCCGGGGTACACCGCCCGCTGCAGCGCCGGGCTGAACGGCGACGGCACCGGCAGCGCGGTGCAGCGCCTGGCCTGCCGTGGCCGCACCACCTCCGCGGTGGCCAGGTTCGCGACGATCTCCGAGGCGACCGAACAGGGGCCGATGGCCTCGTCGACCACCAGCACGGACCCGGTCGCCGCGGCGGATTCGGCGAGCCCGGCGATGTCCAGCGGGGCGACCGTGCGCACGTCGACCACCATCGCGCTGACGCCGAACTCGGCGAGCCGGTCGGCGGCGGTGAGCGCGTGCCGCACGCCGAGCCCGATGGCGACGATGGTGATGTCCTTGCCGCGCCGGGCGATCCGGACCCGGCCGAACGGAACTCCGGCGACGTCTCCGCCAGCCCAGTGCGGTTCGTCGGTGAACAACGCGGGGGACTCCAGGATGACCACCGGATCGGGGTGGGTCATCGCGGTCGCCAGCAGCCCGGCTGCTTCGGCACCGCTGCCGGGTACCGCGACCACCAGTCCCGGGACCTGCGCGAGCATCGCGTACGGGAGGTGTTCGTGTTGCGCGCCAAGGGATTCACCGCCGCCACGGGTCTGCGCGCGCACGGTCAGCGGCACCGCGTACTGGCCACCGGTCAGGTACCGCAGCTTGGTCGCCTGGTTGACCAGCGGATCCATCGCGGTGAACAGGAACGCGGCCCGGGCCAGGTCGACCACCGGCCGCAGTCCGGCGGCGGCCAGCCCGACGGCGAAGTCGAGCGTGGCGTTCTCGGCGATCGGCATGCTGCGGATCCGCTCCGGCCCGAACTCGTCGACGAACAGGTCCGGCTGCCAGGTGCACAGGTAGACCAGGTCGGGATCGCGGCGCAGGGCCTGGACGAGGGCGGCGTGCAGGGCGATCATCGGTTCACCACCGGGCCGCGGTCAGGTCGTCGTCGACCGTGTTCACGGACGGCTCCGGCTGGGCGAGCGCGTGCGCGGCGGCCAGGCGCATCTCGTCGACGGCGCGCCGCCGAGGCTCGGTCAGGTCGAAGTCCGCACGGGACAACGGATCGCGGGCACGCCACCGCCGGACCTCGTCCACCGGGCGGTATTCGCCGGGTGGTTCGGGACCGAACTGGCAGTGGAAGTCGCGCAGGTAGGTGGCGGCGTCGAGGAACCGCGCGGTGCGTTCCTCGCGCACGATCGGGAGCAGTGCGCCGGCGGCGTCGGCGACCGCCCTGGCGTCGTTCCCGTCGACGCTCGTCGAAGGCACCCCGAGACCGGCGGCGACGGCACCCGGCGCGATGCCGGACACCAGTTCGCTGCGCGTGCGGTCCTGGTACCCGTTGTTCTCGCAGACGAACAACAGCGGCAGGCGCTGGTGGGCGGCGATCCGCAGGGTCTCCAGCACCACCCCGGCACCGACCGCGCCGTCCCCGAAGAACACCACCACCGCGCCCGGTTCCTGCCGGATCCGCAGTGCGGCGGCCATTCCGGCGGCGATGCCGACGTTGGCGCCGACGATGGAGTTCCCGCCGAGGAACCGGTGCGAGCGGTCGGCCAGGTGCATCGAACCGCCCTTGCCCTTGTTGAGCCCGGTGGCGCGGCCGAGCAGTTCGGCGAACATCGCGGCCGGGTCCACCCCGACGGCCAGCGCGTGCCCGTGGCAGCGGTAGTAGCTGACCACGTGGTCGGCCGGGCCGAGGTGCGCGCAGACCCCGGCCGCGATCGCCTCGTGCCCGGTGGCCGGGTGGAGCGCGCCGGGGACCTCCCCGCGCCGCTGCAGTTCCAGCGCGGTCTCCTCGAACGCGCGGATCCGGAGCATCGTCTCGTACAACGGCAGGTCGCGGCGCTGGACAGCGGTTGCGGCGTCCGCCAGCGTCATCTAGACCTCCGGGAGGGTGGTGGGGGGATTGAGCCCACCATCGCAAGCCCGGCCGCGGCGCGTCATCGTGACAAGGTGAGAAGCGCCGCGGCGCCCGTTGTCATCTGTGACAACCGCGGTGCGCGGCACGGGCGACCGCGCTGCTCAGGATGCGCACCCCGCGCACGGATCCGGGATCGACACCGACGAGTTCGCGGACCCGCCGCAGCCGGTAGTCCAGCGTCCGCGGGTGGATGTGCAGCGCGAGCGCGGCGCCGAGGCGGTTCATGTCGTTGCGGTAGTAGGCATCCAGCGTCGCGACCAGCTCCGGGCCGCCGGCCAGCCGCCGCACCAGTTCGCCCAGCCAGTGGTCGATCTCCGGCACCCCGGCCACGCCCAGCTCGACGAACACCTCGGGAATGCCGTACAGCGTGCTGGGCACCCGTTCGGGTGGCGCGACGTCGGCCACCCGCCTGGCCACCTCGGCGGCCGCGGCCAGCGCGCCCGCGCGGCCGGTCGCGGCGCCCACCGCGCACGGCACCCGGCCCAGCGCCACCATCTCCCGGACCACCGCCAGCGCCCGGTCGTGGTCCACCGGGAGCAGGGCGACGAGTTCACCCGGTTCGTGCCACGTCGCCACCACCGAATGCTGTTTGAAGGCGGCTTCGATGATTTCGTCCGCGG
This sequence comes from Amycolatopsis sp. 195334CR, assembly GCF_017309385.1. Taxonomy (NCBI): domain Bacteria; kingdom Bacillati; phylum Actinomycetota; class Actinomycetes; order Pseudonocardiales; family Pseudonocardiaceae; genus Amycolatopsis; species Amycolatopsis sp. 195334CR. The sequence continues at coordinate 512,443 of NZ_JAFJMJ010000003.1, read as the reverse complement.
CCCCGATTGATTTCGCGGTGAAACGCAGTACCGCGACAAAATACTCCGGGTGCACGTCAATGCTCAGCCGGTGGGCGATTTCGGCGGTGCTGGTGGCATTGGCCAGCAGTGATTCGGCGAGATCCCGGACCCGCTGGGCCAGTTTCACCCGCAACGCGTGCTCGTCCAGATAACCGTTGAGATAAGCGGCGCAACCACGGAGCCCCTGTGCGCCGAACCACGCGGTCAACCGGAGCAGTTCGGTCACGTCCCCGTTTTCCGCCGCGGCCGCCTGGATCTCACTCAGCATCAGGTTGGTGTGCAGGGCCAGCGCGGATTCCACGGACCTGGTGGTGAACCCGCCCGCCGCCCGCAACCGGCCGATGGCGCCGATGAACGCCAGCGTGCTTTCGTCCAGCGGTTCGCCGGTCCGCCCCTTTTCCGCGGTGTGTCTTCGAAACCACAGGGCGTGGTCGAGCAACTTCGCCTTCCCCCGCGGATTCGCCGCCTCCCGCCGGTAATCCGGTATTTGACTGACGAAGGTTTCCACCGCGGCGATAGCGTTCGCTTCCGCGCGTTTCGCCAGCACCCCGAAAAGATCATCCACCCCGGGCTCCCCTCGATATGGGAAAAGCGTAAGGGCGATCGGCGGAAGGGGAAAAGCCGCCGTTCCGCTCGTCAGCAGCGGTTGTGCGCCGCTGGTCAACCCGTGTGCGGCGGCGGGCAAGTCCGGTACCGCCGGTCCTGCCACCGTGGGCGCCGGAAACCAGTGCGAGCAGGAGGAACCCGATGACGTTGACCGCCGAGCCCCGGGCCGGATTCACCAGCGGACTGTTCATCGACGGCGAGTGGTCGGAGGCGGCGGCCACCTTCGACGACCTCAACCCGGTGACGGGCGAGGTGCTGACGAAGGTCGCCGACGCCAGTGCCGAAGACGTGGACCGGGCCGTGCGGGCGGCGCGCAAGGCGCTCGACGGTGCCTGGGGCGAAACCCCCGGCGTGGTGCGCGGCCGGTTGCTGAACAAGCTCGCCGACCTCGTCGAACGCGACGCCGAGGAACTCGTCCGGCTCGAAGCGCTGGACATCGGCAAACCCGCCGGGCAACCGGCGATGCTGGACGTGCCGAACGCGATCGCCACCTTCCGGCACTTCGCCGGCTGGGCCGACAAGATCCAGGGTGCCACCATCCCGACCGCGGGGTACCTGGGCGTGGCGAAGACGCATTCCTACACCGTGCGCGAACCGGTCGGTGTGATCGGCGCGATCATCCCGTGGAACACCCCGCTGATGATCGCCGCCTGGAAACTGGGCCCGGCGCTGGCCGCGGGCAACACCCTGGTGGTCAAACCGGCCGAGGACGCGCCGCTGTCGATCCTGCACCTGGGCAGGCTGATCGAGGAGGCCGGTTTCCCGGCGGGCGTGGTGAACCTCGTGCCCGGCCTCGGCAGCGGCGCCGGTGCCGCGCTCGTCGCCCACCCGGACGTGGACAAGATCAGCTTCACCGGTTCGCCCGAAGTGGGGCGGCTGATCCAGAAGTCCGCGGCGGACACGGTCAAGCGCGTGACGCTGGAACTGGGCGGGAAGAGCCCGCAGATCGTCGCCGAGGACGCCGACGTGCGGGCCGCGATCCAGGGCATCGCCATGGGCCTGTTCTTCAACCAGGGCGAGGTCTGCGCGGCGGGCACCCGCGTGCTGGTGCACCGGTCGCACTACGAGACGGTGGTCGAAGCCCTCGCCGAAGCCGCGCGGGCACAGGTGCTCGGCGACCCGTTCGCCGAGGACACCACCATGGGCGCGCTGGTCAACGCCGAACAGCAGCGGCGCGTGCTCGACTACATCGAGCGGGGCAAGGCCTCCGGCGCCCGCCTGGTCGTGGGCGGTGAACCGCACGACGGGCCGGGGTTCTTCGTGCGCCCGGCCATTTTCGCCGACGTCGACCACGGTTCGGCCATCGCGCAGGAGGAGATCTTCGGCCCGGTCGGCGCGGTGCTCCCGTTCGACACGCTCGACGAGGCGATCGCCATCGCCAACGACACCCGCTACGGCCTGGCCGCGACCATCTGGACCCGTGACGTGTCGAACGCGCACCACCTGGCGGCGAAGGTGCGCGCGGGCGCGGTGTGGGTCAACGGCTGGGCGGCGATCGACCCGGCGCTGCCGTGGGGCGGGATGAAGAGCAGCGGCATCGGCCGCGAACTGGGCTGGAGCGGCATCCTGGCGAACACCGAGGAGAAGGTGGTCACGATCGTGCTGTGACCGCCCGGCGGTACTCCCGCGGCGACCGGCCGAAGGTGCCGCGGAACAGGCGGGAGAAGTGCGCGGCGTCGGTGAACCCCCACCGGCGGCCGATCGCGGCGATCGGCAGGTGCGCGCACCGCGGGTCGGCGAGGTCGCGGCGGCAGTGCTCGAGCCGCCGCGACCGGATCAGCGCCGACACCGGCACGCCCTCGGCCTCGAACACCTTCTGCAGGTGCCGGACCGAGACGAAGTGCGCTTCGGCGACGGCGGTCGAGGTGAGGTCCGGGTCGGCCAGGTGGTCGTCGATGAACCGGCCGACCCTGGCCCGCAGCGCGCGGCGGGCCGCCGAGTCGTCCTCGTCGAGCGGCTGCTGCAACTGCTGCGCGAACGCGGCGGTGACCAGGTCGACCACGGCGTCCCCGAGATGGGTGGCGATCACCGTGGTGGTGGCGTCGAGTTCCCCGCCGAGCCCCTTCAGCAGCGGCGCGATCAGCGAGCCGAGCCCGGAGTCGCCGGCCAGCCGGACCGCGGTCAGCCCAGCCATCCGCTGCTCGGGCAGCCGGACCAGCTTGCGCGGGAACATCGCCACGGTCATCCGGAAGTCGTCGCTGAAGGAGATCCGGTACGGCCGCGAGGTGTCGTAGATGGCCAGGTCGCCCGGGGTCAGCCTGGCCTGCCGGTCGTCCTGCTCGACCACGCTGGTGCCGCTGACCTGGAGGCCGAACTTGTACAGCTCGGGGTCGTCCTGGCGGATCAGGCGGCGGGTGCGTTCGACCACCGCGCAGGAGGCGGACACTCCGGCCAGCACCACCGAGCCGAGGTTGGCCGAGCCCACCCCGCCGCGGAACTCCGGTCCGTCCGGCCGGTGCGCCCGCAGCGGGACGAACGTGCGGCAGATCCGGTGCTCCCAGTCGTCGAACCCGCTCGACGGCGGGACAGGCATCGCGGCTGCACCTGCCATGCGAACTCCTCGGTGAGTAAACGCTGGTCAGGGCACCGTACAACACCGAACGGTCGGTCAGTCAACCGTGCGCGGCCAGCCAAGTCCGGTGCGTGCGGAGTCAAGTCGGACGGGGATCCGCGGCCACACTGGGTTCCCTGGTTCAACGACGAGCGAAGAGGTGTGCGCGATGGGTTCTGGGTCCAGCAGCGACTACGTCATCGTCGGCGCGGGGTCGGCCGGGAGCGCGCTGGCCCGCCGCCTGGTGGACGCGGGCCGCACCGTGCACGTGCTCGAAGCCGGTCCCGCCGACGAGGCCGAGGCGATCCACCGCCCGCAGGGTTGGCCCGCGCTGCTGGCCGGTCCGCAGGACTGGGCCGTGATGACCGTGCCGCAGGAGTTCGCGAACGGGCGGTCGCTGTTCTGGCCGCGGGGCAAGGTGCTCGGCGGCAGCAGCTCGCTGAACGGCATGATCTACATGCGCGGGCACCGGAGCGACTACGACGGGTGGGCGGCGCAGGGCTGCACCGGCTGGGCGTGGGACGACGTGCTGCCGCTGTTCCTGCGGTCCGAGGACCACCTGACCGGGGCGAACGCGCACCACCGCACCGGCGGCCCGCTGCCGGTCAGCCCGATCACCAGCCCGCACCCGGCCGCGCGGGCCTTCGTGGACGCGGCGGTGGCCGCCGGGCACAAGCGCAACGAGGACTTCAACGGCGACGACCTGCGTGGTGTCGGGTTCAACGAGATGACCGTGCGCGACGGCCGCCGGATGAGCGCGTGGCAGAGCTTCGTCGCACCGGTGCTGGACAACCCGGCGCTGACGGTCACCACCGGCGCCCTGATCGACAAGGTGGTCGTCGAAAGCGGGCGAGCCGTCGGGGTCGAGTACGTCGCCGGAGGCGAGCGGCGCGTGGCCCGCGCCGACGCGGAGGTGGTGCTGTCCGCGGGCACCATCGGCTCACCGGCGATCCTGCTGCGCAGCGGCATCGGCCCGGCCGCGCACCTGCGGGAGGTCGGCGTGGAGGTGGTCGCGGAGGTCGCGGGCGTCGGGGAGAACCTGCACGACCACCCGCTGATCAGCGTGGTCTACGAGTCGCCCGGCCCGCTCCCGGAGGGGCGCGCGAACCTGCTCGAAGCCCAGTTCTACGCCGACAGCGCGGGGTGGACCGGGGCCGCGCCGGACCTGCAGCCGTTGTTCCTGCACCTGGTCTACCCGGCCGAGGGCTACGAGATGCCCGAGCACGGGTACACCATCGCGGCCGGGATCGTCGCCCCGAAATCCCGCGGCACGCTGCGGCTGGCCTCGGCGGATCCGGCCGAACCGGCGCTGGTCGACCCGCGGATCCTCGCCGACCCGTACGACCTCGAAGCGCTGTGCGACGCGATCGAGATGAGCCGGGAGGTCGGGCGCCAGCGCGCGTTCGACCCGTGGCGCAAGCGGGAAGTCGCCCCAGGGCCGGAGGCCACCACCCGGGAGCACGTCCGCGAGTTCGCGCGGCGGTCGGTCGGCACGTACCACCACCAGGTCGGCACCTGCCGGATGGGCGTGGACGAGCTGGCCGTGGTCGATCCGGAGCTGCGGGTGCGGGGCGTGGCCGGGCTGCGGGTCGCGGACGCGTCGATCATGCCGAAGGTGCCCTCGTGCAACACGAACGCACCGGCCATCATGGTGGGGGAGAAGGCGGCCGAGCTGATCACCGGTTAGGGAGGGCGGATGGACGATCCGCACATCCACGTCGAGCGGAAGGTGCTGCAGGCCGGCGCCGACTACCGCAACGTCATCGCCTCGATGTTCGGCGCGGTGGCCGATGCGCCGGCCGTGGTCGCCACCGGGTGCGGGATCGAGGTGCCGTACGCGATGACCTCGCCGCACCCGGAGAGCGTGACGTGCCTGGCGTGCCGGGAACACGCGGCCCGCGAACACCGGGACTTCGCCGTGCAGGTGCGGAAGCTGAGCGTCATGCCGGGTTCGATCATGACCCCGGAGGACGCGGCCAAAGCGGTGGAGCGACACCAGGACCTCGCCCGCCGCTTCGGCTGAGTGGTGCCGGAGGCGAACCCCCGGCACCACCCCGGTCAGCCCTGATTCAGCAACTGCTCCATCTCACCGATCTCGCTCTGCTGCGCGTCGATGATCCGCTGCGCCAACGCCTTCGCACCCGGATCAGCGCCCTCGGCGAGTTGCTTCTTCGCCATGTCCACCGCGCCCCGGTGGTGCTTGATCATCAGCTCCAGCCACAGCCGGTCGAATTCGGTGCCCGACGCCTGTGCCAGCTGCGTCATTTCCGCACCGGTCATCATCCCGGCCATGTCCCCGTGGCCACCGCCGTGCTCGTCCGCCGGGGCCGCGCCCCACGCGCCGAGCCAGCCCTCCATCTCCTTGATCTCCGGGTCCTGCGCCTTTTCGATGCGTGCGGCCAGGTCCAGTACCGGCGCGCTGCTGCTGCGATCGGGCACCAGCCGCGACATCTCCAGCGCCTGCTGGTGGTGCTGGACCATCTCCTTGGCGAAACTGACGTCCTGGTCGTTGTGCGCCTGCTCGGTGCCACCGCACGCCGTCACCAGGACAGCGAGCACCGCCAGCACGAATGCCTTTTTCATCGGAAACCCTCTTCATCGAAGTTGTGCGGAAAATCGGGTGACCCGTTTCCCTCACTGTCGATGAACGCAGAGCGCGGTCAGCAGCAGGCGCCCCGATCTGTCGGGCGGCCGCCACTCCGGCCAGGTGAGACGCCGCCCGGCCGGCCGGGGAACCGCCGGCAGCGGGCGGAACCACAGCAGTGCCAACGCGATCAGGCCCACGCCGAGCCAGTGCAGGATCGCCGGGCACTGGTGCCCGAGTTCGTGCGCGGGTGCCTCGGGGGAGTGCTCCGCCGGTGCGCTGTGGACCATCGGCGCGGCCGCGTGCGCGGTGGCCGTCAGGTGGTGCATGCCCAGCACGGCGAACACCAGCGCGCACAGCAGGAGTACCCGCCGTCCGCGCTGGTGTCCGGTCATGCGCCCACTCTACAACGTCCTACTAAGACGCTTAGTGGTGATAGGCGTGCGCCACCGCGTGCCCCTTGCCGCGCCCGATCAGCCACTTGTTCACCGGCATGGTGACCAGGAACGCGACCAGGAAGGCGAAGGCCAGCGCACCCCAGAACAGCCAGGTGCCCAGTCCGGCGTCCATCGCGCCGGGCACCACCAGCATCACGCCGTTGTCGATGAGCTCCATCACGGTGATCGACACGGTGTCCGCGGCCAGCGCCACCTTCAGCGCCTGCTTGAAACCGACACCGGCGCGCAGCACGCCGCGCATGCTCAGCGCGTAACCGAACACGAAGGCCAGCGCGACCGCGAGCACGATGGTGGGCAGGTTGTGCCACCCGAGCGCGGTGCCGATCACCATGCCGAGCACCTCGCCGATGGCGCAGCCGGTGAGGCAGTGCAGCGTGGCCGACGCCGCCGTGCGCCAGCTCGCCCCGCCGCCGTGGTGCTGGTGGTGACCGTGGTGTTCGTGTGTCTCGCTCACTGGCTGACCCTCTCTCGTCGACCGCCCCTGGTTTGTATACCCCTAGGGGGTAGCGGCGCAAGTCTTTCTTTAGGGTACCCCCCTAGGGTATAAACGTCGGCGGAACGGAGGAAGTCCGATGAACACAGCAGTGAAGCTCTCCGCCTACGGTGCGGTGGTCGCCCTGGTCGCCGGTGGCGGCTGGGCCACCGGTACCGCTGTCGGTCCCTTCCCGGAGGAGCCGGCGCCGGCCGCCGGGCACGGGGACACCCACGGCGGCACCGTCGCGGAGGCACCCGAACAACCCGGCGGCCTCGCCTCGTCCAGCGGCGGGTACACCTTCACCCCCGCCACGACGACGCTGGCACCGGGGCCGAACCAGCCCTTCGCCTTCACCATCACCGGGCCGGACGGCCACCCGGTGACCGCCTACGAGGTCGAGCACGAGAAGCGCCTCCACCTGATCGCTGTCCGCCGCGACACGTCCGGGTTCCAGCACGTCCACCCGGAACTGGGCGCCGACGGGGTCTGGCGCACCGGACTGGACCTGCCGCACCGGACTGGACCTGCCGCACCGGACTGGACCTGCCGCGGGCGGGCGTCTACCGCGTCTTCGCCGACTTCAAGCCCACCGGGGGCGAGGCGCTCACGCTCGGGGTGGACACCGCGGTCGCCGGTGACTTCCAGCCGCGCGCCTTCGAGCCGTCCCGGGAGGCCGAAGTGGACGGTTATCGCGTGCGCCTGACCGGGGACCTCGAGCCCGGCCGGTCGTCGGAGGTCACGCTCACCGTCGACCGCGACGGCACGCCGGTCACCGACCTGCAGCCGTACCTGGGCGCCTACGGCCACCTGGTGGCCCTGCGCGGCGGCGACCTGGCCTACCTGCACGTCCACCCGGACGGCGAACCGGGCGACGGCCGGACACCCGCCGGTCCAGGGGTGACCTTCCACGCCGAGGTGCCCTCGGCCGGTACCTACCGGCTGTTCCTGGACTTCCAGCACGGCGGCGTGGTCCGCACGGCGGAGTTCACCATCGCGACGCACGGGGAGGAGCACGCATGACCACGGCCACGCTCACCATCGGCGGCATGACCTGCGCGTCCTGCGCCATGCGGATCGAGAAGAAGCTGAACAAGCTGGACGGCGTCACCGCGACGGTCAACTACGCCACGGAGAAGGCCAACGTCACCTACTCGGGCGACGTCGACGCGGCGCAGTTGATCGCCCAGGTGGAGGCCGCCGGTTACACCGCGTCGGAACAGCGGGAGGCCGCTGAGCGCCGGGAGACCGCGGAACCGGTCGAGGACGACCCGGTCCGGACGCTGCGGCAGCGGCTGGTCGGCTCGGCCGTGCTGTCCGTGCCGGTGATCGCGCTGGCGATGATCCCGGCGCTGCAGTTCACCTACTGGCAGTGGATCTCACTCGCCCTGGCCGGCCCGGTCGTGCTGTGGGCGGCGTGGCCGTTCCACCGCGCGGCGTGGGCGAACCTGCGCCACGGCACGGCGACCATGGACACGCTGATCTCGATGGGCACGCTCGCGGCGTTCGCCTGGTCGTTGTACGCGCTGCTGTTCGGCATCGCGGGCACACCGGGCATGACGCACCCGTTCGAGCTGACCATCGAGCGGATGAGCGGGGACGGCAGCATCTACCTCGAAGTCGCCGCCGGGGTGACCACCTTCATCCTGGCCGGGCGGTACTTCGAGGCGCGGTCCAAGCGCCGGGCCGGTGCCGCGCTGCGCGCGCTGCTCGAACTCGGCGCGAAGGACGTGGCCGTGCTGCGCGACGGCAAGGAGACCCGCGTCCCGGTCGGCGAACTGGGGACCGGCGATCTGTTCGTGGTGCGGCCGGGCGAGAAGATCGCCACCGACGGCGTGGTCGAGGAGGGCACCTCGGCGGTCGACGCGAGCATGCTGACCGGCGAGTCCGTACCGGTCGAGGTCGGGCCGGGCGACGCGGTCGCCGGTGCCACGGTCAACGCGGGCGGGCGCCTGGTGGTGCGGGCGACGCGCGTCGGTGCCGACACGCAGCTGGCGCGGATGGCCCAGCTGGTCGAGGACGCGCAGACCGGCAAGGCGCAGGTGCAGCGGCTCGCGGACCGGGTTTCGGCGGTGTTCGTGCCGATCGTGATCGCGCTGGCGGTGGGCACATTGTTCTTCTGGTTCGGGGCCGGTGGCTCGGCGGCCGCCGCCTTCACCGCCGCGGTCGCGGTGCTGATCATCGCCTGCCCGTGTGCGCTGGGCCTGGCCACGCCGACCGCGTTGCTGGTCGGCACCGGCCGGGGCGCGCAGCTGGGCATCCTGATCAAGGGACCGGAGGTGCTGGAGTCCACCCGCCGCATCGACACCGTGGTGCTGGACAAGACCGGCACCGTGACCAGCGGCAAGATGTCACTGACCGAGGTGCACGTCGCCGACGGCGAGGACGCGGACGAGGTGCTGCGGCTGGCCGGGGCGCTGGAGCACGCCTCCGAGCACCCGATCGCGAAGGCCATCGCCACCGCGGCCGGTGCCGAGCTGCCCCCGGTCGAGGGCTTCACCAACCTCGAAGGCCTTGGCGTGCAAGGGATCGTGGACGGCAAGGCGGTGCTCGTCGGGCGGACGGCGCTGCTGGCGGACTGGAGCCAGCACCTGCCGCCGTCGCTGGCCGACGCCAAGGCGGCGGCCGAAGCGGACGGCAAGACCGCGGTCGCCGTCGGCTGGGACGGCCGGGCGCGGGCGGTGCTGGTCGTCGCCGACACGGTCAAGCCGACCTCGGCCGAGGCGATCCGGGGGCTGCGCGACCTCGGCCTGACCCCGGTCCTGCTCACCGGGGACAACGAGGCGGCGGCCCGGGCGGTGGCCGCCGAAGTGGGCATCGGCCAGGTGATCGCCGAGGTGCTGCCGTCGGACAAGGTGGACGTGGTCAAGCAGCTGCAGGACGAGGGCAAGGTGGTCGCCATGGCCGGGGACGGGGTCAACGACGCCGCCGCACTGGCGCAGGCCGACCTCGGCCTGGCCATGGGCACCGGCACCGACGTGGCGATCGAGGCGAGCGACCTGACCCTGGTGCGCGGCGATCTGCTGGCCGCCGTCGACGCGATCCGGTTGTCGCGGCGGACCCTCGGCACGATCAAGGGGAACCTGTTCTGGGCCTTCGGTTACAACGTGGCGGCGCTGCCGCTGGCCGCCGCGGGCCTGCTGAACCCGATGATCGCGGGCGCGGCCATGGCGTTCAGCTCAGTCTTCGTGGTGGCGAACAGCCTGCGGTTGCGCCGGTTTCGCTGACGACGGGAGCTCTGGCGGTCACCGCCGCGCCGGGACGGTGAGCGCCAAGCTCTCGGGCAGCAGGTCGAAGGACCGGTCGAGGTGCCGGGCGAAGTCCTTTTTGGAGGGTTCGCCCGGCTGCTCGGCCCACGTCTCCTGCGCGAGGTGGAACGCCGAGACGAGCATGTCCATCGCCAGGCGCACACGCGGATCCGCCGGATCGTCGAGCTCGAGTCGCGTGTGGAGGATCTCCAGCGCGGTCCGGCTGGTGCGTTCGCAGAAGTAGAGCCCGTGCGCGTCCACGGACGGCGTTTCGGCGGCCAACCGCCGGCCCAGCAGCACGCGGTGCGCCCAGTCCTCGCCCGTCATCTCGTCGAGCGCGGTGATCAGGGTGGCCCGCAGGACGTCGACCACCGTGCGCCCGCCGGGATCGATGACCCGCAGCTCGGCCAGGAACGCGACCCACAGGTCCTCCGACGGCGCCAGCGCGACCTCTTCCTTGCTGCCGAAGGTGCGGAAGAAGGTCCGCTTCGACACGCCGACCGCGTCGCACAGCTCGTCGAGCGTGGTGGCCGCGAAGCCGCGCGTGGTGAACAGCTCCAGCGCGGTGCCGATCAGGGCGTCCCTGGTCTGCAGTTTCTTGCGCTCGCGCAGCGGCAGCCGGTCGGTGTTCATGCGGTCAGCGTAGCGGAGCGGCGTTTGCCTCTTGTAGGCTAATGCCACCGAGTGGCACTTTGAGCGAAAGCAGGTCCTGATGCGTGCATTGCTGGCTGACCCCGGAGCACCCGGTGGCCTCCGCCTCGGCGAGGCGCCCGACCCCGTCCCGGCGCCGAACCAGGCGCTGGTGCGGGTGGCGGCCACCTCCCTCAACAGTGGCGAGGTGGTCGCGTTGCTCCCGGAGGCGGAGCCCGGCGCGGTGCTGGGCTGGGACGCCGCCGGCGTGGTCGAACGCGCCGCGGCCGACGGCACCGGGCCCGCCGCGGGCACGCCGGTGGTGACCCTGGGCATGGCCGGGGCGTGGGCCGAACTGCGGGCCGTCGACACGGACCTGCTGGGCGTGGTGCCCGCCGGGGCCGACCTCGGCGCGATCAGCACGGTGCCGGTCGCCGGGGCGAGCGCGTTGCGCGCGCTGCACCGCGCCGGGCCGATCCTGGGCAGGCGGGTCCTGGTCACCGGTGCGACCGGGGGAGTGGGGCGGTACGCCGTCCAGCTCGCGCGCCGCGGTGGCGCGCACGTGCTCGCGTCGACCGGAAACCCCGCCAAGCACGGGGAAAGCCTGCGTGCGCTCGGTGCGCACGAGGTGGTCGACGGACCGGCCTCAGTGGACGAACCGGTGCACGTGGTGATCGACGTGGTCGGCGGTGACCACCTGGTGGAGGCCTACGGCAAGCTCGCCGAGCACGGCACGCTCGTCTCGGTCGGGCGTTCCTCCGGTGCCGACGCCGTGCTCCCGCCCGCGTCGTTGCAGGGCTTCGGCGGGCACGACCGCTCGATCACCACGTTCTTCCTGCTCAACCTCACCGGCCTGGCCCCGGATCTGAGCTGGCTCGCCGGACTGGTGGCGGCGGGGGAACTGGACCCGCACATCGCCTGGCGCGGCAGCTGGGACGACGCGGCGACGGCCATCGCGGCGCTGCGCGAACGCCGCCTGTCCGGCAAGGCGGTGCTCGAGATCGGCCATTGACGAACACCGGTGTTCGTGAATAACGTCGCCCCGGTGGAACTGGCGGGCAAACGAGTGCTGATCACCGGCGCGGCGGGCGGCATCGGCCGGGCGACGGCCGCGCTCGCGGCGGCGCGGGGTGCGCGGCTGTACCTGACCGACCTCGACGAACCGGGTTTGGCGGAGGCGGTGCGGGAGATCCGCGACGCCGGTGGCGTGGTGGACTTCGCCGAGCCCGCCGACCTCAGCAGCCTGGACGCGGTGACCGGGCTGGGGAAGCGGGTCCACGCCGCCTGCGGGCACGTCGACGTGGTGATGAACGTGGCGGGCATTTCCGCCTGGGGCACGGTGGACCGGCTCGAGCACCGGCACTGGCGGAGCCTGGTCGAGGTCAACCTGATGGGGCCGGTCCACGTGATCGAGACGTTCCTGCCGCCGATGATCGCCGCGGGCCGGGGCGGGTACCTGGTCAACGTCTCGTCCGCGGCCGGGCTGATCGGCCTGCCGTGGCACGCGGCGTACAGCGCCAGCAAGTTCGGCCTGCGCGGGGTGTCCGAGGTGCTGCGGTTCGACCTGCGGGAGCACGGCATCGGGGTCAGCCTGGTCTGCCCCGGTGGCGTGCGCACCCCGCTGACCGAGACGGTGGAGGTCGCGGGGATCGACACGACGAGCGCGAGGTGGGTGCGCCTGCGCGAAGGTTTCCGGCGGCGGGCGGTCACCCCGGAACGGGTGGCCGAGGCGACGCTGCGCGGCGTGCGGCGCAACCGGTACCTGGTGTACACCTCGCGCGACGTCCAGCTGATCCACCTGCTCCAGCGGGTGTGCCCGCCGGTCTACGTGGGGCTCATGCGCCTGGCGAACTTCGCCATGCGGCGGCTGCTGCGGACGGCCGTGCGATGACCGCGCCACGCGTCGCGCCCGGCGGGCGCGCCGATGTGGACGTCGTGCGATGACCGCGCCACGGGTCACGCCCGGCGGGCGCGCCGAGGTCGGCCTGTTCGCCTGGGTGTTCGCCCAGGTCAGCGGCCGGGTCACCGGGACGGCGCCGCCCAAGCTGTTCCTGACCATGGCCCGGCGGCGGCGGTTGTTCCGCGGCTGGTTGCGCTTCGCCGCCCGCCTCATGCCCGGCGGCACCCTGCCCCGGCGCGAGACCGAGCTGGTCATCCTGCGGGTGGCGCAGGTTCGGGGGTGCGCCTACGAATTCGAGCACCACCGCCGCCTCGGCGCCCGGGCGGGCGTCCGCGAGGACGACCTGCACCGCATCCAGGCAGGCCCCGACGACCCGGCCTGGACCCCGCGCGAACGCGCCCTGCTCCACGCGGCCGACGCCCTGCTGGCAAACCGCGACCTCGACGACGACACCTGGGCGGCCCTGCGCGCGCACCTCGACGAGCCTTCGGCGGTCGAGTTCCTGTTGCTGGTAGGACATTACGACATGCTGGCCATGTTCCTGGAGACCCTGCGCATCACCCCGGATTCCCCGCGGCGATGACGCGCCTCCCGAGCGGACGCCACCACCTCAGCCGGGACGAGGTGGCCGGCGCGCAACGGGCCCGGATGTTGAAGGCCGCCGCCGAGGTGATGGCCACCCAGGGCTACCCAGCCGCGACGGTCGCCGCCATCATCAAGCGGGCAGGCGTGTCACGGGAGACGTTCTATCAGCAGTTCCCGAACAAACAGGCCTGCTTCATCGCGGCACTGGAGGCCGCGATCGAGGTGCTGGCCGCCGCGGTCGAACCACCGTCGGCGGGCACCCCGGTGGAGCGTTTCGACCGCTTTGTGGGCACGTACTTGGACGCGCTGGCGGAGAACCCGGCGCTCGCCAGGCTTTTTCTGATCGAGACCTACTCAGCGGGCCCCGATGCGATGCGCCGCCGGTTGGAACTGCAGCAACACTTCGTCAACCTGCTGGCGAAAACCTTCGATGCCCGGTCCGCCCGGGACCGCTTCGCCTGCCAAGCCCTGGTCGGCTCGATCGTCTCGCTGGTAACCGCCCACTTCGTCGCCAACACCCCGGACGACCTGGTTGCCCTCCGGGCGCCGATCGTCGCCCTGGCGCAGGACCTGCTTGTCCGCTAACGGCCACCCCGGGACCACCCCCGACCATCCATGCCACGGTCAGGGCCACGCTCCCCGGGAAGGACAACCCATGGCCCCCAACAACCCCACCGCAACCCGCGGCAGGAAACCCACCGCCGCGCTCGCCGTCGTGGTTCCGTTCGCCGCACTGGCCACCCTTGCCGGATGCGGGAGCGAAGCCCCACCATCCGCCGCCCCGACACCCTCGGCTCCGCCACCCACCACAGCACCACTCACCGCCGCAGCCACGGCCCCACCCACGACAGCACCACCCACCACGACGACCACCCCGCCACCGGCCACCCCTGCCATCACAGCCCCGCCCACCCCCGCCACCACAGCCCCGCCCATCCCCGCCGACGGCACGAACCTCCGCGCCTGCGCGGACGGCACCTGCGAGGTCGAGGTGAAACCCGGCGACGTCATCCGCATCGGCAACCAGGTGAAGGCCACCCCGAAGATCAGCGCCCTGACCGTCCTGGACGTCGGCCCCGAGAGCCTGACGGTCAACATCTCGGGCGGCATGACCACCACCGTCAACGGCGGCATCACCATGAACAACGCGCTGAACCTCGACACCCTCCACCTCGCCGACGGCCGTGCGGTGATCAAGCTTTCCCCCGCCTAGCGCCCCGCCCGCTCGCGGTTGGCAGACTGTGATCATGACCCAGCACCCTGCCGCCGCCTCGTGGACCACCACGCCCATCACCGCGGACCTGCTGCGGGGCGCGATCGAACTGGAGCACACCGAGCACGGCGTGCAGCCCCACCGCCTGCCGTCCTGGGCGCGGGCGCAGGGCGCCGACGGGCAGCTGGCCATGGCCGAGGCCCAGCCGTCCGGCGTGCGCCTGGTGTTCCGCACCCGCGCCACCGCCATCGAGCTGGACACGTTGCGCACCCGGGTCGGCTACCGCGACCTCCCGCTCCGCCCGGACGGCCGGTACGACCTGCTCGTCGACGGCGTCCCGGCCGGTCAGGCCCCGACCACCGGCGGCAAGGTCCAGCTGCTGGACATGGCCACCGGCACCGCCGAGGTCCAGCCCGGCCCGGTCGGCACGGTCCGGTTCGACGGCCTGCCCGATCGGGTGAAGGAAGTCGAAATCTGGCTGCCGCACACCGAAATCACCGAACTGGTGGAGCTGCGCACCGACGCGCCCGTCGAACCCGCACCAGCCAAGGCCCGGGTCTGGCTGCACCACGGCAGCTCGATCAGCCAGGGCTCGAACGCCGCGAGCCCGGCCACCACCTGGCCCGCGCTGGCCGCCACGCGCGCCGGGGTCGACCTGATCAACCTGGGCTTCGGCGGCAGCGCGCTGCTCGACCCGTTCACTGCGCGCACCCTGCGCGACACCCCGGCCGACCTGATCAGCGTCAAGATCGGCATCAACCTGGTCAACGCCGACCTGATGCGCCTGCGTGCCTTCGGCCCAGCCGTGCACGGCTTCCTCGACACCATCCGCGACGGCCACCCGACCACGCCGCTGCTGGTCGTCTCGGCCATCCTCTGCCCGATCCACGAGGACACCCCGGGTCCGGGCGCGGTCGACTTCAGCGACGGGGTGCTGCGATTCCGGGCCACCGGCGACCCCGCCGAGCGCGCCGCCGGGAAGCTCACGCTGACCGTCATCCGCGAAGAACTCGCCCGCATCGTGGCCCAGCGCGCCGCCGACGACCCCCACTTGCACTACCTCGACGGCCGCACCCTCTACGGCGAGGCTGATGCCGCCGAACTGCCCCTGCCCGACCGGCTGCACCCGGACACCGCCGCCCACGAGCGCATCGGCACCCGCTTCGCCGACCACGCCTTCAGCCCCGGCGGCCCGTTCGCCCCGTAGGCGCGCGCTGCGGGGACGTTGACTGCCAGTCCTATGTGGACGGCTGCAGCCAGCTGCACAGCACGAGCACGCAGCAGTGCTCGTGGTCGACCACGGCGCGCAGGCGCTGGTCCCCGCTGTGCGCGTGGAACTGGTGCTCGGACATCAGCAGCACGAGCGGTTCCCGTCCCGACGCCGTTTTGAGCGCGGCCTTGCACAACGCCGCCGCCGACCGGAACCGCCGCTGGATCGGGGCTTCCAGGTCGCGTGCCCCGGTCAACCCGATGTCGGTGAAGTTCCCGGCCGTCCACACGGTCGCGCCCCTCGCGTGCGCGGCCAGCCGGGCGCGCAGCTGACTGGGCTTGCAGCAGTGCACCTCATCGATCCGCACGAGGCGGCCGGAAGCGGGTACCGGCTGACGGAACGGCCAGTGCACGTCGAGGCGACCTCCTGAGCAACGTCAGCGCATTTTGCACCCAGCAGGGTACGGGGAACGCGGGCACACGTGCGCCGGGTCACCCGGATTGCCTCCAGTCGCTCCACTGGCCGACTCGGTCACCCTGTTGGCCTACCCGGCCGCTCCGCTCACTGCCCCGGTCGTTCTCCCAGGCGCGGACGGAAATGTTCCTTGTGCCTGGTGCGTGGTCAGCCCTCCCCGGCATCGTGCGCCAGGATCGCTGCCTGGACGCGGTTGGTCAGCCCGAGCTTGGCCAGCGACCGGCTCACGTGCGCCTTCACCGTGGCCTCGCTCATCAGCAACTCCTTCGCGATATCGGCGTTCGACAAGCCCTTGGCGACCGCGTTGATCACCCCGCGCTCCCGCTCGGTCAACGCGGTGAGCTTCTCCCTCGCCCGGCGGGCCCGTTCCGGATGCTGTTCGGCGAACGCGGTGATCAACCGCTGGGTGACCGTCGGGGCCAGCATCGCGTTGCCCGCCGCCACGGTGCGGATCGCGGCGGTCAGTTCCACCGGCGGCGTGTCCTTGAGCAGGAACCCGGCTGCCCCGGCTCGCAACGCCCGATGCACGTAGTCGTCCAGGTCGAAGGTGGTCAGCATGATCACCCTCGGCGCCCGCTCCAGCCGCGCCACCTGCTCGAGGGCGCGAAGCCCGTCCAGCACCGGCATCCGGATGTCCATCAGCAGCACGTCCGGCTGGTACCGCAACGCGGCCTCCACCGCCTCCCGTCCGTCCTCGGCCTCGCTCACCACCTCCAGGTCGGGCGTGGGTTCGAGCAGACCACGGAGCCCCGCCCGCACCAGCGCCTCGTCGTCGGCGATCACCACCTTGATCACGGCGCTTCCTTCCCGGCGTAGGGCAGTCGTGCCGTCACCAGCCAGCCGCCGCTGGCCAAGCGCCGGGAACGGAAGGTGCCACCGACCAGTTCCACCCGCTCCCGCAGTCCCAGCAGCCCGAGCCCGTTGCCGGGCAGCGGTTCCGGTCGTTCGGCCGGTGCGGCGTTGCACACCCGCACCTCGATGGCCTGGCCGTTGTGCATCTCCACCACTTCGACCTCGGTGTCCACCGCTCCGGCGTGCTTGTGCACGTTGGTCAGCGCCTCCCGCACCACCTGGAACGCGGTTTGCGCCACCATCGGGGGCACCTCCGGCACGCTCTCGCGATACCACTGCACCGGGATCCCGGCTGCCTGCGAATCAGCCACCAGCTCGCCGATCTCCTCCAAAGTGGACACGGGTTGTTCGGTCGGTTCGGCGGGCGCCCCGGTGCGCAGGACCCCGAGCACATCGCGCAGCTGTGCCAGTGCCTCGCGTCCGGTCGTCCTGATCAACGCGGCCGTTTCCGCGGATTTCTCTTCCTTGGTGTTCACCTCCAACACTCCGGCGTGCAGCACCATCAACGACACGCGGTGGGCGACCACGTCGTGCATCTCATGCGCTATCCGGGCGCGCTCCCTCGCGCGGAGTTCACGGACCTGCGCCGCGTGCTGGATCTCCTGGTGCTCGGCTTGCCGGCGCAGTCCGGCCACCACCTGGCGCCGGGCGCCCACCCACAACCCGATCGCCAGCGGCAGCCACACGAACAGCGAGATCCCGCCCGAGGCCTGGAGCAACCGCGACCAAACCTGGCCCGGCCGCCCCAGCACGATGGCGAACACCGTCGGCGACAGGGTCACCACGCTGGCGCACGCGATGTAGGCGGTCAGGTGCGCGAGCCGCCGGTAGTGGGTACCCGCCAGGTAGGAGGCCGCTACCAGCCCCGGCCACAATGAAGCCAGCGCCATCGCCAGTGCCGCCGCCGTGAACAGCGGCCAGGTCCGCCAGAGCAGCAGGTAGACCCCGAGCACGGTCATCCCCATCAGCGTGCCCTTGAGCACGCTGACGACCGTCGCGTTCCCGTCCGCCAGTATCCCGATCACGTTTCCCTGGCCGGGCGACAGAAACATGCTGCCCATGACGATCAAACACAGCACGCCTCCTTCTACTTTGCTCACGTCCCGGCTCGGCGGGCGCCGAAGGAAATCGAGGACCGGCACCGAGTGAGCATATCGGCGGTGGTGGCCGCTCCCATCGTTCTTAAGTCGGCACGATGGTGTCTCTTTAGTAGGGGGTGCGATCGACTTTCGGCCGACGCCGGGCCCGCGGCCCGCCCCCGACGATGGCGCCATGACAGAAACAGCCAGCGCGATCGAAGTCCGCGGGCTCACCAAGGTCTACGGCTCCGGCGAGACCGAGGTGGCCGCGCTGCGCGGTATCGACGTGACCTTCCGGCGCGGTGAGTTCACCGCCATCATGGGCCCGTCCGGTTCCGGCAAGTCCACCCTCATGCACTGCGCGGCGGGGCTGGACCAGGCCACCGCCGGGCAGGTGCTGCTCGATGGCGTGGAACTGTCCACATTGTCCGACGACGCGCGGACCGAACTGCGGCGGGACCGGATCGGCTTCGTCTTCCAGGCGTTCAACCTGCTGCCGACGCTCACCGCGCTGGAGAACATCACCCTGCCGCTCGACCTGGCCGGGCGCCGCGCCGATCCCCGGCTGCTGGACCGGCTGGTCGGCACTCTGAAACTGGACGACCGGCTCGGCCACCGCCCGAGCCAGCTCTCCGGCGGGCAGCAGCAGCGAGTGGCGTGCGCGCGGGCGCTGATCACCGAGCCCGCGGTGGTCTTCGCCGACGAACCGACCGGTGCGCTGGACTCCGACAGTTCCGCCGAACTGCTCCGCTTCCTGCGGACCAGTGTGGACGAACTCGGCCAGACCATCGTGATGGTCACCCACGATCCCGGCGCCGCCGAGTACGCGGACCGGGTGCTGCTGCTCCCCGACGGTGCGCTCGCCGGGGACCGGAGTGCCGTCCGATGATCCGTTCGGCACTGCGGGATCTGCTCTCGCACAAGGGAAGGCTGGTGGCCACGCTGTGCGCGATCGCGCTCGGGGTGGCGGCCACCGTGGCGGGCTGGGTGCTGGCCGATTCGATCACCGCGACCCTGGCCGAGCGGCCGGTCCGGGACGGCACCGGGGCCTGGGTGAGCGCGGGTACCGGGCCGTCGCTCACCGAAGCCGATCGCGGCCGCCTGGCGAATGCACCGGGGGTGGTCGCCGCCGCGGGGGTGCGCGTGGGTCACGCCGGTCTGGTCGGAGCCGACGGCAAGCTGGTCCGCACGGAGACCGCGCCGGATCGGGCCGGCACCAACTGGGACGACACCGGCCGGTTCCGGCTGACTGCCGGAACGGCCCCGGGAGCCGGCGAGGTGGTGTTGCACCGGCCCGACGCGGAGCAGGCCGGGCTCGCGCCAGGTGAGGGCGTGCGGGTCTTGCTCGGGGAGGGGCGCTCCGAACAGGTGCGGGTCGCCGGGTTGTTCGACTACCTGACCATGGGGCCGGATTCCGGGGACGCGGCCGAAGTCGTGCCGTCGGTCGCCTATCCGGAAGCGGCCGCCGAGTCCAGGTTCGGCGCCAGGTATCACCGGATCGAGTTGGCGCTGGCGCCGGGTGCGGGCGTGCCACCGGTGGCGGCCGGGCTGGTGTCCAGTGGTGCCGAGCTGGCCGCGGCGGCACGGGCGGACATCGAGTCCTCGCGGACGGACCTCCGGCTCACCGTGCTGCCGCTGGCGGCGATCGCCCTGCTCGCCGGGATGTTCGTCATCGGCAACACCTTCACCGTGCTGATCACCCAGCGGACCCGGCAGCTGGCGCTGCTGCGCGCGGTCGGCGCTACCCGGCGGCAGGTCCGCCGCACGGTGGTCATCGAAGCCGCGGTGCTGGGCCTGGCCGGGGGCACCCTCGGCTGCCTGCTCGGGGCCGGGCTCGGACCGGTGGTCCTCGCGCTGGTCCGGCCGGGGGAGGAGGTGCTCTACCGGGTTTCGCCGCTTGCGATCGGACTCGGGTACCTCGTCGCGGTCGGGGTGACCGTGCTGGCCGCGGTCGGTCCGGCCCGGCGCGCGTCGAAGGTGACGCCGATGGCGGCCCTGCGCACGGATCCGGTGCTGCGCGGCCGGGCCTTCGCCGGGCGCACGGTGGCCGGGCTGGTGCTGCTGGCAGCCGCGGTGACCGGGGTCGCGCTGACAGCGGACCCCTCGGCGGAGAACCTGCCGAGGATCATCGGTCTCGTCTCGGCGGCGGCCGGTACGGGTGGCCTGCTCCTGCTGACCCCGGCGCTGGCCGCGTTGTTCTTCCGGCGGTTCCGCCGCGGCTCGCCCGCGACCAGGCTCGGGGTGCGCAACGCGGCCAGGGATCCGCGCCGGACGGCGGGTTCGGCGGCGGCGATCACCGTCGGCCTGGGGTTGGTGTGCGCGTTCGGCACCCTGAGCGCGACCTTGACCGAGTTGATCGCCTCCACCATCCGGGCCAACGTGCCGGTGACCACGACCGTGCTGCGACCGGCGGCGGGCGGGGACGCCGTGCTGGGGCCGGGGGACCTGACGCGGCTCAGCGAGGTGCCCGGGGTGACCGCGGTGGCGGGCAGCCGCGACCGGATCGCTGACATCTCCTACTCCGGCGGGCAGACCCGGCGCAACATCTCGGCGATCGAACCGTCGGCGCTGACCAGCGTGCTGTCACCGAAAATCACCGCCGGCGACGCGGACCTGACCCGTGGGGTCGTCGTCTCCCGGAACCAGGCGGACATGCTCGGCCTGGGTGTGGGGGATCGGATCACCTTGAGCCCTGGGCCGGGCACCTCGATCGCCACTCGGGTCACCGGGGTCTACGAGGCGACCGAACTGCAGGCGAGCATCTACTACGACCTGGCGCTGGCTCCGCCGGAGGTGGGTGAGCGGGTCAGCCTGGGTTACGCGACGGGCTCCGATCCGACCGCGGTGCGCCGGTCGATCGAAGCGGCTTTCGCCGACCGGCCGGATGTGCTGGTCACCGATCAGGACGGGCTCGCCGCGCAGGGCATCGAGTCGCAGCGGCTCGCGTTTGTGCTGCTGTACGCGATGTTCGGGGTCGCGGTGGTGATCGCCGTGTTCGGGGTGGTGAACACGCTCGCGTTGTCCGTGCTGGAACGGACGCGGGAGATCGGCATGATGCGGGCGATCGGCGCGTCCCGATCGCTGATCCGGCGCATGGTGCAGGCCGAGAGCATCGCGATCTCCTTGTTCGGGGCGGTATTGGGGGTGGTCGCCGGGCTCGGCGCGGGTGCGGTGATGCAGCACGCGATGCTCGGGCAGTCGCTTGGTGACGCGTCGATACCGCTCGGGGTGATCGGGGTGTGCCTGGTCGGCATGGTGCTCGCGGCGGTGCTGGCCGCCCTTTGGCCCGCCCGGCGAGCGGCGAAGACGGAGGTGTTGCCCGCGATCGCTCCTTAGAACCGAGCCGCAGAACCAAGGCAGGCCCTAGACAGACGCCCGGCTCGCACGGCGAGCCAGGGCCTGCCGCCGTATTCGTGGACGCGGTTGCGGGCGTTCCACGGCGCGGGGAGGAGTTCTTCGACGGTGCCGGCGGGGCCGGCCTTGACCAGTGCGACGCGCCCGCTTTCGCCGGGCCGGGCTTCGGCCCACCAGACTTCGCCGTCGACGACGTCGAGCCACTGGGGCGTGTTCCCGGCGGCGGCGACGTCCGCGGCGGTGATGGGTGAGGTCCAGGCTCCATAAGGTGCGATCTCGGGCTGGGCCGGGCGAGCTGACCCAGTGCGGGGCTTCGGTAATGCGATTTGGTCGGAGTCTGCCAGCGCGGTACCGATGCCGGGGGGCGGATGCTTTTCCTGCCAACGAAAAACGAGACCGGTAGCGGTGCGGGGGCCCGGAGGACGTGGTCGTTGTCCGGGCGGCGCGACAAGGCCGCCCAACAGGGAGGGCCGGTTTTGTCGGTGTGCGTGGTTATGGTCCCGATCATGGTGGAGATCCGCTGGGTGACCGGCGACGCGACGAGTCCCTCGGCCGAGGGGCCCAAGGTCATCGCCCACATCTGCAATGACCGGGGCGGGTGGGGCAGGGGCTTCGTGCTGGCGGTCTCCCGGCGGTGGCCGGAGCCCGAGGCCGCTTACCGCCGTTGGTATCGCGACCGGGGTGGCAACGACTTCGGGCTTGGAGCGACCCAACTCGTCCAGGTCGCGCCCGAACTCTGGGTGGCCAACATGATTGGCCAGCACGGCATCAAGACCAGCCGCAGTACTGGGCCGCCCATTCGGTACGACGCGGTCCGGTTGTGCCTGCGCCATCTCGCCGCGCAGGCCGGCCGCCTCAGTGCCAGCGTCCACCTGCCCCGGATCGGTGTTGGCTTGGCTGGAGGTTGTTGGGAGCAGATCGAATCGCTCATCACCGGTGAGCTCGTCGGCAGAGGGATTCCCGTCACCGTTTACGACATGCCGTGATGATTCCCGGGGCCTGTTCGCTGGACAGGCCCCGGGAACGGGTCAGCGTTTCAGCGTGAAGGTGAAATCGTTGGAGAGCGTGGTGTTCAGGCGCACCGCCGAGACGAGTTTTCCTTCTGTCAAAAGCCTTTCGACCTCCGCCCGCGGGAGGCGGCAACCCTCGGCGATCAGGCGTACCGGGCGGACCGGGATCCGGGCGGCGAAGCGGACCGACACGTCGATCACCTCGCGATCAAGATGACCGGTACCGCCGGTGTCCAGGCGCCAGGTGCCGCCCCAGTCGAGCGTGATGCGGTTGCGGTGCTGCACGGCCGGGTCCTGCAACAGCGCGACGACGAGGCCGAGATCGTTGTCGTGCAGGCGGTTCAGCAGGTCGGGGCGGATGGAGCGCACGTTCAGCCGTTCGAAGAGGGTGAGCTTCACCGTGTCCCCGCATTCGGTGCAGCGCACGAGCAGCCAGGCATCGATGCGCTTGTGGTTGGCGTTGACCCGGAACCTGCCGCTCGCCCGGAATCGGTCGGACGCGCAGGCGTGGCAACGGCGCTGGACCAAGGGCAGGCGCGTGGGCATGACAAGCCAATGATTGAGCACAGAAGTACACCGTTCTGTGAGAAGTCCGCAGCAAGAAGAAGCGCGGCGCTCAGGGCGCGACGCGCGACGAGATCAGCGCTTGGGAGGTCTCACAGGTGGTACAACGGCACGTCCTCGCTCAGCCGACAGGTCCGGCTGCACGGTAACGACGGACGAGGGCGCCGCTCTACTTCTTTTCCGGGGTGATGCGCACGCAGCAGTGGCCCGCGGCCGCGTCGAGGCGGGCGGTCAGGCCGGTGGACGCGAGGCCGTCTAGAACTCCTTGCAACAGACGGAGGTTCATGCCGCAGACCAGTTCGGTCTGGTGCACCGCGAGGCTGTGGAACGGGCAGTTGCCGAGCATGATGGTGGTGCCGGTGCGCCGGGGTTCGAAGCCAAATCGGTCGAGTGCGTGCATCACCGGGTCGTCGGCGGGCGGGTCGGTATGGGCTGCCTGGCCAAGCTCCCGGCCCAGTTCGCGGGCGCGCCGGTCCAGAACGGTGCGAGGTGAAGCGCCGGTGGTTTCGGCTTCTTGCAGGGAGTCGGCGAGCAGGCGGCCGGCGAGTTCGTAGCGGCGGTCGGGCAGGGAGACGGCGATCTGCCGCGACGAGCGGCGGTACAGCTTGGCCGGACGTCCCGCCCCCGGGCCGCTGCGACCGGTGCGGCGTTCGTAGACGACGTCGAGCAGGCCGTCGTCGACGAGGCGGTCGAGGTGGAAGGCGACGGTGGTGCGCGGCAACCGCACCGCTTCGGCGGCTTCGTCCCGGCTGACCGGGTCGGGCCGGCGCACGACGAGGTCGTACAACCGGCGGCGGGTCGGCTCGTCGAGTGCGGCGACCGCGGCGACCTGGGCGGCGCGAGAGGTGTGGTCCATCTCTAAAAACGATCTCCGTTGACTGAATTGGCTCGGTGGTTCTAAGGTTAGCGTGAGTTGTTGTTAGAAGGAGGACCTATGGCCGCGCCGATCTCGGCGGGACCGCACCGCCAGCTGCGGGTGGTGTCCGGGCGGACCGGCATCGATCCGGAGGCGGCGCAGCGCGCCGTGGCGGATCTGCTGGTCGCGCTGGGGCAGGATCCGGAGTCGGAGCACCTGGCCGACACGCCGAGGCGGGTCGCCGACGCGTACGGCGAAATGCTCACCCCGCGCGAATTCAACCTGACCACCTTCCCGAACGACGAGGGCTACGACGAGCTCGTCCTGGCCCGCGACATCCCGGTGCAGTCGCTGTGCCAGCACCACATGCTGCCGTTCCACGGGGTGGCGCACGTGGGCTATCTGCCCGGCGAGCGCATCCTCGGCCTGTCGAAGCTGGCCCGCGTGGTCGAGCTGTACGCCCGCGACCTCCAGGTGCAGGAACGCCTGACCAAGCAGGTGGCCGACTGGCTGCAGCAGAACCTGGCGCCCCAGGGTGTGGGCGTGGTGATCGAGGCCGAGCACATGTGCATGTCGTTGCGCGGGGTGCGGGCCACCGGGTCGAGCACCGTCACCTCGGCGCTGCACGGCGTGCTGCGGGAGGACGCCCGGTCGCGGCAGGAGTTCTTCGGCCTCGCCGGCATTCGCTGAAACGACCGCGGGAAATTTCTGGGCGAGTGTCCTTCCGCCGGTGGCTCGTTCGTAGTGACAGCGAACGAGCAGCCGACAACAGGGAGCGCACCGTGCGGAACAACAACGACAAGGTCCACGCCTGGGTCAAGGCCGAGCGGCTCGGCCTCGCCGACTTCCTCGAAAGCCTGGACGAGCACGAGTGGCAGGTGCCGTCCCTCTGCGACGGCTGGACGGTGCGTGATGTCGCCGCGCACATGACGTTGTCCACGCGCATGTCCCTCCGGCTCACCGTCAAGGGCGTGTTGCGCTCGCGTGGCAGCGTGCACCGGATGTTCGACGTGCTCGCGCGGGATCGCGCCGCCCGGTTCACGCCCGCGGAACTGGTTGCCCAGCTCCGCGAGACGGCTGACTCCCGGCACCTCACACTCGGGGCGAGCCCGTTCGATCCGCTGGTCGACGCGCTCATTCACGGGCAGGACGTCGCCCGGCCGCTGGGCAGGCCGCGCCCGATGCCACTCGACGCGGCTGTCGAGGCGCTCGAGTTCGTCTGGAACGCGCGGTTCTACGGCGCGCGGAAGCGCCTGCCCGGCACCCGGCTCATCGCCACCGACCGGGAATGGACCGGCGGCGACGGGGCCCAGGAGATCCGGGGCACCGTCTCGGACCTGCTGCTGCTCGCCACCGGGCGGACCGCGCGCGCCGTGGACGCTCCGGCTTGACCGTGCGCACTGTGAAGGCCCGGGCGGACCGTGCGCGCCGTGGGCGCTCCAGCTTGACTGTGCGCGCCGTGGACATCCCGGCCTGACTGTGAAAGCCGCGGGCGGACCGCGCACCATGGAGGCCTCGGCTCCCCGTGTGTGCACCGTGGACGGCGCGGCCTGGTCTATCGGGGGACGCCCCAGGCGTCGGCTACTCGGTCAGCGGTCAGCACCGAGCGGGGCGCGCCTTCGGCGACGAGCCTCCCGTCCCGCAGTAGCAGGCAGTGATCCGCCCGCTCGGCGACGGCGAGATCGTGGGTGACCCGCACGATCGTCACGCCGTCGCGGCGGGTGGCGGTCAGGGCCTCGTCGATCAGGGTTCGCGCACGCAGGTCCAGTCCGGCCGCCGGTTCGTCGAGCAGCAGCAGGCCCGACTGCTGCGCCAGGCCCTGCGCCACCAGCGCCCGTTGCCGCTGGCCGCCGGAGAGGGTGCCGAGTCTGCGGTGCGCGATCGAGGTGATGTCCAGGCGCCCCAGGCACTCCTCGACCACCGCGCGGTCCTTTGTGGTCAGTCGCCGCCAGGGGCCGCGGTGGGCCCAGCGGCCCATGGCCACGGTGGCACGCACAGTGATCGGCAGCGCGTCGGAGACCTCGCTGTGCTGGGTCACGTACGCGGGGCGGGCCGCCCCCCGTGTCACCGTGCCCGACGAGGCCGGTAGCACCCCGGCGATCACGTTGAGCAGGGACGACTTCCCGGCTCCGTTCGCCCCGACGACCGCCGTGAGGCGGCCTTCCGGCACCACCGCCGTCACTCCGCGGAGCACCTCCCGGTGGTCATAACCCGCGCGTACTTCACCCAGGGTGACCGCCGCCACGTTCTCGCTCATCTGACACCGCCCAAGATAATGACAATCATTACCACTATAGTGTCCCGTGTGGACTGGTTGCTCATCCCCTTCGAGGTGTCGTTCGTGCAGCGTGCGCTGCTGGCCGGAGTGCTGGTGTCGGTGGTGTGCGCGCTCGTCGGCACCTGGGTGGTGCTGCGCGGCATGGCCTTCATCGGCGACGCGATGTCGCACGGCATGCTGCCCGGGGTCGCGATCGCCTCGCTGATCGGCGTGAACCCGCTGCTCGGGGCCGCGCTCAGCGCCGGGGTGATGGCACTCGGCGTCACCGCGCTCGGCCGGTCGCGGCGGCTTTCGCAGGACACCACCATCGGCCTGCTCTTCGTCGGCATGCTCGCGGCCGGCGTGATCATCGTCTCGCATTCGCAGTCGTTCGCGGTCGACCTCACCGGCTTCCTCTTCGGTGACGTGCTCGCGGTCGGACCCGCCGACCTGAGGATCCTCGGGATCACGCTGGCCGTCGTGGCACTGGTGTCGCTGCTGGGTTTCCGCTCGTTCGCCGCGCTGACCTTCGACGCCAGGAAGGCGCACACGCTGGGCCTGCGCCCCGGCTGGGCGAACGGCGTGCTGCTCGCGCTGGTGACGCTGACCATCGTCGCGTCGTTCCGGGTGGTCGGCACGCTGCTGGTGTTCGGCCTGCTCATCGCCCCGGCCGCGGCGGCGACCTTCTGGGCCCGCCGGATCACCACGATCATGCTGCTCGCCGCGCTGCTGGGGGTGCTGGCCACGGTGGCCGGGTTGCTCGTGTCCTGGCACTGGGGCACCGCCGCCGGGGCGAGCATCGCGGCCACCTCCGTCCTGCTGTTCTTCGCCTCCGCGCTGCTGTCCGTCGCGCGGCGGCGATTCCTTGACCCGACAACGGAGATCGAGCGATGAAACTCAGAAAACGCGTGGGGCTGCTCGCCATCGCGGCCGTGCTGCCCGCGGCCTGTGCGGCCGAACCGGAGCAAGCCGCACCCGCCGCGGAAGCACCGCACGGGTATGTCGAGGGCGCCGAGGAAACCGCCGAGGCGCAGTCGCGGCTGGTGGTGGCCGACGCCGGAACGGGCGCCGTGCAGGTGGTGGACCTGATCACCGAACAGGTCCACCCGGTGGGCCGGGTCGACGGGGTGCGCGACATCACCGGCGACGGCAGGTTCGCCTACCTCACCGGAAAGGACGGCGCCGTCCACGTGGTCGACAGCGGCTCGTGGATGGTCGACCACGGCGACCACGTGCACTACTACCGCGCCGCCGTCCGCGAAGTCGGGGTGGTACCGGGGAAGCAAGCGCTTGCGGCGTACAGCGATCCCGCGGTGACCGCACTGTCCTATCCGGACGGTACGGCGATCCTGCTCGACCGCGCGAAGCTCGACAAGGGCGAGATCGCGGAACTGGGAAGGATCACCCGCCTGCCGCACGAGAGCACCGCGGTGCCCTACGGCGAACACGTCCTCGCGTCCGACGGCACGCAGGGAGTGCGTGTCCACGACCGTCAGGGCAAGCCGGTCGCGACCATCGAGCACCCGTGCCCGGACCTCAAGGGCCAGGCGGTCACCCGGCGCGGGGTGGTGTTCGGCTGCGCGGACGGGGCGTTGCTGGTCACCGAGAAGGACAAAACCTTCACGGGCGAGAAGATCCCGTACCCGGACGAACACGAACGGGCGACCCGGTTCACCCATCGCCCCGGCAGCACCACGCTCGCGGCCCAGTCCGGGGACAACGCCGTGTGGTCGCTGGACGTCAGCCGCCGGGCGTGGACGCGGGTGGAAACCGGGCCGGTCGCCGCGGTGAACGCGGTCGGCGAGGGCGCGCCGCTGCTCGTGCTGACCCGCGACGGGGTGTTGCACGCCTACGACGGAACCACCGGTGAGGAGCGGGCGAAAACCCCGCTGATGCCGGACGCGACCGGGGCCGCGATCCAGGTGGACACCACCCGCGCCTACGTCAACAACCCGGCTTCGGGAGAGGTGTACGAGATCGACTACAACGACAACCTGCGCCGTGCCAGGACGATCACCGTCGCGGGCAAGGCCAGCCACCTGGTGGAGACCGGGCGATGAAGCGACTGCTGCTGGCGCTCGTCACGCTGCTGGTGGTCACGGGCTGCAGCGCGTCGGGCGAGAGCCGGTCCTCCGTGGTGGTCACCACCAACATCCTCGGTGACATCACCCGCACCATCGTGGGTGACCAGGCGCCGGTGACCGTGCTGATGAAACCGAACGCGGATCCGCACTCCTTCGGCATCTCCGCGCAGCAGGCCGCGGAGACCGAGCGCGCCGGATTGATCGTCTACAACGGACTCGGCCTCGAAGAGGGCATGCTGCGGAACGTCCAGGCAGCACAGGAAAGCGGGGTGCCGGTCCTCCCGGTGGGGGAGCGGGTGAACCCGATCGGTTACGCCGGCGGAACAGCGCTCGATCCGCACTTCTGGACCGACCCCGCCCGGGTGCGCGACGCGGTGACGGTGATCGCGGAGCAGGTGATCGCCCAGGTGGACGGCGTGGACGCGACGGTGGTGCGGGCCAACGCCGAGCGCTACCGCGGTGAGATCGACGCGCTCGACACCACCATGACCGAACGGTTCGCGCGGATCCCTCCCGAGCGGCGGAAACTCGTCACCAACCACCACGTGTTCGGCTACTTCGCGCAGCGCTTCGGTTTCGAGGTCATCGGCGCGGTGATCCCCGGTGGCACCACGCTCGCCTCACCCAGTGCCTCCGACCTGAAGTCGCTCGCCGACGCGGTTCGGACCGCCGGTGTCCCGGCGATCTTCGCCGACTCCTCGCAGCCGGACCGGCTCGCCCGCGTGCTCGCCGACCAGGCCGGGCTGCACGTGGCTGTGACCCCGTTGTTCTCCGAATCGCTGAGCGAACCCGGCCAGGGCGCGGCGACCTACCTGGAAATGATGCGCGCCAACACCGAGGCGATCGCGACGAGCTTGAACCCCTGATGGAAAGGTACGCAATGACGAAGAAGCTGTACGCCGCGCTCACCGCGGCGGGCGTGCTCACGCTGACCGCCTGTGGCTCCGAACCACCGGCACAGCAGGACAACGCCGCGGCCCCGGCCAAGACCACCGTGGCCGAGCCCGTCGCCGTCACCTACGACGGCGGGATCTACCTGCTCGACGGCAAAACCCTCCAGGTGGCCAAGGACATCCCGCTCGACGGCTTCAACCGCCTCAACCCGGCGGGTGACGACAAGCACCTGATGGTGTCGACCTCCACCGGGTTCCGCGTGCTCGACGCGGCCGGCGCGGTGCTGACCGACAACGAGGTCAAGGCGCCCAAGCCGGGCCACGTCGTCCGCCACGCCGGGAAGACCGTGCTCTTCGCCGACGGCACCGGCGAGGTGACCGTGTTCGACCCGAAGTCGCTCGGCTCGGGGCCGTTGCCAGCGCCGCAGTACAAAACGCCGGAACCGCACCACGGCGTCGCCGTCGAACTGGCCAACGGCGAGCTGGTCACCACCATCGGCAACGAGGACGAACGCCCCGGCATCGCGGTGCTGGACAAGGACCGCAAGGAGATCGCGCGCAACGACCAGTGCCCCGGTGTGCACGGCGAAGCGGCCGCGAAGGGGGAGGCGGTGGTGATCGGCTGCGAGACCGGCGCGCTGATCTACCGCAACGGCACCATCACCAAGGTCACCAGCCCCGACCCGTACGGCCGGATCGGCAACCAGGCCGGTTCCGACGTCTCCCCGATCACGCTCGGGGACTACAAAGTGGACGAAGCGGCGGAGCTGGAGCGCCCGACCCGGATTTCCCTGATCGACACCGAGAACGCCACGCTGCGGCACGTCGACCTCGGCACCAGCTACACCTTCCGCTCGCTGGCCCGCGGTCCGCAGGGCGAAGGGCTGGTGCTCGGCACCGACGGGCAGCTCCACGTGATCGACCCGGTGGCCGGCACGGTGACGCGCAAGATCGCGGTGACCGGCTCCTGGCAGGAACCGCTGGAGTGGCAGCAGTCGCGCCCGGCGATCTTCGTCCGCGGCGGGACCGCCTACGTGACCGACCCGAACAAGAAGGAGATCCACGCGGTGGACCTCGCGTCGGGCACGAAGACCGCGACCGGTGCGCTGCCCGGCGTGCCGAACGAGGTCAGCGGGGTGCTGGGGTAGCCGCGGTGGTGCCGGGATCCGGCGGGGTTCCCGGCACCACACCGCGCCGCACGAGCAGGAGCCGGTCGCCCGCGGTGAGCCGGAGCACGTCGGCGTCGGCGCCCAGGTGCCGGATGCCGCCGCGCAGCACCCCGACCGCACCGGAATCGCATTCCCGCGGGAACAGGCCGATTTCCGATGACTGCACCGGCCGCGACTGCACCAGCCAGCCGGACCCGTTCCGGTGCGCGGGCGCGATGCGCTGGCCCAGTGCGCCGGTGGCCAGTGCCGCGCCCGCGGTGTCCGAGGAGATGACCACCTGATCGGCGCCGCGGAGGAAGCCCGCGTGTTTCCGGTCGGTGACCGCGGTGACCACCAACGCCTCCGGCCCGCACAGTTCTCGGGCGACCATGGTGATGAACACGGCCGTGGCGTCCGGCTGCACGGCCACGATCACGTGCCGCGCCTCGGTGATGCCGGTCTGCCGCAGGGCGGCGCGGTCGGTGGCGTCACCGGACACCGTGCGCACGCCCAGGTTCGCCGCCTCGACGAGGGCGCCGGGACGCCGGTCGATGGTGACGATCTCGCCCGCGGGTATCCCGCTGGAGAGCAGCAGCCTGGCCGCCGAGGCGCCGATGGCGCCGAAACCGATGATCAGGGTGCGGGCGGTCAACGGGTCCCCCGCCGAGGTCGGCACATGGGGCGCGAGTAGACCCGGTCGGGGGACGCCCGAAAAGGGCTTTGGCGGAATCTTTACGACTTCTTTGCGCTCGGCTCGGGAACTGCCGGGTGGAGTGCATTACCGGTAATGGGTGCGGCATTCTGGGCGAATGAGCGAAGGCGCCGAACTG
The DNA here is from genome assembly GCF_017309385.1 of Amycolatopsis sp. 195334CR. NCBI lineage: Bacteria > Bacillati > Actinomycetota > Actinomycetes > Pseudonocardiales > Pseudonocardiaceae > Amycolatopsis > Amycolatopsis sp. 195334CR. Next base: position 481,564 of record NZ_JAFJMJ010000003.1, on the reverse strand, counting down.
GCGATTCCGGCCAGTGTGGACAGCCCGGTACGCCCGAAACCGCCTGCTTCGGGGTTTTCCCGGTGGCTGCTGCGCGACCAGGTGCACCCCGCGGGCCCGGCGGCGGGGGAGTCCCACGCGAAACCACACGCCTGGTGGAAGGTCATGTGCCTGACCGGTGTGGATTACTTCTCCACTTTGTCGTATTTGCCGGGTATCGCCGCGCTGGCGGCCGGCGCGCTTTCCCCGCTGGCCACCGTGCTCATCGTCGCGCTGACCCTGCTCGGCATGCTGCCGATGTACCGGCGGGTGGCCAAGGAGAGCCCGCACGGCCAGGGTTCGGTGGCCATGCTGGAGAACCTGCTGCCGTTCTGGCGGGGCAAGCTCTTCGTGTTGGTGCTGCTGGGTTTTGTCGCCACCTCGTGGATCATCACGATCACCCTGTCCTCGGCCGACGCCACCGTGCACGCGCTGGAGAACCCGCTCACGCCCGGTTTCCTGCACGGGCACGAGGTGCTCGTGACCGTGGTGCTGCTCCTGGTGCTGGGCGGGGTTTTCCTGCTCGGGTCCAGCGAAGCGGTCGGGGTGGCCATCCCGCTGGTCGCGGTGTTCCTGGTGCTCAACGCGGTGGTGGTCGGCGCCGGAGTGGTCGAACTGATCGCCGAGCCCGCCGCGTTGTCGCGCTGGGTGGACGCGCTGACCGCGGGCGGCACCGGGATCGGTGACGTGCTCGGGCCCGCCATCCTCGCCTTCCCGTTGCTGGTGCTCGGCCTGTCCGGCTTCGAAACCGGTGTCAGCATGATGCCGCTGGTCGCCGCGGACGGTGCCAGCGACGAGGAACGGCTCGCCGCCCGCATCCGCAACACCCGGAAGCTGCTCACCACCGCCGCCCTGATCATGTCGGTCTACCTGCTGGCGACCAGCCTGATCACGGTGACGCTGGTCCCGCCCGCCGAGTTCGCGCCCGGCGGGCAGGCGAACGGCCGCGCGCTGGCCTTCCTCGGCCACGAGCTGCTCGGTGAGTTCTTCGGCACCGCCTACGACCTCAGCAGCATCCTGATCCTGTGGTTCGCCGGTGCCTCGGCGATGGCCGGGCTGATCAACATCGTGCCGCGGTACCTGCCCGCCTACGGCATGGCGCCGGAATGGGGCCGCGCGGTCCGGCCGGTGGTGCTGGTCTACACGCTGATCAGCGTGCTGATCACGATCGCCTTCGGCGCCGACGTCAACGCGCAGGCGGGTGCCTACGCCACCGGGATCCTGGCGATGATGGTCTCCGGCGCGGTCGCGGTGACCATCTCCTCGGCGCGGGCGCGGCGCACCAAGGCCGCGATCGCCTTCACCGTGCTGACCCTGGTGCTGCTCTACGCCCTGGTCGAGAACATCATCGAAAAGCCGGACGGCATCCTGATCTCGGCCGCGTTCATCGGCGGCATCATCGTGGTCTCACTGATCTCGCGCGTCTCCCGGACCACCGAACTCCGCGCCGAACGCCTCGAATTCGACGAAACCGCCCGGAAGTTCATCACCGATTCCCTCAACCACGACGGCGCGCTCAACGTGATCGCGAACAAGCGCCAGGCCGGTGATCACGCCGAATACGCGGAAAAGGAGGAGGCGCAGCGCGAACTCAACCCGGTGCCCGGTGCGGCGGACGTGTTGTTCCTGGAAATAGACGTGGTCGACCCGTCGGACTTCAGCGACGTGCTGCGGGTGCGCGGGGTGGAGGTGGACGGTTTCCGGATCCTGCGCGCCGACAGCCCGGCGGTGCCGAACGCGCTCGCGGCGATCCTGCTGAGCCTGCGCGACCACACCGGGGTGCGGCCGCACTGCCACTTCGAGTGGAGCGAGGGCAGCCCGCTCGGGCACCTGTTCCGCTACCTCATCCTCGGCCAGGGCGACACACCGCCGGTGGTCCGCGAGATCCTGCGGACCACCGAACGGGATCCCGCGCACCGGCCCCGCATCCACGTCGGGTGACTCAGCGGTACCGCGGGTTGGTCGCGTGCCACTCGAACCCGCCGCCCATCCAGTCGCGGACGCCGTCGAGGAAGCGGTGCAGTTCGGGGGCCGGAACGGCCCGCAGTTTCCGGTGCCCTTCCTCGAAATCACGCACGATCGAGTTGTGCAGTTCGACGGTGGCCTCGGTCGCCTCCTCGATCGAGCAGTTCCGGTCGGCCGCGATCTGCAGCACCATGTTGCACACCGGGTGCTCGTCGGCGGCGTCCTTGGCCACCGAGAACAGGTCGTTGACCAGCACGCACGCGGTGCCCGCCTGCATCAGCGCCCGGCGCACGCGGGGTTCGTAGTACAGGTGCGCGGGCAGTTCGTAACCGCCGACGGCGTCGATCAGCGTCATCGAGGTGTAGAAGCTGTCGTGCTGCCGCGCGGCGAGGTACTCCCACGCCGGCGGGTAGGAACCGGTGTAGCGCCAGGCCGCGTAGGCGTCCCACGACACGAACATCGCGAACGTCGAATAGCAGACGCGCTGGACCACCACGGCGCTGCTGTGCCGGGAAAGGTGGCCGATGGCCGAGTTCAGCCCGACCAGGATGGGGTCGCCGCGCAGCGCGTCGTCGAGTTCCGAAGTGAACTCGCCCGCGGGCGCCACCGGGTCCATCGCCGCCATCACCAGCGCCAGCCGCGGCGGCAGTTCGGTCGGTGAGGCGCCGAGTTCGCTGTCGTCGGCGTAGTAGTCGTCGGCCGCCCACCAGGCGGCGTTCAGCTGGGCCGCGATCAGCAGGTGGTCGGGGTCGTCGGAGTCGGGGTGGGCGAGCACGACCAGCTTGCCGAACCCCGCCTTGGCGATCTGCTCCAGGCCCGCGCCGGCGAACCCGCAGTCCGCCGCCCAGGTCACCAGGCGGCGGTCCACCTCCTCGGCGAGCGGTTCGTTGACGCGCCGGACCACCGGGCAGTAGAGCGGGGACGCGCTCCCGTCGCCCCAGCTCATCTCCGCGTAGCCCGGCTCCGGTGCGGGTTCGATTTCGGGTTCGGGCATGGCCTGTGCCGCGATCCTGGCCGCCGAGGTGCCGAGGCCGGAGGGCCCGGACAGCAGGGCGGCGAGCGCTCCGGCCTCGGTCATCGCGCTGCCTCCCTCAGACCCGGTCGGCGGCGATGAGCAGGTAGTGGAAGCTGCCTTCCCGGTAGGCGGTGAGGAACGGGTCCTCGATCCCGGTGGCCACCGAGGACTGGGCGCGCAGTTCCCAGTACGGGATGGTCGCGGCGGTCAGGTCGACCACGTTGATCGGCACGAAACCGTTGACCGCCAGTGCTTTGAAGTAGTCGCCGCGGGCGTGGATGTTGCAGATGTAGTGCTGGTCGATCTGGCTGACCGCCCGCGACCGCCCGCCGGTCACGTCGTTGTAGCACCCGGTGATGGTCACGTACCGGCCGCCGGGGGCGAGCTGGCGGGCGTGCTCGGCGAACAGTTCGGTCAGGTCCACGTACATGGTCGACTCGTTGTTCCAGATGCCCGCGAACGCGCCGGTTTCGAAGCCGGTGTCGAGCATGTTCCGCTCGTGGTAGGTGACGTGCCCGGCCACGCCGAGCCGGGCCGCCTGGGCATTCGCGAATTCCACCTGCTGGTGGGAAATCGACACCCCGTCGACGCGGCAGCCGAATCGCTGGTGGGCCATCACGCTGGTGCCGCCGCGTCCGCAGCCCGCGTCGAGCAGGCGGTCGCCGGGGGAAATGGGGCCGAGGTGGTCGAGCAGCACGTCCGCCTGCGCGGTTTCGAGCCGGTGCATTTCGGCGATGATCGCGTCGTCGCGGGTTTCCGCGGGAGCCTCCAGAACGGCCGGGTCGAAACCGCCGATTCCGTAGTGGTGGTGAAAAAGACCATCGATCTCACCCAAACGAAGGTTGACCGGATCCTTCTCCTTGTTCCAGTAGTCGGCTACTGAACGCTGGTAGGCGGTGCGCAGCACAGGATTGTCCAGAGAAGTCATTCCAGCGGCTCCTTGTGAATCCAGCAGCTCTAGTATGCTGGATGTTTGTTCGAAGTCGGGTCGAATGCGGCCAACGCTAGACTTCGCTTCCTGGTCCGGACAAGGCGGCTGAACGCGGTTCACCCTCGGGTGGCCGGGGCGCCGGGCAGAGTTGCCTGCCTGGCCTAATCGGCTCGCCTGCCGGTCGGTGCGGAAATGGTGTTACACCGACATTCGGCGCCATTTCCCTCCCGAACGGCTGAAGGTCCATTCACTGTCAGTGGCATGGAGGTGCCGCTGGGTCAGGGCTGGCAAAGATTATGTAGATCGGTCTACTATGGCCGCGTGATCAAGGGTGAGCAGACCCGGGCGAAGCTGATCGGCGCGGCCCGGACGCTGGTGGAGGAGAAGGGGTACCACGGCACCGCGCTCAACGAGGTGCTGGCGCTGGCCGGTGCGCCGAGGGGCTCGCTGTACCACCACTTCCCGGGCGGCAAGGACCAGCTGGTCGGCGAGGCGCTGACCGCCGCGGGCCAGGAGGTCGACGAACTGCTGGCCGGGGTGGCCCGCACCGCGGCGGGCGCGCGGGCGCTGGTGCCCGCGGTCCTGGCCGCGCTGGCCGACCGGATGCAGGCGGCGGACTACGCGAAGGGGTGCCCGGTGGCGACCGTGGCGCTGGAGGTCGCGGCCTCGGAGGGCGAACTCCAGGCGCTGTGCGGTGAGATCTACGCGGGCTGGGAGGGTGTGCTGGCCGAGGCGCTGCGGGCCGAGGGACGGGAGCCCGCCGAAGCCGAGGAGCTGGCGGCGACCGTGCTCGCCCTGATCGAGGGTTCGCTGGTGCTGGCGCGGGCCCATCGGAGCCGGGTGCCGGTCGAGCGGGTCACCCGCCGGATCGACCTGCTGCTGGGCCGGGGGTGACCACAGTGGACAGTGTGGTGTTCGGCGCGAACGGCTTCCTCGGCCGGTGGACGGTGCTGCACCTGCTGGGCCGCGGGCGCGCGGTCGCGGCCGTGGTGCGCCGCCCCGGTGGTCTGCGCGACTGGCTGCTGGCGCACGGTGCGGCCGTCGATCGGCTGGCGATCTTGACCGGTGACCTCACCGCGGGCCCGGGGCTGGGGTTGAGCCCAGCTGACGACGAACGCCTCATGGACGTGCGGGACGTGGTCAATTCGGCCGCGGTCTACCGGTTCGGCCTGCGGCGCGAGGAGGCGGTGCCGGTCAACGTCGAGGGCGCGGTGAACGTACTGCGGTGGGCGGGAACCCGGCCCCGGCTGCGTCGGCTCGTCCACGTTTCGGGATATCGGGTGGGGCTGGATCCGACGCCCCGGTACCCGATCCCGGAGACCGAACTGACCGCGCTTTACCGGGCCAAAGGCGCCTACGAAGGCTCGAAGACCGAGGCGGACGCCGCCGTGCGCGTGCTCGCGGCGGAACTCGGCGTTCCGTTGAGCGTGGTGAACCCGAGCACCGTCATCGGGCATTCGGTGACCGGTGAAGCCGGGCAGTACGTCGGCCTGGCCGCGCTCGTCCGCGACCTGTGGACCGGCAAACTCCCCGTACTGCCGGGGAATGCGCGGACGTTCCTTCCGGTGGTGACCGTGGACCACTTCGCCGAATTCGTGGCCGCGGTGCCCGAGCACCCCGCCGGGAAGTACTGGGTGCTCGACGAACGCACGCCGGAACTGCCCGAACTGGTGCGACTGCTGGCCGCGCACCTCGGGGTCCGGGCGCCGAAGCTCAGGGTGCCCGCCGGGGTGATCCGGCGGCTTCCCGCCGCGCTGACCGGCGCCGACCCCGAGACGCTGACATTCCTGACCGAGGACCGGTACGACACGGCGTCGGCCGATCGAGTGGGCATCCGGCACCCGGCGGTCGAAACCGCACTGCGGCGCTGGGTCGATCGCCTGGTCGCGGACGGTTTCGGCGAGGCGCCGGCCACCCTTCCCGGCGGCTTCGAGGAGGTGGCCGGGTCCCGCGCCTATGTCGCGGGCGACCGGGTCACGCCGGAATTCGTCTTCCTGCAGGGAACGGAGGCGAGCGCGGAACCGTGGCGGGAGGTGATCGCCGAACTCGGCCCCGTGCCGGTGATGGTCGCCGACCTGCCGGGGCTGGGACGGTCGGCACCCGCGGCGGTCGCTCCGCACAAGTGGCTGGCCGAACTGCTGGAGCCGGTCGGAACGCGGCCGGTGCTCGTCGCGAACCCGGTCACCGCCGGTCCGGCGATCCGGTGCGCGGCGGCGCATCCCGGCCGGGTGGCGGCCGTGGTGGTGGTACCGCCCGGATTCGTCCCGGCCGGGAGCGCGGCGGGGCCGCCTCGTCCCGGTGCCGCCCGGCGGCGGGCGCGGTGGCTGCGGACGGCGGACGAGCACGCGGCTGGCGGGGGCGAGGTGCGGTGGATGACCGGTGAAGCGACGCCCGCGGCGGTCGCGCGGGAATGCCACCTCGGCGCGGGGGTGCGCCGAGGTGGCGGTCTGTCCTGAGTGGACCTGGCTCAGACGCCGGCGACCTGCTGGATCCAGCTGCGGTACCGGGTGATGTTCGTGTACGCGGTGTTGTTCGACCGGTCGCTGGTGGACGCGACGCCCACCTGGCGGCCGGAGGCGAACATCGGGCCACCGGAGTCGCCGCCGGCGGTGATGCCGTCGATGCGGTTGGCGCACACCGAGATCCCGCCGTAGTAGTCACTGCAGTTGACCGAGTTGACCCGCACGTTGGCGTACTTCAGGTACCGCGACTGGCAGTTGATCTCCGAACCGCACTGGCTGGTCGCGCCCCAGCCGTAGACCTGCACGGTCTGGCCGGTGGCGACGTCACTGGTGGTGCCGAGCGGGGAGTAGGTGGCGTTGACCGAGGTGGTCAGCCGGACGATGGCCAGGTCGGCCGAGCCGGGGTACCGCGTGATCGTGCTGCCGGTGGCCATCGTGCCGCCGCTCTGCTGGTCCAGGCTGCCGATCCGGAAGGTGTAGGTCCCGCTGCTGGCCACGCAGTGCTTCGCGGTCAGGATGTACTGCGGCGCGATGATCGTCGAGGTGCAGGTCTGCCGTCCGTTCGCGAACAGCCGGGCGGCCCACGGGCCGCTCGTGGCGTACTGCCCGCCGATGATGAACGGTTGCACGCCGCCGGACTCGGTCGCGGCGGCCGAGGTGGCCGGGGCGGCCAGGCCGATCAGGGCCATCAGGGCACTGCCGATGAGCACGGCCAGTGAGCGCAGGCGCATGGTTCCGACTCGTTTCTGCGGCACGGGATGACGGCCGCGTTCCGGGGGAGGGGATGCGCCAATTCTCGAACCGGAAAGCGCGGCCCCGGAACCGACGAAAGTCGGATGGTCCAGACCAGCAATACCTATTCATCCGCCCATCGCGCCCGCGGTATAGCACCGGTGTTATCCGTACCGCTGGGCCATTTGGCGGCGTGGCTCACAACCTGCTGAACACCGTGTAAGCGGCGACCACCAGGCTGCCGCACAGGGCGGCGAGCAGCACGGCGCGCAGGGTCAGGGTGTCCGCGGTGGAACGGCGCATGGGAGTGGCCTCCGGCGACTCGGTGGGGACGGTCATGCCCTGCCGACCTCCCGGGGTCCGCCTCATGACGGCGGTTCGCCGCCGAAATCGCGGATCTCCCCTCCGCGGGGGAGGACGGGGTCGTCACCTTCCGTGATCAACCGTGCCGGTCACACGTCATCCGACATTTTATCCGGGGTCGATGAAATTTCGATGAAATGGTCTTCGGTCGCCATTTTAGTCGTTAGCGGGAGCGCTTTTATTGTAGGGTTTTCCGGTGGAAAGCAGATTCACCCCGCTGGCCGGTGACGATCCGGGTGAGGTCGGCGGTTACCGGTTGCGGGCGCGGCTGGGCGTCGGCGGGATGGGGCGGGTGTACCTGGCGTTCAGCCCCGGCGGGCGGGCGCTGGCGATCAAGGTGGTGCGCACCGAGCACGCCGAGGACGAGGAGTTCCGGCGGCGGTTCGAGCAGGAGATCGCCGCCGCGCGGCGGGTGCAGGGCATGTACACCGCGGAGGTGGTGGACGCCGACGCCAAGGCGGCCGTGCCGTGGCTGGCCACGGCGTACGTGCCGGGTCCGTCGTTGCGGCAGGCCGTCGCGGAGCACGGGGCGCTGCCGTCGGACACGGTGTTCCGGTTGCTCGCGGGGGTGGCGGAGGGCCTGGCCGCGGTGCACGCGTGCGACATCGTCCACCGCGATCTGACCCCCGCCAACGTGTTGCTGGCCGAGGACGGTCCGCGGGTCATCGACTTCGGCATCGCGCACGCGGCGGCGGCCACCTCGTTGACGCGCAGCGGGATCAGCATCGGCACGCCCGCGTTCATGGCACCCGAGCAGGTCCGCGGCCGTCCCGCGACGGCGGCCACCGACGTGTTCGCGGTGGGGCACCTCGCGGTGTTCGCGGCCACCGGGCGGCCCGCCTTCGGGGAGGGCAACCGGGACGCGATGTTCTACCGGATCCTGTCGGAGGAACCGGAACTGAGCGGTTGCCCGGACGACCTCCGGTCGATCGTGTTGCGCTGCCTGGCCAAGGAGCCCGGTGACCGGCCGTCGCTGGAGGAGGTGCTGGCGGACGTCGCCGGGCACACGGAACCACGCATGCCCGGCGAGTGGCTGCCCGACGATGTCACGCGGGCGTTCAAGCGCTACGACACGGCGCTCTACACCGTCCACAAGACGAAGGTGGAGCCTCCGCGCGAGGCGAAGAAGGAGCCTCCCACCCAGGCGAAGAATCGTGGCTCGCTTGCTGGTGGACTGCTCGGCGTGGCCCTGCTGATCGGGATCCCGGTGTTCGGCGCGGTCGGACCGGAGAGGGTGATGGACGCGGCGGGCGAGTTCTTCGGCGCGAAGTCGACCACCACAAAACGGACCACGACCACCACGAAACGCACCACAACCACCACGCGCAAGGCCGCCGCCACGACCAGGAAGACCACCACGACCACGACCACCACGAGGAACGCCTGGAAGGGCTGCTCGGAGGCAGCCGCCGCGTTCGACACGCTGGAGAGCACCCGCGTCAGCGACGACCGCGACGTCAACGCCGCCGCCTACCGGAAGCTGGCCGACCGGCTGGACACCATCGCCGACACCGCTGGATCCGCGCTGGACTCGACCCTGGAGGACCTGGCGAACGGCTACCAGGACGTTGCCGACCACCTGGCCGCGGGCAACACCGACGCGTTCGGCTCACTCGCCGCCAAACTGAACGAGGAAGCGGCCGCCCTGCTCGACCGGTGCCGCGGCTGAGGCGTCAGCCCTCGCTCGACCGGTGCGGCGGCTGAGGCGTCAGCCTTCGATCGACCGGTGCGGCGGCTGAGGCGTCAGCCTTCGATCGTCCCCGGCGGCAGCGGGTGCTCGGGGTGCTGGACGAACACCCGCTCCAGCCGCCCGTCCACGATGTCGTCGTTGAGCAGGAAACCGGAGCCGGCACCGAGCAGGTACGCGACGATGGTGCTGCCTTCGCTGCCCGGCGGCCGCAGCCGCAGGTGCTCGAACACGCCCCGGCTCGGGTTGGCCAGCCAGAACCGGGGGGTCAGCGGGTCGCCTTCGGGAAGGTAGTCCCAGCCGGTGACCGTCACCGCGCAGAAGAAGTCGAACTCGCGCCCGGCGTAGAACGCTTCGGCGTGCCCGAGGATCCGGCCGAGGTGCGCGACGGCGGCCTTCACGAGCACCCGGTTGCGCTCCATCAACGGCAGCTCGTCCAAGAATGAGATGTCCGCGTAGGTGGCGTAGAGGGGCAACTCGTCGAAGTAGCCGTCGTAACGCATCAGCCCGTCGAGATCGAGCAGATCCCCCTTGGCCAGCAGGCGTTCGAAGTCCTCGCCGAACCGGTCGATCTCAGTGCTCACCAGGCTCTCCCTCCATTCCGGACGGTATCACCACGGGTGGTGACCGGGGCTCTGCCCGGCCCAGCGCCCACCGGTCGGCCAGGCGAACCCGTGCTCGTAGGCCCATTCGTAGGTGCGCCGGTTCCAGTTGGGGTCACCGTCGTGGAAGCTGCCGTCCATGTTCAGCCCCGGCGTGCCGCGGCCGGGGCCCTGCACGTGGTACTGGCTGCCGGGGATGTTCGCCTGCGGGGCGTCGAGCCGTCCGCCGCGGAGCTCGTTCGGCACCGATCCCGCGTTGTTGTGCAGATCGCGGCCCGCCTCGCGGATGAGCCGGTTCCGCTCGGCCGCCTGTTGCTCGGCGATCCGGTCGGGGTGGTTCTCGGCGTCCTCGTAGAGGCGGTTCCACGCGTCGCTGCGTGCCTGCTGGTTGGCCGGGTCGTCCGGGTCGAGGTTCCGGAGCGCGTCCTCGGCCTCCTGGCAGGTCATCAGGCCGAGCGGGTCGGTCAGCCGCATCGGGTTCGCCACGTAGGCGTGCGGGTTCGGCGTGCCGAACAGGCCGAGCGGGTCGTTGCTCTGGTACCGCCCGGTTTCCGGGTCGTAGTACCGGAAGAAGTTGTAGTGCAGCCCGGTTTCGTCGTCGTGGTACTGGCCGGGGAACCGCAGCGGGGTCGCGGTCCGCTGGTCCAGCGCGGCGAGCGCCTCGCCCCACAGCGTGGTCTGCGCGCGCCAGGCGAGTTGCCCGGCGTCGTCGACCAGTTCGGTCGGGGTGCCGACGAGGTCGGTCACGATGGCGTAGAACCGCCGGTCGATCTCCGCCTGCGAGGAGTGCTCGATCTGCGTCACCGGGCGGTTCCGGCCGTCGAAGTCCCAGGTCACCGCTTCCCCGTGCGGGCCGACCTGTTCGGCGACGGTCGAGCCGTCCCAGCTGAACAGCACCTGGCCGGTCACCGCACCGTCGTGGCCGAGGCGCTGCTTGGCGATCCGGCGGCCGAACGCGTCGTAGCGGTAACGCCAGTGCGTGCCGTCCGGGGTGACCACGCCGATCAGCCGGTCCTCGGCGTCCCAGTGGTAGTGCCAGGTGTCGGGCTTGCGGGACAGGCGCTTCTTCTGCTTCAGCACCACCCGGCCCTGCCGGTCGTACTGGTACCGCACGCCGCCGCTCTCGTGCACGACCGTGCCGGTCGCCCGCGCCACCGGCACCTCCGGCGCCGACGGCTCCCGGACCAGGTTCCCGGCGAGGTCGTAGGCGTAGCGCTCCTGCCTGCCCGGCGCGTCCACCGCGGTGATGCGGCCGATCGGGTCCACGCCGAAGTTCCGCGTGCCGCCGAGCGCGTCCTGGACGGCGAGCACCGCGTCGTCCGCGCGGTAGGTGTAGTGCCGCTGCTGCACCACGGTCGCCTGCCGGGTGTACCCGGTCACCGTGCTGACGGTCTGGCCGACCAGGCGGTGCTTGGCGTCCCACTCGCTCGCCATGATCAGGCCGGTGTCGAGCAGCCGCTCGACCTCGCGGCCCGCCACGTCGTACCCGAACGACAGCGTCCGCCCGCCGCTGTCCAGGCGCGACGCCCGGCCCAGCTGGTCGAACTCCCAGGTGCTCTCCTGACCGGACGGGGTCCGCCGGTGGACCATCCGGCCCGCGGCGTCGTAGCGGTAGGACATGGTGCGGCCGTTGACCGTCTCGGCGACGACCCGGCCGCTCGCGTCCCGCCGCATGGTCACTTCCGCGTCGGCGTTGACCGCGCGCACCAGCGCGCCCGCTTCGTCGAACTCGAAGGTGGACACGTTCGAGCCGCTGTGCTTCGCGGCGATCCGCCCGAGCTGGTCGTAGACGAAGCTGGTGGTCTCGCCCGCGCCGTTGACCACGCTGGTCAGCTGGCCGGCCGGGTCGTAGGTGTACCGGAGCTCGCGGCCGTTGTAGTCGATTTCGCCGACGCGGTTCCCGGCGGCGTCGTAGTGGTAGCGCCAGACCAGGCCCGCCGGGTTCCGCACCGCGACGACCTGGAGGTTGGTGTCGTACTCGAACTCGGTGCGCGCCCCGGTCGGGCCGGTGATGGCCGAGACCAGGTCGAAGTGGGTCGTCTCGGTGTGCGTCGACTGGCCGAGCGCGTCGATGTGCTCGACCCTGGCGCCTTCGCCGTCGTAGCGCCACCGCTCGACCGTGCCGTCGGCGTAGGTCCTCGCCAGCAGCTTGCCTTCGACCGTCCAGCTGATCGAAGACTGGTTGCCCAGCGGGTCGGCGATGGTGGACAGCCTGCCGAACTGGTCGCGGGTGTACCGGGTGGTCGCGCCGAGCGCGTCGGTCACCGCCACCGGCAGCCCGGCCGCGCTGACCTCGAGGCGGGTGGTGGCGCCCAGCGGATCGGTCTTGCCGACCAGGTTGCCGCGCTCGTCGCGCAGGTACCGGGTGGTCGCGCCGGAGGGTTCGGTGGCCGCGACGAGGTTGCCGCGCTCGTCGTAGTCGTAGCGCCAGACCGCGCCGCCCGGGTCGACCTGAGTGGTGGGCAGGCCGAACTCGTTGTACTCGGCGATGCCCTGGCTGCCGTCGGGCCGGGTCGCGGTGACCAGGTTGCCGTGGTCGTCGTAGGTGAACCGGGTGATGCGGCCGAGCGGGTCGCGGCGGGTGACGAGCTCGTCGCGTTCGTTCCACTCCTGGTGGGTGACGTTGCCGAGCGGGTCGGTCAGCTCGACCACGTTGCGTGCTTCGTCGTAGCGGTAGGTGGTGCGGGCGCCGAGCGAGTCGGTGAAGACGGTGGTCATCGCGTCGGCGTCGTAGTCGAACGTGCCGTTGAGGAAACCGCCCGCGCCTTCGTTGGCCACGCAGCGGCCCTGCGCGTCGTAGCGGTAGCCGTACCAGGAACCGGTCCGGTCGTCCCAGCGGACCAGGCGGCCCTCGCTGTCGTAGCGGAACTCCAGCGCCTTGGTCGAGGAGTTGAACACCTTGGCGAGGCGGCCGCGGTCGTCGTATTCGTACCGGACGACCTCGATGTCGGACTCGTCGGCGAGCAGGAACCGGGAGATCCGACCGTCGCTCTGCTCGACGAGCACGCGGTAGCCGCCGCTGTGGCGCAGCTGAGAAAGGGTGCCGTCGGGCGCGTAGTCGAAGTCGATGCGGTTCCGGTTGCGGTCCTCGACCGCGTCCAGCCTGCCGCCCCCGGCGAAGTGCAGGTACTGGTTGGCGTCCGGCTTGCCGATCAGGTAACCGTCGCCGGTGCTGGTCAACGGCCACCGGGGGCCGACGGCGGGCAGCACGGGCGTGTGGTCGGCCAGCGGAACGGGGTAGGTCAGCAGGGTGCCGTCGTCGGAGACGTAGACGATCCCGGCGCTGTCGAACTCCAGCCTCTGGTCCACTGTGGACGCCCAGTTCGGGCCGAGCGCGCGGCCCGCGCGGTAGGACGAGACGTGCACGCGGCGCAGGACCAACGGGAGCGCCGCGGGCAGCGCGAGATCGATCTGGCTGAGGATGACCTCGCCGGAGACGACGTCGACCGGGTCGTCCTTGCAGTACCGGCGTTCCGGCGGGGTTTTGGTGTCCTGCGGGTTGTCCGGGCGGTTGCTGGGGGAGTCGCTGCCGGGGTTGTTGCTGCCGGGTTTGCCGCTGTCCGGGGTGGTGGGGCTGCTGTCGGGGGTGGTGTCGGTGCCGGAGGGGGTGGTGTCGGGGGAGTTCGGGCTGGTGTCGGGGGTTTTGGTGGTGTTCGGCTTGGTGCTGGAGGGGGTGGTGCTGCTGCCGGGTTTGCCGCCCTTGCGCAGCATCTTCGACAGCTTCTCGATGATCTCGCCGAGTTTGTCGATGATCTTCTTGATTTTCGGGGAGACGTTGCCGATGGTTTTGACCAGCTTGCGGATGAACTCGCTGATCTTGTTGATGGTCTTGGTGATCGCGGTGGTGGCTTGAACGGCGATCACCGGCGTGGCGAAGCCGAGGGTGCCCGCGGCCTCCAGTGCCCAGGTGATGAGCTTGCCGACGAGCTCGGCGACGAGGTCGCGGACGAGTTCGCGGACGGCGGCGACGACGGTGCCCATGATCATCACACCGGCGGAGATCCCGTCGGCGAGGGAAGCCGCCCCGGCCAGGGCATCAGCCTGCTCGGCAGCCGCGCCTCGGTAGGCCTCGGCGCCTTCGCCTTGCCAGCCGGCGGTGCCGTTGGTGACTTCGTTGCCCAGGTCTCCGGCGATGGCGTTGACTTCGGCGGCGACGTTGGCCCAGGTGTCGGAGAACGACTGGATGACCGGCGGATCACCCGCCAGCCAGTCGAGCGCTTCCTTCAACGGCTGCACATGCTCGATCAGCCAGGACACGCCATAGGAGGCGAGGGTGCCGATGGGATCGACGACCAGGGAGAGCACTTCGAGCCCGACCCCGACCGCCCCGAGTCCGGCTTCGACCCACGAACCATCCGACACGCCGTTGGCCAGATCGACCGCGGACTCGGCGATCCCGATCCCCGTGACCCCGGTCGTCTGCGACTGCGCTTGGGCGACCAGCGGATTTCCTTCGGGCACGGCTCATCCCCTCCTTCGACGCGCCTGTCCGACGTCCGGAGGGGTCAGTTCGGTTCCCCCGCCGCGGAAGTTTCCACGACCAGCCGGGTGGCAGGGGTGAGCAGGCGGCTGGCACTGAGGCCGAACATGTCGCGGAAGCTGTCGCTGAAGTGGGCCGACGAGGCGAAGCCGGCGTCCGTGGCCGCCTGGGTCAGCGTGGTGCCCCGGCTGACCGCGGCCCCGACGTGCTGCATGCGCGCCCACAGCCGGTAGCGCCGGAAGCTCGTGCCCGTCTCCGCCGAGAACAGGTGCTGGAAGCGCGACGGCGACAGGTGCACCGCAGCCGCCACCTCCGCGGCCGTCAAGCGGCCACCGGGATCGGTCCGCAGGAGCTCCAGCGCCGCGTGGACGCGGGAATCCGACACCTCGCCGGAAGGACCGAGCACCGAGATCGGCAACCGGCCGTCCTTCGCCTCCCGCGCCAGAGCGGCTTCGTCCTCGTGGTCGACGTGGAGCGGGGGCAGTGCGGTCATCTTCGCGCGGATGCCCGCCAGCCAGGCGGCGCTCGGATCGCGGTAGAGGAACAGCATCCGGCCGTCCGAAACGATCTGGTTCCGCGTGCGCGCCGGGATCAGGGCACTGCGCACCCGGCGTTCGACGCCACCGGCCCGCACGGTGAACGGCCCGTCGACCCCGAGCGCGAAGCAGTGCACCGAACCCGAGTGCGCGCGCAACCGCAGCGACGGCCCGAGGTAGGCCGCTCGCCCCATCCCGGCCCACAGCACCGCCTCGGGGCAGCACGTTTCCGGAAGCGCCGCGTTGGTCATCACCAGCATGCTGGCACAGCCCGGCACCGCGGAACAGGAGCGCCCATGACCACGATCGTGCCCCTCGGGGTGGCCGCCTTCTTCCTTGCCATGGGTGCCTACGCGCTCGCCGCCCCGGCCGCGCTGGCCCGCCCGTTCCGCCTCACCGTCGACGCGCCGGAGAGCCGGTCGGAGATCCGCGCGGTCTACGGCGGGTTCGGCCTCGCCATCGCCGCGGTGCTGGTGCTCGCGGTGGCCGACGGCGGTGAGTTCCGGCGCGGGGTGGTGGTCACCGTCGGGATCGCGCTGGCCGGAATGGCGGTGGGCCGGGTGCTTTCCCGGCTCGTCGACAAAGGCACTTCGTTCTACCCGATCTGGTTCTACTTCGTGGTGGAGGCGTTCGCGGCCGGGCTGCTGTTCGCCGCGGGCTAGGCTTGACGGGGTGCTGACCGGAAAACTGGTGAAACTGCGCGCACTCGAACCGTCGGACGCCGAGGTCCTGCACCGCTGGAACGAGGACCCCGAAGTCGGCCGGTGGATGGTCAACGACTACCCGCTGTCGCGGGCGCAGGTGCTCAAGCGGTGCGAGGAACGGAGTCACAACACCTACGGCGACCTGACGCTCTGCGTGGAGACGCTGGCCGAGGGGCGGGCCATCGGCGTCGCCGCGCTGACCGGCGCCGAGCCCGAATCCGGCCGGGCCGAGCTGACGATCTTCGTCGGTGAGGCGGAGTTCCGCGGTGGCGGTTACGGCACCGACGCCGTCCGCGTGCTGTGCCGCTACGGCTTCGACTCGATGCGACTGCACGGCATCAGCCTGTGGGTGGTCGCGGAGAACGCCGGTGCCTGCCACGTGTACCGGAAACTCGGCTTCGTCGAAGAAGGACGGCAACGCGAAAGCTTCTTCCGCGACGGCCGGTGGCACGACATGCTCCTGATGAGCGTGCTCGAAGGCGAGCTGGTGGACTAGACCGCCACCGCGTCGACCTCGAAGAGCATGCCGGGCAGGGCCAGTTTCGCCACGCCCAGCAGGGTTTGCGTCGGCGGTTTGCCGCCCCAGATCCCGGCGATCTGCGAGCCGAGCACGGTCAGTTTTTCCTCGTCGTGGTCGACGATGTAGGTGCCGAGGCGCACCACGGACTCGAAGCCGAGCCCCGAGGCGGCGAGCGCGATCTTCAGGTTCGCGAAGGACTGGCGCACCTGCGCGGCGAAGTCGCCGTCGATGAGGTGGCCGTCGGTGCCCGCGGCCCACTGGCCCGCGACGAAGACCAGCCCGCCGTCGGTGCGGGCGACGTGGCTGTAGCCGTAGGGAACGGGATCGGCGAGACCCGCGGGATTCACGATGGTGTGCGACATGCCGCGATTCTGCTAGCTCCACCACGCTGGAGGTCAACGAAGGCCCGTCGGTTCGACTGGCTGGCCCGTTTACAAGACTGAACCGAACAGCTATAAACAAAACCACACAACATGGCGCAGAGCTGCGGCTCTGGTGAAAACGGGAGCCCTCATGCCGCTCGGTCACCGTGTCCGCTGGTCCGTGCTGGGAGCCACGGTCGCCGTGCTCGCGGCGACGGTGGTCTCGCCGTCCGCCGCGGCGGCGGCACCGACGCCGCTGTACCCCGCGGTGGGCGCCGGGACGCAGCTGCTGGACCACCGCGCCAAGCTGGCCGGATTCGTCGAACCCGAGTGGTACGAGGCCAACATCCCGTTCGTCGACCTGCCCGACCAGACCATCGAGGACACCTACTACTACCGCTGGCGCACCTACAAGGAAGCGCTCAAGTACACCAGCGAGGGCTGGATCGTCTCGGAGTTCCTCGGGCCGGTCGGCTACTCCGCACCCCACGGCGGGATCGTCGCCGCCGCGGGGCACCACGTGTACGAGGGCCGCTGGCTGCGCGACCACCGCTACCTCGACGACTACCTCGACTACTGGCTGCGCGGCAGCGGCGCCGGGCCCAAGCCGGCCACCGACCAGCTCAACGAGAACACCACCGACTGGGCGCACCAGTACTCGTTCTGGGCCGCCGACGCGATGCTGGCCCGCGCCTCGGTGGACGGCCGCTTCGGCTTCGCCGTGGACCGGCTGCCCGAACTGGAGAAGCAGTGGGCCACCTGGTCACCGCAGTTCAACGCCGAACTCGGGCTGTACTGGCAGGTCCCGGTGTGGGACGCGATGGAGTACACCGCCAGCTCGTACCAGAGCGACGACCCCTACCACGGCGGCGAGGGCTTCCGCCCCACGCTGAACGCCTACCAGTACGGCGACGCCAAGGCGATCGCGAGCCTGCTCCGGATGCGCGGTGACCGCCGCCAGGCCAAGGACTACGAGAACGACGCCAACGCGTTGAAAGCCGCGATGGAAAGCCACCTCTGGGACGCGGACGCGCAGTTCTACAAGCACGTGATGCGAGACGGCAATCCCGGCCGTGAGCAGCTCGAAGACCGTGAGCAGATCGGCTTCATACCCTGGTACTTCCACATGGCGCCGGCGGCGAACTCGGCCGCGTGGGCGCAGCTGACCGATCCGGCGGGGTTCGCCGCGGCGTTCGGGCCGACCACGGTGGAACGGCGCAGCCCGTGGTTCATGCACGACGCGCTGCTCGGCTGCTGCCGCTGGTCCGGGCCGAGCTGGCCGTTCGCCACCAGCCAGACGCTCACCGCACTGGCCAACCTGCTGATCGACTACCCGGCGCAGTCCTCTGTGGACCGTGACGACTACGTCCGGCTGCTCCGGGGTTACGCGGCCACCCAGCGCAAGAACGGCGTGCCGTACGTGGCCGAGGCGCACCACCCCGACGAGGACCGCTGGCTCTACGACAGCCCCGGGCACAGCGAGGACTACAACCACTCCACCTTCAACGACCTGGTGCTCTCCGGCCTGCTGGGGATCCGGCCGCAGGAGGGCGAGCGGGCCCGGCTGGCGCCGCTGGTGCCCGCCGACTGGGACCACTTCGCCGTGGAGAACGTGCCTTACCACGGGCGGAACCTCTCGGTGGCCTGGGACCGCGACGGCACGCGGTACGGCCAGGGCGCCGGGCTGACCGTGTGGCTCGACGGGAAGCGCGTGCACCGGCAGGCCGACCTCAAGCCGGTCGACCTCAAGGTGAAGACGGGACGGCCCCAGTCGCTGCCCACCGCCGTCGACGACCTGGTGAACGTGGCGGGCACCGGCTTTCCGTCGGCCACCGCCTCGCACACCTGGCCCGCCGACTCCCCGGCCGACGCGATCGACGGTCAGGATTTCCACCTCGACGTGCCCACCACGCGCTGGACCTCCTACGGCAGCCCGAACCGGGAGGACTGGCTCGCGGTCGAACTCGGTGCCGCAAAGCCCGTGTCCGACCTGCGCCTGTCGTTCTACGACGACGGCGGGGGCGTGCGCACGCCGGACCGGTTCGCGGTCGAATACCGGAACGCGGCCGGGGAATGGGTTTCGCTCCCGGGGCAGACGCGCGTGCCGCCGACCCCCGAACGCGGACGGCTGAACCGCGTGCTCGTCGATCCGCCGGTGACCGCGGACGCGCTGCGCGTCCGCCCGGTCCGCGACGACGGGGGAGCGGTCGGCATCACCGCGTTCCAGTCGTGGCGGTGATCAGGCGGAAACCGGCGTCCCATTCGTCCAGCGCCACCAGTTCCCGGTGGCGTTCCTGCCAGCGCCCGGAATCCAGGTCCTCCCGCAGGCGGCGGATGCCGCGGTCGACGGCGGCCGGATCGGTTTGCGCCAGCGCGGAACACGCGCGCCGGACACCGGGATCGAGGTAGGCCGCCGGGCGGCGCCAGTAGGCCGGGAACACGCCGTCGGTGAAGTCCCACGGCACGGGCAGCGCGGTGACGCTGTCCGCGCCGAGCTCGTCGGCGATGTCCTCGGCGGACGGACGGCTGAGTTCCAGCGCGGCGATCTCGGGCACGTACTCGCGGACGAACCAGAACTCGGTGTGGCGCCGGGTGTCGTAGGCGAGCACGACCTGCCGTGGCGCGATCCGCCGCAGCTCGGCGAGCCCGGCCCGCCAGTCGGTCCAGTGGTGCACGGTGAGCACGGCCAGCGCGGCGTCGACGGCCTGGTCGCGGATCGGCAGCGCCTCGGCGACCGCGCGCACGGCGGGGCTCGCGGACGGCGGGCGCTGCCGGATCATCGCGGACGACGGCTCCACGGCGAACACCGCCCGGTCGTCCGGTTCGTACGAACCGGTCCCGGCACCGACGTCGGCCACCGTGCGCGCGGCACCGAGTGCCCCGAGCACGGCGGCCATCCACCGCGGGTCGGTGCGGCGCCCGAGCGAGTAGCCGGTCCCGATCCGGTCGTAGAGTTCCATGCCGCCAGCATGTCAGCCGATCGAGACGCCGAAGACCTCCAGCGCGGAATACGCCCCGAGCGCCATGATCGCCAGGCTGCTCAGCACCAGCGCGCCGGTGAGCACCGGGTTCGGCCGGAACCGCTTGTCGGGTTCGCGCGAGCGCAGGTACCACACGGCGATCACCACCGCGATCAGGAACACGCCCGAGCCGATCCCGCCGATCTGCACCATCAGCACCGGTGACTGGACGAACAGGAAGAACGAGGCCCACAGCGGCGGGAAGCAGAACGTCAGCACCCGGATCGTGCGCCGCCGGACCGCCGGGTCGCGCCAGTTCAGCACGCCCAGCACGCCGAGCGTGTTCGTCCACAGGCGCGGCACGCTCGCGGTGGACCCGACGTTGGTGGAGAACAGCACCGCGATCGCGCCGACCAGGAACACCACCTCCGCCCACGGGCCGAGGGTGTCGGTGTACATCCTGGACAGCGTGGTGATCATCGCGTTGCCCTGCGGCACCAGCTGCTGCGGGTTCAGCACGGCCGCGCCGATGACGTAGAACGACAGCGTGCACAGGGTGCAGACCAGCCACGACACCGCCACGTCCAGCCGCATCACCTTGAGCCAGCCCTCGGCGCGGCGGTCGCGTTCGGCTGAGCCGTCGGCGGGCCCGGTCCACCGGGCATAACCCTTCTCGATGCACCAGTAGGTGTAGGTGGTCA
Organism: Amycolatopsis sp. 195334CR; assembly: GCF_017309385.1. Taxonomy (NCBI): domain Bacteria; kingdom Bacillati; phylum Actinomycetota; class Actinomycetes; order Pseudonocardiales; family Pseudonocardiaceae; genus Amycolatopsis; species Amycolatopsis sp. 195334CR. Next base: position 461,526 of record NZ_JAFJMJ010000003.1, on the reverse strand, counting down.
TCTCGTCCGCGCCGACGCCGGTGGAGCCGAACATCGCGACCGCCAGCCCGAGCGCCCCGGCGGGCACGGCCAGTTCCAGCCCGCCCGCGATGTCCCCGGCGTCCCAGCCGAACTGGGTGAACGGCAGTGCCAGCGCCAGGCCGACGGTCACCATGGTGAACAACGCGACCGCGATCACCGAAGCGGTCTCCACCACCGAGTACCGGCTGCTCTGCAGCAGCGCGATGGTGACCACCACGATGATCACCGTCCACACCGCGGTGGAGGTCGAGCTCAGCGGCTCGCCGGCGATCGGCCACAGCACCGAGCAGGCGGCCGCCGTGCCGCCGATGATCCCGCCGCGCTGGAACATCTTGGCGAAGTCCATGCCGATCCACAGGTAGTTGATCCAGCTGCCGCGCCGCGTGCGGGGCGGGACGTCGCTGAACGCCTCCAGCGCGGGCCGCCCGGACAGCACGGTGAGCCTGCCCAGCTCCATCTGCACCCAGACCTTCACCGTGGTGGCCACGATGATCAGCCACAGCAACGCGAAGCCCGCGCGGGCGCCCAGCGAGGTGGTCAGGATCAGCTCGCCGGAACCCACCACCGCGGCGGACAGGATCATGCCGGGACCGAGGTAGCGCAGCCGCCCGCGCAGGGTGGCAGGCGGCTCCCGCACGTCGTCCGCGCTGAGCGCGTACAGGTCGCCCTTCGTGGCCGTGGTCACGAGAACTCCACGGTGTCGACGGTGTGCGCCTCGATGGCTTCCCAGTCGTAGGTGACGCCGAGGCCGTGGCCTTCGGGGACCGGCACGCAGCCGTCGGCGCCGATCGCGGTGAGGCCGTCGCGGTAGTCGTCGGCGTAGATCAGCTGACTGCGCCCGATCTCACTGGATTTGGGGTGCACGAAGGACATTTCGTAGTAGTTGGTGTTGCGCAGGGAGGCCATCAGCTGCCGTTGCGCCGGGCCGGGTGTGTGCAGTTCGACGTCCAGGCCGAGGCCCTCGGTGGCGTGCGCGATCTTCACCGCGCCGGTGATGCCGCCGTCGTACTCGGCGTCGGCGCGCACGAAGTCGGTGCCGCCGCCGATGGCGAAGTCGACGTGCTGCTCCAGGCCGCGCACGTGTTCGGTCTGCAACAGGGGAGTGCGGATCAGCTCGCGCAGCCGCTTGTGCCCGAACACCGAGATGCCGGTGTCCTTGTAGGGATCCTCCAGCCACAGGAAGTTCGCCTCGTCGCAGGCGCGGCCGACCTGCACCGCGTGCGCGAAGGTCTCCAGCTTGCAGCCGGGGTCGAGCATCAGGTCCATCTCGGGGCCGACGGCCTCCCGCACCTTGGTGATGGTCCGGACGACCTCCGGCACGTCGTACTCGTCCCAGACGTGCAGCTTGTACGCGCGGTACCCGAGTTCCTTGCAGGCCACCGCGAAATCGGCGTACGCCTCGGGGCTGTCCAGCCCGCCGTTGCGGTCGCCGGCGGCGGTCGAGGCGTACGCGGGCAGCCGGGTCTTCCAACCGCCGAGCAGGGTGCGGATGGACGCGCCGTGCGTGCGGCCCGCCAGGTCCCACAGCGCGATGTCGACGAAGCCCATGCCCATCTTGTCGAACTTGCGCAGCTGCCGTTTGACGTCGTTGTAGATCAGCTCGCGCTGCAGCGGGTCCTTGCCGATCAGGTAGTCGCCGAACATGCCCACCTGCGCCGCGGCGATCGAGTTGCCGCCGACGTACTGCCCGACCACGCCTTCGTCGGTGTAGACCCGGATCGCGTAGGCGCTGGTCGGCTTGCGGCTGCCCGGGGTGTACACCAGGGAGAACCCGGTCGGGTGCTTGGCGAAGTCGACCATGTCGAACTTGGCCTTGTCGATGCGGACGCGCTCGATCTTCATGATTTCCTTTGCGGGGTGGGGGAGTTCAGACGGCGGCGTGGCGTGGCTCGGCTCCGTCGAGCACGCGCAGCACGCCTTCGGCCACGGCGGTGCCCATCGCGGCGTTGGCTTCCCTGGTGCACGCGCCGATGTGCGCGGTCAGCACCACGTTGGGCGCGGTCAGCAGCGGGCTGCCCGCGAGCGGCTCGACGGCGAACGCGTCGAAGCCCGCGCCGCCGAGGTGCCCGCTGTGCAGCAGTTCGGCGGCGGCCACCTCGTCGACCAGCCCGCCGCGGGCGGCGTTGAGCAGGATCGCGCCGGGCCGCATCGCGGTCAGCCGGGCGCGGTCCAGCAGCGGCGGCGCACCGGGCACCGCGGGCAGGTGCAGGCTGACCACATCACTGTCCAAAGTGGTCTCCAGATCGGCGGACGGCACGGCACCGAAGGCGTCGGCGGGCAGGAACGGGTCGCGCGCCACCACGGTCATGCCGAACGCGCTCGCGTACCCGGCGATCATCCGCCCGATCCGGCCGAAGCCGACGATGCCGAGGCTGCGCCCGGCCAGCTCACCGCCGAAGGTCTTCGGCCACCGGCCCGCGCGCACGGCTCGGTCGTTCTCGGCGATCCCGCGGGCCACGTCGAGCAGCAAGCCGAAGGTCAGTTCGGCGACCGCGCGCGAATTGCTGCCGGGGGCGTAGACCACCCGGACGCCGTGGTCGCGGGCGGCGTCGAGATCGATGTTGTCGTACCCCACGCCGTGCTTCGCGACGACCTTCAGCCGTGGTGCCGCCTCGAACACCTCGCGGTCGATCGGGTCGAGCCCGACGATCAGGGCGTCCACTTCGGACAACCGGGCGAACAGGTCGGCACGTGGTAGCGCGCCGTCCTCCCGCGGTCGTTCGGCGCGGACCCCGGCCTCGCGCAGCATGTTCCACGGTTCCTCGGAGTACCGGCCGAAGGTCGGCGTGGTGATCAGGGTCAGGCTCATGCGTGCTCCCGCCAGCCGGGCCAGTCCGCGTCGAGCCGGACGTACTGGATCGATGAGCGGTGGTGGGTGAAGGCCACGTGCACCCGGCCCCGGTCGTCCTGCGCGATCGACGGGTACGACAGCTCCCGGTTGACGCCGTCGCGGGAGTTGTTGGTCAGGCAGTACCCGTCGCCCGTGGCGAGATCCGGGTGGCGGTGCCAGGCCCGGCCGTCGTCGGATGAGGTGGCGAGCGCGAGCGGCGCGCGAGGCGCACCCCAGAACGCTTCCCGGTCGCCGGTGTCACCGGAAACGGGCACGGCCGGGCGTTCTTCACCGCCGAGCGCGCCGGTGTCGTCCACCTCGTCGTACAACCCGGCACGCCGGTGGGTGGCGTCGGCGGCGCTGCTCGCGTTGTAGACCAGCGCCAGCCCGCCGTCGGCGAGCCGGGTCGCCTGCACCGAGGAGTTGTTGTTCGGCAACGAGGTCGGTTCCGGCTCGGTCCACTTGAGACCATCCGGCGAGGTGCTCGTCCGGATCACGTCGGCGAAGCGGCTCCGGTAGAACGCCACGAACCCGTGTTCGGCGGGCAGCACGTTCATGTGCACCGAGCCGCGGCTGCCCGGCACGTCGTACCGGGTCCAGGTGGCGCCCGCGTCCTCGCTGGCGAACACCGCGCTGGTGTCGTCGCCGCCGGACCAGGTGCCGGTGGCCGGGGTGAGGCAGCAGAACGCGGGCAGCAGCCAGGTACCGGACGCGGTGACCAGCGGCGGCTGCCGGACGAACACCCCGCCGGTGGGGCTCGCCGGGAGCAGGACCCGGGGTTCGCCCCAGGTCCGGCCGCCGTCGGCGGACCGGCGCGCCCGGACCTCGGCGGTGTCCTGGCGGCCCGCGTGCTGCGCGGTCCAGAACAGCCACAGCTCGCCGTCCGGCGCGGTGAACAACACGGGGTTCTGCTCGGAGCGTTCGGGATCACCGGTCAGCGCGACCGGTTCCGACCAGGTGTCACCGTCGGGCGCCAGCCGGGAGAACCAGATCCGGATGTCGTGCACGCCTTCCTGGGTGCCGCCGAACCACACGCAACCGAGGTCGCCACCGGGCAGCACGGCGAGATTGGCCGCGTGGGACTGCGCGGTCGACGCGGTGAGCCGGGCCTCGACACGACCGGGCCCGGCTTCGGTCAGCTTCACTGCTCACCCCGCGCGGCCCGCAGGTGCGCCCTGGCCGCCTGCTCCAGGTGCACGAGGTCACAGGCCACCGTGGCGAAGGTGTACCCCTGCGCCAGCCGCCGCTTCGCGACCTCGCCGGCCGGGGTGTGGATGCCCGCCGCGATGCCCGCCGATTCGGCCGCCTTGGCGATCTTTTCCACCGCCTGCTCGAAAACCTCGTCGACGGCCGGATCGGTCGAGGTGGCCCCGCCCACGGCGAGGCGAAGGTCGGACGGGCCGACGTACAGTCCGTCGACGCCGGGCGTCGCGGCGATCTCGTCGACGTTGTCCAGCCCTTCCGGCGTCTCGATCATCGCCAGCACCAGCACGGATTCGTTGGCCACCGCGGGGGTCGGGCCAACGCGCAGCTGCGACCGCATCGGCCCGTACGACCGGCGGCCCTCGGGTGGGTACCGCGCGGCGCGCACGGCCGCCGCGGCGTCCTCGGCGTTGTCGATCAACGGAACGATCACCCCGGTCGCCCCGGCGTCGAGCACCCGGCCGATGGCGAACGGGTCGTTCTGCTCGACCCGCACCATGGCCGCCGACGTGGCCCCGGCGTCGATCGCCAGCATCGCGTTGCGGATGCCCTCGTAGGCGATCAGCCCGTGCTGGGCGTCCACGGCCACGTAGTCGTAACCGAGGCGGCCGAGCCGTTCGGTGGCGATCGGGTCGTCGAGCACCACCCAGTACCCGACGGCCTGCTGCCGGCTCCGGACCTTGCGGGCGAATTCCAGTGCGCTCATGGGAAAAACTGCTCCTGTTCTCAGCGGTTGTAGGCGGGCATCGGGCCACGCAGCCGCGCGCCCACTTCGTCGCAGGCGGCGACGACGTCCTCGGGCAGCGGACCGCGGCCGAACGACTCGATGTTCGAGAGGAGGTGGTCGAGCTTGGAAGCGCCGAGCAGCACCGCGTTCACCACGGGCCGCGAGAGCAGCCAGCGCAGCGCCAGTTCGGTGGGCGGGATCCCGGCGCCGTCGGCGATCGCGGCCAGCGCTTCGACCGCCTCGAACAACTGCGCGTCCCAGTAGCGCTTCCGGTACATCTCGGCGAGCACCGAGTCGCCGAACCGGCCGGCCGCCGGGTCGCTGTCGAACCGGTGCCTGCCGGTGAGCAGGCCGCCGCCGAGCGGGTTGTAGACCATCGTCTCCAGCCCGGTCGCGGCCGCCATCGCCGCGTACTCCTCGTCGATCCGCCGCGCCAGCAGGTTGTACAGCTGCTGCGCCACCACCGGCCGCGGCGCACCGACCTGGTCGGCCACCCGGTTCAGCTCGACGATCTGCCACGCGGCGAAGTTCGACACGCCGAGCTGCCGGATCTTGCCCGCCTCGACCAGTTCGGCGACGGTGGCCAAGGTGTCCTCGAAGCGAGCCGCGCCGTCCGGCTGGTGCAGGTAGAACAGGTCGATGTGGTCCACGCCGAGGCGGCGCAGGCTACCGTCCACACTGGACCGCAGCCCGGCCGGGGAGAGCGGTGAGTGCGTACCGGCGTCCGGGTGCGGCATACCCGCCTTGGTGGCCAGCCGGATCCGGTCGCGGCGGGGCGCGAGCAGCGGGGCGAGCAGTTCCTCGGTGGTGCCCTTCGCGTACCCGTTCGCCGTGTCCACGTCGGTGATCCCGGCGTCGAGCGCGGTGTCCAGCATCTTCTCCGCGTCGGCCGCGGTGACGGTGTCGCCGAAGGTCATCGTGCCGAGAACCAGCCTGGGTGTCATGAATTCCTCTCCGTGGTGATGGCGCTGAGCAGGTGCCGGGGTTTGCGGCCGGTGATGGCCGCCGGGTCCAGTGCCGCGTCCCGCAGCGCGCGGGTGTAGCCGGCTTCGGGTGCGGTGAGCACGCGCTCGGCGGGGCCGTGCTCGACCACCTCGCCGTGACGCATCACCAGCACCTCGTCGGCCAGATCCCGCACCACACCGAGGTTGTGCGAGATGACCAGGTAGGCCACGCCGGTCTCGGCCTGGATGCTCTTGAGCAGCGCGAGGACCTGGGCCTGCACCGACACGTCGAGCGCGCTGGTCGCCTCGTCGCAGACCAGCACGTCCGGCCGGCACGCCAGTGCCCGCGCGATGCCGATGCGCTGGCGCTGACCGCCGGAGAACTCGGCGGGCCGCCGGTCCAGCGCGCTTTCCGGCAGTTCGACGCGGTCCAGCAGCTCCCGCGCGGCCTGGCGGCGGCCCTCGCGCATTCCGCGCAGCTTCAGCGGTTCGCCGACGATCTCGCCCGCGGTCAGGTGCGGGTCGAGCGAGGCGTACGGGTCCTGGAAGATCATCTGCACCCGGGCGCGCAGCGGCCGCAGCCGCCGTTCGGACAGGTGCGTGATGTCGGTGCCGTCGAGCAGGATGCGGCCCGAGGTGGGCCGCTGCAGCCGGACGATGCTGCGGGCGATGGTGCTCTTGCCGCAGCCGGATTCACCGACGATGCCGACCGTCCGGCCGCGCCCCAGCTCGAAACCGACGCCGGACACCGCGCGGAACTTCCGGCCCGCCCGGCCGGGGAAGTCGACGACCAGGTCTTCGACCTTCAGGATGGCGGTCACGCCCGCACCTCCTTCGCGGCGAGCCGCGGCACGGCGGCCAGCAACTGCTTCGGGTACGGGTGGACCGGCGCGTGCACGACCTGCTCGACCTCGCCGCTCTCGACGAACCGCCCCTGGCGCATCACGTGGAGCCGGTCGGACACCAGGCGCGCCACCCCGAGGTCGTGGGTGATCATCAGGATCGCCACCCCGGTCCGCTCCTGCAGTTCCATCAGCAGGTCCAGCACCCCGGCCTGCACGGTCACGTCGAGCGCGCTGGTCGGCTCGTCGGCGATCAGCAGCGACGGCTCGCCCACCAGCGCGCAGGCGATCAGCACGCGTTGCTGCAGGCCGCCGGAGAGCTCGTGCGGGTAGCGGTCGAGCAGCCGTTCCGGATCGGGCACGTGCACCCGTTCCAGCAGCTCACGCGCCTTCTCGCGGGCTTCGCGGCGGCTGCCGCCGTGTCGCAGGCGCACCAGTTCGGTGAGCCTGCGGCCGATCGTGTGCACCGGGCTCAGCGCGGTCATCGGGTCCTGCGGGATCAGCCCGGCGACCCGGCCGCGCAGCCCGGTCACCGCAGCCGGATCGGCCACCACGTCGTGCCCGGCCAGCAGCGCCTTCCCGGACAGCACGGCCAGATCCGGCGGCAGCAACCGGAGCAGGCCCATCGCCGTGGTCGACTTGCCCGAACCCGACTCGCCGATCAGCGTCACCGTCTCACCGGGATCGACGTGCAGCGAGATCCCGTCCACCGCGCGGACCACCCCGCGGTCGGTGACCAGTTCGACCTGGAAGTCCTCCAGCTCCACCAGCCTGCTCATGCGCCAGCTCCCTTCCGGCCCCGTCGATCGCGCAGTCCGTCGCCGAGCAGGTTCACGCCGACCACCAGCAGCACGATCACCAGCCCGGGCAGGGTGACCAGCCACCACGAGGTGGTCACGTAGTCCTGGCCGTCGGAGATCAGCCGGCCCCAGGTGGCGAACGGGCGTTCCGGCCCGGCGCCCAGGTAGCTCAGCGCGCTTTCCAGCAGCACCGCCTGCGCCAGCAGCAGGAGCACCACCAGGCTGGTCTGGCGCACCACGTTCGGCACCACGTGGCGAAACAGCACGCCGGTATGGGTCAGCCCGAGCGTGCGGGCCGCGTCCACGTACGGCTTCTCGCGTTCGACCAGCACCATCGACCGGGTCAGCCGGGCCACCTCCGGCCACTGCGCGATCGCGATCACCGTGGTGATCACCGGCACCGACGGGCCGAACAGGGCCACCACCAGCAACAGCATCATCAGCAGCGGCAAGGACATCTGGGCTTCGAGCAGCCGTGAGACCACCGCGTCCACCCAGCCGCCGAAGTAGCCGGCCGCGGCACCGGCGGCCAGCCCGATCAACCCGGAGACCACCACCGCCAGCACGCCGATCAGCACCGAGACCTGACCGCCGTCGAGCACCCTGGCGAGCATGTCGCGGCCGAGCTGGTCGGTGCCGAACAGGTGCCCGCCGGTCAGCGGTGGCAGCCGCCGCTCGCCCAGGTTCTGCTCGTTGGCGTCGGGGATCGGCAGCAGGTCGGCCAGCGCGACCGGCAGCACGACCAGCCCGGTCAGCACCGCGCCGATCCGGATCTTGGCGCGGGCCGTGCGGGAGCGGCGGGTGACCCCGGCGTCGCGCAGTTGCTTCGGCGTCACGCGGCTGGGACGTTCTTCCACCGTCGTCATCGTGCTGCCGCCTTTCCGAGGCGCACCCGCGGATCGAGCAGCGGGTAGAGCAGGTCGATCAGGAGCTGGGCCAGGATCGCCAGCGCGGCGGTGACCAGCACGGTCGCCTGGATCAGCGGGTAGTCGCGGGTCTCCAGCGCGCGCACCACGAGCGAGCCGACGCCCGGCCAGGAGAAGACGACCTCCACCACCACGACGCCGTTGAGCATCGCGGCGAAGCGCGTGCCCAGCGCGGTGAGCACCGGGATCGCCGAGTTGCCCAGCGCGTACCCCCACACCAGGCGGCGTTCGGGGATGCCGTGCGCGCGGGCCACGGTCAGGTAGGGCGCGGTCAGGTTGGTGACCATCTCGCGGCGGACCAGCCGGGAGATCAGCGCGACCTGGAGCAGCGCCACGGTGACCGCGGGCAGCACCAGCCCGCCCCAGGTGGTGAACCCGGACGAGGGCAGGATCGGGATGAGCACGGAGAAAACGGTGAGCAGCATGACGCCGCTCCAGAACTCCGGCATGGACTGCGCGGCGACGCCCGCGATGTTCGCGCCGGTCTCCCGCGGGGTGTCGGCGCGGCGGGCCATCCAGATGCCCAGCGGCAGCGCGACCACGGCGGTCAGCCCGATCGCCGCGAGCGCCAGCGTGATGGTGTACGGCACGCGGTCGAGCACCACGTCGAACGCGGGCGCCCGGAACGAGTACGACGTGCCCAGGTCGCCGGTGAACAACTGGCCGAGGAAGGTCAGGTACTGCGACGCGATCGAACCGTCGAGCCCCAGCTGGGTCCGGATCCGCGCGAGGTCCTCGGCGGTGGCGTTCGGCGCGGCGAAGGCGGTCGCCGGATCGCCCGGCGCCATCCGGATCAGCACGAAGACGGTGGACACGGTCAGCAGCACGACGAGCGCGCTCTGGCCGAGGCGCTTGAGGAGGTAGGAGGTCACCTCACGCCTCCAGCCCGATGCGCGCGAGCTCGTAGGAGTTCGTCGCCTCCAGCGCCACGTCGGCCACCCGGGTCCGGTAGGCCAGCAGCGAGTTCGGCACGAACGCCCACATGCTCGGCCACGAATCCCAGATCACCTGCTGGACGCGGGCGGTGACCTCCTGCCGCTTCCGCGCGTCGACCTCGGCGTAGGCCTGCTCCAGCAGCGCGATCACCTCGGGGTTGACGTAGCCCTGGTAGGTGTCGCGGGTCTGCTCGCGTTCCGGCGTGCCGCCGTACATCCCTTGCAGGATGGGCAAAGCCGCGCCGACCGGGGAGGCGTACCCGTTGCCGAGGATGTCCCAGTCCCCGGCCCGGCCCTGCCGCCAGCTGGAGATGTCGCCACCCGGCTCGAACTGCCGCAGCGTGACCGGGACGCCGATCTCGCCGAGCATCTGCACCACGGCCTCCATCACGCTGGTGTCCCCGGCGAACTCGCCGGTTTCCCAGATCAGCGTGACCCGCAGGTCGCCGTCGTGGATGCCCTCGGCTTCGAGCATTTGCTTGGCGCGCCGGGGATCGTAGGCGTAGGTACCGCAGGCGACGGCGCCGTTGAGCGTCTCGGCGACCGGGCCGGTGGCCGGGCGGACCGAGCCGGACAGGATGTCGCCGGCCAGCCGGTCGCCGTTCACCGCGAGGGACAGCGCCTGGCGCACCGCCGGTTTGGCCAGCGGGTGGTCCGGCGGTTTGCGGAAGTTGTAGAAGAGCTGGTTGATCCGGGTGCCCCGCACCTGGTCGATGCGGATGTCCTTCAGCCCGCGCAGCTGCTCGGCGGAGTCGGGGGTGATCGTGTCGATCAGGTCGAGTTCGCCGGAGCGCAGCGAGACCACCCGGCTCGATTCCTCGGGCACGAACCGGACCCGCACCTGCTCCACGCGCGGTCGCGGGCCCCAGTAGTTCTCGTTGCGCCGCAAGGTGTAGTCGCCGGTGCCGCGGTTCGACGCGGTGACCACGTACGGGCCGGTGCCGACCCCGGTCTGCAGTTCCTCGGGCACGTTCGCCGCGGCCGGGGTGAGCAGGATGTTCGCCATCAGGTAGTCGAGCACCGGCAGCGGGCGTTCGGTCTCCAGGGTGAAGGTGCGCTCGTCGAGCTGGACCACCTCCGGCCACTCGGGGAAGAACGCGGCCAGGAAGGAACCGTTGACCTGCCGGTACATCTTCAGCGCGGTGTCCACATCGGCCACCTGAACGCCGGTGCCGTCGGAGTAGCGGATGCCCTCGCGCAGCCGGACCGTCCACTGCGTCGGCGCGGTCAGCTCGAAGCGGTCGGCCAGCACCGGGATCGGGGCGAGCTCGGGGCCGATCCTGGTCAGCGCCTGGCGCACCGCGCGCTGCACGGTGATCGCGGCGTCGAACTGGTTGAGCTTGTTGTCGAGGGAGACGAGCGAGCGGTTGAGCCCGAGGGTGACCGCGCCCGGTGGCGGGCCGCCGGTGGGGCCGGCGCACCCGCCGAGCGCACCCGCCGCCACGGCACCGCCGAAAACCTTGAGCAGGGTTCTGCGGGAGAGCGCGCTGTGCGACAGCACTGTCTGCATCTGGAACCTCCGTAACCCGCGGGCGCCGTCGCCCGTGGAGGACCTGTTGCGACGACACACTGGCATGGTTGCGCGATATGCGCAATACCGATAGCGTGATTCGCGCAAGACGATACGTGAGGAGGTGTGGTTCCCGTGCTTCTGGCCATGGCAGACGATCTCAGTGGCGCTGCCGAAGCTGCCCTGGCGCTGCGGTCCTCCTCGGTACATCTTGCGCGTTTCGCGCAGGAATCGGGTGTAGTGGACCTCGACCTCCGCCAGGCCTCACCGGAGGTCGCGCGCGCCGCGGTGCGTGCGGTGGCCGGTGGTTCCGCGCCCCTCTTCCTCAAGATCGACTCGCTGCTGCGCGGGAACGTCGCCGCGATGGTGCGCGGGATCCGCGATGTGCGCGACGGGCTCGTGGTGTGCACGCCCGCGCTGCCGGTCGCGGGCCGCACGACCGTCCGCGGCCGGGTGGTCTTCGCGGGTGCCCCGCCCGGGCCTGGTGAGCACCGGCCGGACACCGTCGCCGAAGCGCTCGGCGACCTTCCGATGTCCTTTGTGGACCTGCACGCGGTGCGTTCGGCCGCGCTGCCGGAGTTCCTCGCCCAGATCGCGCGCGCCGGGGAGATCGCCGTGTGCGACGCGGAAACGGACGCGGATCTGGACCTGCTGGCCGCGGCCGCGCGGCCGTTCCCGGGAGTGGCCGCGGTCGGTTCGGCCGGTCTCGCGGCGGCTTTCGGCAGGCAGGTTCCTCCGGCGTCGGGTTCGGTGCGCGATCCCGGTCCGGCGCCGGTGCTGGTTGTGGTCGGCTCGGCGGAACCGAGCGCGCGGCGGCAGGTGGAACTCCTCGCCGCCGACGGCGTTCCGGTCGTCGAAGTGGACCCGGAGACGCTCGACGACGTCACGGTCGACCTGACCGGGGGCCGCGCGGTGCTGACCGTGCGCCCGGGGCCGGTCGATCCCGCACGCGCCCGCGCGCTCACCGCGCATCTCGCAACCACCGTCCAGAAGCTGCCGCCCGGGGTCCGGCTCGCGCTCACCGGCGGCGAAACCGCGCGCCGCGTGCTCGAAGCGCTCGGCGTGACCCGGCTCGACCTGCTCGGGCAGGTCCACCCCGGCGCGGTGCACTCGCGCACCGACACCGGCATCGAGGTCGTGACGCGGCCCGGCAGCCACGGCGGCCAGGACAGCCTGCTCGCGATCACCCGCCATCTCCGCCAGACCCCAGCACCAGGAGGCCCTGTGAGTTCGACCCTGCCCGTCATCGCCGTCACCATGGGGGACGGAGCCGGTATCGGCCCGGAGGTCATCGTCGGCGCGCTCGCCGACCCGGTGGTGTACGAGCGCTGCCGCCCGGTGGTGATCGGAGACGCGCGGCGGCTGCGGGAAGCCGCGGCGCTGCTCGGCCTGGCCGTCGAGGTAGTGCCCGTCGATTCGCCCGCCGAGGCCCGTTTCGAACGCGGTCGCATCGACGTGGTGGATCTCGGACTGCTGCCCGCCGACCTGCCGTGGGGCAAGCTCAGCCCGGTCGCGGGGGAGGCGGCCTACCAGTACGTGCGGGTCGCCTCCGAGCTGGCGGTGGCCGGTGCGGTGCAGGCGATCTGCACGGCGCCGCTGAACAAGGAGGCGCTGCACGCGGCCGGGCACCTGTACCCGGGGCACACCGAACTGCTGGCCGCGCTGACCGGCACCGAGGAGGTGTCGATGATGCTGTCCACGCCCAAGGTCAAGGTCATCCACGTGACCACGCACATCGGGCTGATCGACGCCATCGCGCGGATCGAGCCCGGCCTGGTCGAGCGGACCGTCCGGCGCGGGTACGAGGCGATGCGCGGGTCCGGGGTGGCCGCGCCGGTCATCGGGGTGTGCGCGATCAACCCGCACGCGGGCGAGAACGGCCTGTTCGGCGCGGGCGAGGAAGCCGAGAAGATCGAGCCGGCGCTGGAGAAGCTGCGGGCCGACGGGATCGACGCGCGCGGGCCGCTGCCCGCGGACACCGCGTTCTTCCTGGCCGGGCGCGGGGACTACGACCTGATCGTGGCGATGTACCACGACCAGGGGCACGGGCCGGTCAAGGTGCTCGGCATCGAGGCCGGGGTGAACATCACCGTCGGCCTGCCGGTGATCCGGACCTCGGTGGACCACGGCACGGCGTTCGACATCGCCGGGACCGGGACCGCGGAGGTCGGTAGCATGATCGAGGCGTTGCGCCAGGCCGCCGAACTGGCGCCGGTCTCCGTCAGCTGAAAGGGACGAGCGAGTGCCCCGCGAATCCGAACTCCGCCGGGAGGCCATCGTCCGGCTGGCCACCACGACCGGACTGGCCAACGTGGACGAGCTGTCCGCGCACTTCGGCGTGACCGCCTCGACCATCCGGCGCGACCTCGCGCAGCTGGAGCAGTCCGGCGCGCTCGCCCGTACCTACGGCGGGGCGATGGCGATCGTCGCGCACCCGGAGGCCAGCCTGCGCCAGCGGGTGGGTGAGGAGTTCGAGGCGAAGCGGTCCATCGCGCGGTGGGCGGCGCGCCAGATCGGCGCGGGGGAGACGGTCCTGCTCGACGCGGGCACCACGACCGGGGCGCTGGCCCACGAGCTGCGCGGGGCGCCGGCGCTGACCGTGGTGACCACCGGGATGACGGCGTTGCAGGAACTGGCTTCGGCGGATTCGGTGACGGTCGAGTGCCTGGGCGGGGTGTTGCGGCCGCAGAGCCTCGGGTTCATCGGGCCGTTGGCGGAGACGGCGTTGGAGCGGCGGACTTTCGACCGGGTGTTCCTCGGGGCGGACGGGGTGACCGCGGAGGACGGGATCTGCGAGGCGGACATCCGGCAGACGCGGCTGAAGGAACTGATGGCGCGTCGCGGGGATCACGTGTACCTGCTGGTGCACGCGGCGAAGCTGGGGCGTCGTCCGTTCCACGCGTGGGCGCCGATGCCGCGGCGGTGGACGCTGGTGACCGACGCGGCGGCTACGGAGGCGGACCTGGAACCGTTCCGGGCCAAGGGCGTCGACGTTGTCGTCGCCTCGTAAGCACGCCGTCGTCACGGGGGCGAGTTCGGGGATCGGCGCGGCGGTGGCCGGCCGGTTGCTGGACGACGGGTGGCGGGTGACGGCGTTGTGCCGGTCGGAGCCGGATGCGCGGGCGGAGTGGATCCGGGCGGATCTGGCTGGGGATTTCCGTGGTGCCTTGGGATCGGTGCCGGAGGTGGACGCCGTCGTGCACGCGGCTGGGTTGCAGCGTTCGGCGCCGCTGGGTTCGCTGTCCACTGAGGACGGTCTGCAGATGTGGGCGGTGCACGTGTCGGCGGCCGAGGTGCTGGTCGACGAGCTCTCGGGACGGCTGGCCGAGGGCGGCCGGGTGGTGCTGATCGGAAGCCGGACGATGGTCGGGGTGCCGGGCAAAAGCCAATACGCGGCAACGAAGGCGGCCTTGTCGGCGTTGGCGCGGTCGTGGGCCGCGGAACTGGCACCGAGGGGCGTGACGGTGAACGTGGTGGCCCCGGGGCCGACGGACACCCCGATGCTCCGGGACCCAGGACGCAGTTCGACGCCGGTGCGGGTGCCGCCGTTGGGTCGGTTGGTTACGCCGGGGGAGGTGGGGGCGCTTACGGCGTTTCTGCTGGGGCCTTCAGGGGGTTCGATCACGGGGCAGACGGTGGTTGTTTGCGGTGGGGCGTCGTTGTAGGGGTGGGCGCCACCCGGGTTTTTTAGTGTGACTACGGCGAAGACCCCAGGCAGCGTCGCCGCCCGCGTCTGGGTGTGCTCCAGCTGCCCCGCTGGGAGCACACCCGCACGTCCTCCGGTTCCGACTGGCGAGCCCGACATACGCAGAAGTTAGGCCTTACTGCGTGCGAAAAGAATCGCTTGCTGAGCTTTCGCATCCGGGTCGAGCAGCATCTGGGCCTCGACCACGAATCCGGCATCGCGCAGCCAGGATGCCATCTGGTCAGGCTGACGGCGGTGGACATGGACCTTCATCGGGTGACCGCCATAGCCCTCCGTCATCAACCGCGACTCGTCGCCGACGTGAAACAGGAGCTGCAGCGGTCCGCCGGGACGCAATGCTCGGTGGAAGTGCCCGAACACAGGCGGCACCTCGTCGTCGGGGATGTGGATCAACGACTGCCAGGCGAGCAGGCCGGCCACCGAAGCGACGGGGAGGTCCAGGTCCGTCATCGAGCCCACCTCGAACCGCAGGCCGGGGTGGTCGCGCCGGGCCACGTCGATCATCCCAGGGGAGAGGTCGACACCGAAGGCGTCGACACCGAGCTCATGCAGGTGGGCGGTGACTTCACCGGGGCCGCAGCCGACGTCCGCGACCGGCCCGCCGCCAGCGAGCCGCACGCTGTCGGCGAACAACGCCAGAGCCGCGCGCAGGTACTGGTGTCCGGCGAGGGCGCCGCGCACTTGGTCGGCATAGCTGACCGCGACCGTGTCATAAGAGGTTCGGGTGTCGGCCAACCAGTCATCCGTGGTCATGACCGGCACGATATTCCATGATCACGACCTCGTGGACGGCCGACGCGGAGAGACCGATCATCGGCCGCCAACTGGCCCAGAACTCCGCCACGTTTCCGCAGACCGCAATGCAGGAGAGCACATCATGCCGCTGACCACCGAACAGCGCCGCCGCAACGAGGCCGGCATCCTGCTGCGATGGACCGCCTACTGCTGGGGCAGCTTCCAGCCCGCGGCGGTTGCGACCTCAAGACTCTCGCACGAGAAGCCGGCGTCGCCAGAACGGGCTTCTACGCACGCACCGACCCGCAGGGCAACCAGCGGCCAGGCCCTACCTGGCCGAGGAGTTTCAGCGTCGGCTGGCCGATCTCCGCGAGGCGGGCACCGTCGCAGACCTTCGTCGGTGGTGGCGCGCTCGTGGTCACCACTCGTCGTTTAGGGCGGCGAGTTGCTGTCTGAAAAAGCGGGCGTCCTGCCGGGGGAGGGCATGGGCGACGAGCTCCAGTAGGTGACGCAGTTCCTCCGGATCCGGGCAGCATTCGCGGATTCCGCAGCCGTGGTCCGGGTTCCAGAGGCGGTGCATCGGATCGCGGATGAACAGGTGCCACGCGTGCAGCGCCTCAGCGGCGGCGCCCGGCCAGAGCCGGGTGCGTTCGAGTTGGGCGAGGCTCGCCCGGCCTCGTGGTGAGAGGCCGCTGAGCATCGCGATTTGTTCGCCGGGGCGGCTTCGGCGGAGCGAAGCCGCGCGTACCTGGGCGGGCGATCTACGCGCCATCGGCCTTTCGAGGGGTGGGCATGGTGGTGATTCTCGCACGGGACGCCACTGGACGACCGTAGTTCTTGACGGTCGGTGCGTGCTGGATTTACAGTTTTGTTTCGAAGGTCAGTTCGAAACTTTCGACAACCAACCGCCACCACGAAACCGGAAGGAGGGGACCGGTCATGCGCCGGTTCACGGTGATGGGTGTGGTGGTGGCGGCCTTGGTGCTGCCGGGCGCGCAGGCGCTGGCGGCCTCGCCGGTGGAGGACGAAGGGGCGGACTGCGCGGTGTCGCTGCCCGGCTCCGTGCCCGCCTCGGCGAAGCTGCCCGACCCGTTCAAGAAGATCAACGGCGGGCGCATCGCCACCAAGGCCGAGTGGCGGTGCCACCGCGCGGAGATCAAAAAGCTCGCCGAGCGGTACGTGTACGGCGAGAAACCGCGCAAACCCGCCGGTGTCAGCGGTTCCGTCAGCAGCACGAACATCTCGGTGAACGTCACCGAGAACGGCAAGAGCGCCAGCTTCTCCGCCAAGGTCGAACTCCCCGGCGGTACCGGCCCCTTCCCCGCCGTCGTGGTGGTTGGCGGCTTCGGCGCCGACACGGCCGCGATCAAAGCCGCCGGCGCCGCGGTGATCAGTTACGATCCGCTCGCCGTCGTTAAGGAGGGCACCCCGCGCAACAACAAGCAAGGCGCCTTCTACAACCTCTACGGTTCGACCAGCAGCACCGGCCTCCTGCTCGCCTGGGCCTGGGGCGTCAGCCGGATCATCGACGTCGTCGAGCAGTCCGGTGGCAGTGTGCTCAAAGCCGGCGCGATGGGCGTGACCGGGTGTTCGCGCTACGGCAAGGGCGCTTTGGTCACCGGCGCCTTCGACCAGCGCATCGCGCTCACCATGCCGATCGAGTCCGGCAGCGCGGGCGCGCCGATTTTCCGTGGTATCCCGGGGGAAAGCGGCGCGCAGCCGTTGAGCAGCGCCTACGGTGAACAACCCTGGCTCGGAGACGCGTTCGGGTCCTACACCGGGAACCCGGCCGGCCTTCCGGTGGACACCCACCACCTCGTCGGCATGGTCGCGCCGCGCGGGCTGTTCGTCATGGAGAACCCGCACATCGACTGGCTGGCCGCGAAATCCGGCAGCGTGGCCGCGCTCGGCGGCGCGGAGGTCTACAAAGCACTCGGCGCCGGGGCCAACCTCACCTACTGGTCCGACATCCAGAACGGCAACCACTGCGCCACCCGTTCCGAATGGCAGGCACCACTGCAGCAGCACATCCAGAAGTTCTTGCTGGGTACCGGGAACACTCCCGGCGTGATCCGGATTTCCGGCAAGAAGCCAGGAAATCTGGGGGAATGGCGGGACTGGCAGACCCCGACGCTGTCCTGACCGCCCACTCCTACGCCGAGCGGTGCTCCCGCAACCACCGCTCGGCGTAGGAGACCCCGTCCGCCAAGAGAAACAAGCGGGTGCGCGCCGCGCCGACCGTGCCCTGCCGCACCGGCCGGTCCCGTTCGAAATCGGCGCCGAGCGAGCCGAAGTCGTCGCTGTCGATGCGCCGTTCGGTCAGCGTCACCCATTCCCGGCCCGCCGGGGTCAGCGCCGCGAACGCGACCTCCTCCGACGGCCCGGGAATCCGGTACTCGGCCAAGTGGAAGCACGAGCAGTTGGCGAAATCCGCCCCGAGGAGCAGCACCTGCGCCTCCACGGCTTCGAGTCGTGCGAGCGGGCTCTTCTCGCCGAGGCGGCAATCGAGGGCGTGGTCGTCGGTGATCTCGGCGGCGCGCGGTCCGAGCGCGGCGAACGAGGTCTGCGGGTGCGCGCTGCGACGCGCCCCCGGCCAGGTCCGGACGACCTCCGCGACCGCGCCCATCATTCGCGACGGCGTCACCGCGGGATCATAGGCGGGCATGGTCCGCCGGATCGGTTCCCACCACTCCGGCGGCACCGGGGGAGCCGACCAGTGCGCCGGATCCGAGTTCTCCCCGGTCATCGCCGGCACCACGAGGGTGCCGTCCGGGCCGAGCACCTCGCGCAGCGCTTCGACCACGGCCACCGCGCCACCGGCCACCCAGCCCAGCGAGCGCAGCGAAGTGTGCACCAGCAGCGTCTGCCCCGCGGTGACGCCCGCCGCGCGCAGGTCGGCGGTCAGCGAGTCTCGGGTGCACAGTGGACCGGCCGGGAAGGTCATGCGCGCACCCTAGGCCCGGCCCGGACCGCCCGGCCACCGGGTTTCAGCCGCAGACGCGTTCGACCAGCTCCGTCCAGCCGCGCGCCAGCTGGTCCCGGGTTCGCGTGACGTCCGCGCCGGTCACCGGGAGCATCAGCAGCAACGGCCCGTCCAAGGCCGCGGCGAGCTGCACGGCGAGCACGTCGAGATCGGCCACCGCGGGCTTGAGCAGCCCCAGCAGCATCCGGATGTGCAGGCGAGACACCGGAAGCTCGTTGCCCGCCGGGATCGGCTGACCGCCGTCGAGCGAAGCACGCGCGATTTCCCGGTGCTCGAACAGGAATTCCACCCGTGCCCGCCCGTACGCGACCAGGCGCTCCAGTGGCGGGGCACCGGGGCCGAGCGGTGGCTTCCCGGACAGGATTTCCTGCTGCAGCGCGCGTTCCTCGTCGTCCAGCAGTGCCTGGAAGATCCCGGCCCGGCTGCCGAAGCGGCGGAACACCGTGCCCTTGCCGAGCCCCGCCCTGGCCGCGAGGCCGTCCATCGTCACCTTGTCGGCGCCCTGCTCGGCCATCAGCTCACGGGCGGTGTCGAGCAGGAGGATCCGGTTCCGCGCGGCGTCGGCGCGTTCCCCGCGCGGTTTGCCCACCGCCAGCGTCGGTCCGTCCATTGGGACGACCTTACCGGCCGCCAGCTAAGCGGGGTATAGTCCGCTTATGACCAAGATCGGCATCATCCTCGGCAGCACCCGTCCCGGCCGGAACGGCGAACAGGTCGCGCACTGGGTGCTCGAGCACGCCAAGGCCCGCACCGACGTCACCTTCGACCTGATCGACCTGGCCGACCACCCGCTCCCGCACTACGACGAACCGGTTTCCGCGATGCTGGGCCAGTACCAGCACGAGCACACGAAGGCGTGGGCCGAGCGGATCGCCGCCTTCGACGGGTTCGTCATCGTCACCCCGGAGTACAACCACTCCACCTCGGGCGTGCTCAAGAACGCGCTCGACTACCTGTTCGCGGAGTGGAACAACAAGGCGGTCGGCTTCGTCTCCTACGGCGCGGTCGGCGGCGCCCGCGCGGTGGAACACCTTCGACTCGTGGTGGGTGAGCTGAAAATGGCTGACGTGCGCACCAGTGTTTCGCTGTCGTTGTTCCACGACTTCGAGGGCTTCACCCGGTTCGAGCCGACCGAGGTCCAGGCGAAGACGCTGGGCACCCTGCTCGACGAGGTCGTCGAGTGGAGCACCGCGCTGGCCCCGCTGCGCGCACCGGCCGCCTGACCCTCCACAGAGGACACCGAGTGTGCTGGTCGACACTCGGTCTTGCGAGTTAGGTAAGCCTCTCTTTAATGTGTGGCTCGTGTCCGACACCCCGCCCCGCGCCGCCACCGGCGTCTCCGCGCACGAGATCGACGTCGCCTACGGGCGGGAAGTCGTGGTGCGCGCCGCTTCCGTCACCGTGGGCGCCGGGATGGTCACCGCGCTGATCGGGCCCAACGGCAGCGGCAAGTCCACCTTGCTGCGCGCGCTGGCCCGGTTGCACGACCCGGCCGCGGGCGGGGTCACCTTCGACGACGGCGCCGAACTGCGCGCGCTGTCCACCAGGGAACTCGCGCGCCGCATCACGCTGCTCTCGCAGCACCGCACCACACCCGGCGGGCTGTCGGTGCGGGAGCTGGTCGAATTCGGCAGGCACCCGCACCGCACCCGCTGGGGCGGCCGCGATCCCGGCGGCCCGGCCGCGGTGGAGCGCGCCCTCCGGCTGACCGGGCTGGCCGCCATCGCCGGCCGCCCGGTCCAGGCGCTGTCCGGCGGTCAGGGCCAGCGCGTCTGGCTGGCCAGCTGCCTCGCCCAGGACACCTCGCTGCTGCTGCTCGACGAGCCGACCACCTTCCTCGACCTGCGGTACCAGGTGGAGATCCTGGACATGGTCCGCGACCTCGCCGACGAGCACGGCGTCGGCGTCGGGGTGGTGCTGCACGACCTCGACCAGGCCGCCGCCATCGCCGACCGCCTGCTGCTGATCGAGGACGGCCGCGTCACCGCCGAGGGCAGCCCCGGCGAGGTGCTCACCGAAACGAACCTCACCCGGGCCTACGGCATCCGGGTGGAGGTCGAAACCGACCCGGACGGACGGATCCGCACCCGGGCCATCGGCCGGTTCAACGGCGCGGGCGTGCCCGCCGCCCCGGCCTGACCGGCTTGCCCGGTCGAACCATCGAGTAGGAGACAAATGCGCAAGTTCCGTGCGTTCCTCGCGCTGTCGGCGGCCGCCATGGTGTTCGCCGGTGGCTGCGGCACCACCGAGGATCCCCAGAACACCACCGGGGAAACGGCCGCGGCCGGGGCCCCGGTCACCGTGGTCGACTCCCGCGGCAAGGAGGTCCGCCTCGACGCGCCGGCCAAGCGGGTCGCGGCCACCGAGTGGAACGCGGTGGAGCACCTGGTTTCGCTCGGGGTCATGCCGACCGCGGTGTCCGACATCCAGGGCTACGGCCAGTGGGTGAGCGCGGCTCCGCTCGACGGCACCCCGAAGGACATCGGCACCCGCGGTGAGCCCAGCATCGACACGCTCGGCTCGCTGGACCTCGACCTCGTGGTGGTCACCGACAGCCTCACCGAGGGCGCGCTGGAGCAGATCGAGGCGAAGATCCCGGTGGTGGTGCTGGCCGGCGGGGACGTCAAGGACCCGATCGGCGCGATGTTCGCCAACGTGGACCTGCTCGCGAAGGCGACCGGGACCGAGGCCAAGGCCGCGCAGCTGCGGACCGAGTTCGACAACAAGATCGCCGAGGGCAAGGCGGCCGTCGAGCAGGCGGGCGCGGCCGGGCAGCCGGTCGCCTTCTCCGACTCCTACGTCACCTCCGGCACGGTCAGCATCCGGCCGTTCGCGAAGGGCGCGCTGGTGCCCGCGGTGTTCGAGCGGCTCGGCCTGACCAACCCGTGGACGATGCCGGGCGACGCGGTCTACGGGCTCGCGCAGGCCGATGTGGAAGGGCTGACCCAGCTCCCCGACGTGCACTTCTGGTACATGGCCAACGACACCTTCGGTGACGCCTACGCCGACGAGCTGGCCGGCAACGCGATCTGGCAGAAGCTGCCGTTCGTGGTCAGCGGCAAGGTGCGCAAGCTGCCGAGTTCGCTGTGGATGTTCGGCGGGCCGAAGTCGATGGAGCAGTACGTCGACGCCGCGGTCAACGCGCTGAAGTCGTAACCCGCGCACACGGTGGAAAAGACGCTCGGGCGGTCCAGGCTCGCCCTGCTCGTGGTCGGCCTCGGCGTGCTCGTCGCGCTGGGCTCGGCGGTGCACCTCACGCAGGGCACGGCGAACCTGGATCCGTGGGACGTGCTGCGGCTGGTCTTCGGCGCCGAATCCGAGGACACCGCGGCTGTTGTGCTCGAATCGAGGCTGCCGCGACTGGCCGCGGCACTCGTGGTCGGCGTCGCGCTCGGGGTTTCGGGCGCGGCGCTGCAATCGGTGGCGCGCAACGTGATCGCGTCACCGGACACGCTCGCCGTGGACGCCGGGGCGCACCTGGCCATCGTCGCGGTGGCGGCGGTGGGCCTCTCGCTCCCGCTGCTGGGCGCGGCCGGGGTGGCGTTCGCGGGCGGGCTGGGCGCGGCGCTGCTGGTGCTCACACTGGCGGGGACCGGCGGGCAGGGGATCGTCCGGCTGGTGCTGGCCGGTACCGCGATCGCGCTCGCGATGATCTCGGCGACCCGCGTGCTCCTGCTGTTGTTCTCGGAGGAGACCCGCGGCCTGTTCGCCTGGGGTGCGGGTTCGCTCGGGCAGAACGGGCTCGACGGCGTCCGCACGCTCGGGCCGGTCGTCGGCGCGGCACTGCTCCTGCTGCTCCTGCTGTCGCGCCGGTTGGATCTGATGTACCTCGGTGACGACCACGCGCGGACGCTCGGTGTCCACGTGGGACGGATCCGGTTCGCCACCATCGCGCTGGCCGTGCTGCTGGCGGCCACCGCGGTGACCATCGCCGGGCCGATCGGCTTCGTCGGGCTCGCCGCGCCCGCGCTGGTCCGGTTGCTGTCGAACGTGGTGCCCGGACTGCACCGGCACGCGGCACTGCTCCCGGTGTCCGCGGCGATGGGCGTGGCCCTGCTGCTCGGCGCGGACGTGCTGATGCGCGCGCTGATCGGCTCGCAGGGCGCCCTCGAAGTGCCCACCGGCGTGGTGACCACGGTGCTCGGCGCGGTGTTCCTGATGGTGCTGGCGCGCAACATCCGGGTCGCCACCACGGCGGCCGAACCACCTTCGGCGCACGCGCGGGTCGGGGTGTCCGGCCTGCGCTACCGCGTGATCCTCGGGGTGCTGGTCGTCGTGGCGTTCGCCGCGCTGGTCGGCTCGATCCTGCTGGGCGATACCAAACTGCTGCTCGGCGACGTGGTCAACTGGGTGACCGGGCAGGCCGGCCCGCTGGTCAGCGGGGTGATGGAAAACCGGGCGCCGCGGGTGGCCGCCTCCTTCCTCGCCGGTGCCTCGCTCGCGCTGGCGGGCGCGGTGGTCCAAGCGGTGGCACGCAACCCGCTGGCGGAACCGGGCGTCATCGGCGTGTCCGGCGGCGCCGGGCTCGGCGCGGTCACCGTGATCACCCTGGTGTCGGGCGTCGGCTTCTGGACACAGGCCGGGTTCGCCGGCATCGGCGCGGCCGTGGCCATGGCGGTGGTGTTCGCGCTCGCCGCCAGGGGCGGGCTGGCCAGCGAACGGCTGGTGCTGATCGGGTTCGGCATGCAGGCCGCGACCCAGGCGCTGGTGACCCTGCTGATCACGCTGTCCGATCCGTGGAACGAGGCGAAGGCGCTGACCTGGCTCGGCGGGTCGACCTACGGGCGTTCGTTCGCGCACCTGGTGCCGATGGCGCTGGCGATCCTGCTGGTCGTCCCGTTGCTGGTCCGTGCGCGCGGAGAGCTGGACCTGATCTCGCTGGACGACGAGACCCCGCGCGTGCTGGGCGTACCGGTGCCGCGGTCGCGGTTGCTGCTGCTCGTCGGCGCGGTGCTGCTGACCGGCAGCGCGGTCGCCGGGATCGGCGTGATCGCCTTCGTCGGCCTGGTCGCCCCGCACGCGGCCCGCGCGATCGTCGGACGGCGGCACGCGAGGGTGCTGCCGGTGGCGGCGTTGCTCGGCGCGTTGCTGGTCGGACTCGCGGACACGGTGGGCCGCACGGTGATCGCGCCGGCCCAGCTGCCCGCCGGGCTGATGACCGCGCTGATCGGCGTGCCGTACTTCGTCTGGCTGCTCCAGCGGTCGCGGGCCGCCACTACCCTGCGGGGATGACCGCGACCCGGATGGCCAAGGCGGACCGCCGCCGGTTCCTGCTCGACCGCGCCTTCGAACTCAGCGGGGCGCGGGGCACGGCCGCGCTGACCCTGGTCACCCTCGCCGAGGCGGCGGGGGTGACGCGGCCGGTGGTCTACGAGCACTTCGGCACCCGCGAAGGGCTGCTGATGGCGATGTACCGCGATTTCGACCAGCGGCTGATCGAGCGGATGCGTGCCGCGGTGGCCGGTGCCTCGCTGGAGGAGGTCGCGCGCGGTCTGGCCACCGCGTACGTCGACGCCGTGCTCGCGGAGGGCGCCGGGTGCGCCGAAGTGGGCGCGGCGCTGGCCGCCACGGAAGAGACCCGTGCCTTCCGCGACGAGTCGCAGGCGGTCTACCTCGACGAGTTCGAGCGCGCGTTCCGGCCGCACGCCGAGCTTTCCCGCCGCCGCGACCGGGCCGCGCTGATCGCGATCCACAGTGCGCTCGACGGACTGGCCGCGGCGGCGCTGGCCGGGCGGATCTCCCGCGCCAAGGCCGTTTCCACCGCGGTCGCGGTGGTGCTCGGCGTGCTGCCGCAGTGAACCTACATTTTGTAGGTTACATAGTGTAGGTTCGCGGGCATGGACATCGTGATCGGCGACGGCCCGCGCGCACAGGCGCTGCGGGACGCGCTCGCCACCGCCCCCGCCGGAGCGCACGACCTGGTGCTGCTGTGCGCCGACGACTACGCCGCCGCCGAAGCCGCGCTCGCCGGTCAGCCCACCGGTCTGGACGTGGTCAACCTGACCTCGGGCACCAGCGCGCAAGCGCGTGGACTGGCCAGGCGCGGCCGGTACCTCGACGGCGCGCTGATGGCACATCCCGAGCACGTGGGCGATCCCGCGACGGTGATTGTCTACAGTGGATCGGAGGAGGTCTTCGAGCGGCACCGCGAACGGCTCGCGGTCTTCGGCAAGACCGTGTACCTCGGTCCCGATCCCGGTACCGCCGCGCTCTACGACCTCGCGCTGCTCAACCTCGCCTGGGCCACGCTCGCCGGCTTCGTGCAGACCGCCGCGCTGCTGGGCACCGCCGGGGTGCGCGCGGCCGAGGTGGCCCCGATGCTCACCGGCTGGCTCGCCGGAACGGTCAGCGAGGTCGTCACCGACTACGCCGGTCAGCTCGACCGGCGGCGGTACCCCGGCGACGGCGAATGGCTGGAACTCGACGCGCCGCTGATGGACCACCTCGTCGACACCACCAGGGAACTCGGCCTCGACGACACGCTCGCCACCACCGTGCGCACGCTGACCCGGCGCGCGATCGACGCGGGCCACGGTGCGGACAGCTTCGCCAGCCTGGTCGAGGTCATCCGGGAGCCGGTCAAGCCGTAGTCTCGGGGTGGTGGGCTGGGAATGGGATCCGTCGCTGTATTCCGGGAGTGCCGCGTACTACGCGCGCGGGCGCTTGGCCTACCCGGCCGCCCTCGCCGAGGCGATCGCCACCGCGCTGGGGCTGGACGGTTCCGGCCGCCTGCTCGACGTCGGGTGCGGCCCCGGTTCGCTGACCCTGGTGCTGGCCCGGCACTTCCGTGAGGTGGTCGGCGTCGACGCGGACCGGGAGATGCTCGCCGAAGCCGGTCGCCGCGCGGATGCGGCCGGGGTGCGCGACGCGAAGTGGGTGCACCTGCGCGCGGAGGAGTTGCCCGCCGGGCTCGGCCGGTTCGACCTGGTCACCTTCGCCCAGTCCTTCCACTGGATGGACCGGCCGAAGGTGGCCGCGGCGGTGCGCGGCATGCTCAACCCCGGTGGTACCTGCGCGCACGTCCACGCCAGGACCAGCCACGGCACCACCTCGCCGGATCCGCTCCCGTACCCGCGTCCGCCGCACACCGAGATCACCGAGCTGGTGCGCGAATACCTCGGCCCGGTGCGGCGCGCGGGTCAGGGGCAGCTGCCGGACGGCACGCTCGACGGTGAGTCGGAGATCTACCGCGCCGCGGGGTTCACCGGTCCGGCGCGCGTCGAAGTGCCGGGCCGCGTGGTCACCCGGGTGACCGAGGACCTGGTCGCCGCGGTGTACTCGCTGTCCAGTTCGACCCCGCACCTGTTCGGTGACGGCCGCCTGGCCTTCGAGGCCGATCTGCGGGAGTTGTTGCACCGCACCAGCCCGAGCGGCCTGTTCAGCGAGCAGACCGGTGACATCGCCGTGGACCTCTGGGGCGCCTAGGAACCCGGCACCGAACCGAGCTGCGGTGGTTCCGGCGGCGGACCGGTGACCACCGTGCCGAGCGTGGACTGCCACAGCTCGGCCCACAGCCCGGAGCGGACGATCTTGTCCAGCCAGCCGTTGACGAACTCCTTGAACGCGGCGTCCCCGCGCGGCAGGCCGATGCCGTAGGGCTCGCTGGTGAACGGCTCGCCGACGATCTGGATCCGGTCGTTGAGCCGGGCCGCCCCGGCCAGCGCGGTCAGGTCGTGCACGTAGGCCACGGCCCGCCCGGATTCCAGCGCCTGCACGCATTCGTTGGTGCTGCCGAAGGTTTCCAGCTTGGCCTTCGGCGCGACCTCCCGCAGCGCGTCCACGCTGGTGGTGCCCGCCACGGCGACCACCGGGCGGTGGTTGAGATCGGCGGGCTTGGCGATCGACCGCTCCTGGTCCAGCGTGGCGATGGCCTGTCCCGAGCGCAGGTACGGCCCGGCGAAGGCGACCTTCTGCGCCCGTTCCGGGGTGATCGTGTAGATCCGGATGACCGCGTCCACGGTGCCGACCTGCAGCAGGGTTTCCTTGGTTTCCGGCGTCGCGGTCACGATTTTCACCGTCGATTCGCCGAGCAGGTATTTCGCCAGCAACTTTCCCAGTGTGGCGTCGAAACCCTCGGTTTCGCCGGTGATCGAATTGCGCTCGGAAAGCAGCGGGAGATCGAGCTGGCCGCCGACGATCAATTGTCCGCGCCGGCGAATGGTGGCCGCGGTCGGCGACGCGGCCACCTCGGCGTCAGTGGCCACCGGAGCCCGGTCCAGCAACGTCAACGGGTGTGGGGGAGCGGCTTGACCTGCGGTGTCCGGGCGATCGCAAGCGGTCACCGCGGCCGCCATCGCGGCGAGCACGGTGGCCAGCCGCCGCCGGCGCACTTCGAAAATGCCCGCCATCTCCCGCGCTCCGTTTCCGACTCGCCAATACCGGTGGTCGCCAGTATTGTTGGCGCCCGATTCGCCACAAGGGCCGATCGTCGCCGAGTGCGGAAGACTAGAGAATTCTCTAGCTAAACCGGAGTAGGACGTCGTTCAACCCACGGCCGCGCCTTTTCCAGCTGCCCGGCCAGCCGCAGCAGCGCGCCGTCGGCGCCGAGCCGTCCGACGAACTGGGCCCCGATCGGCAGGCCGTCGGCGGTCCAGTGCAGCGGCACGCTCATCGCCGGCCTGCCGGTCAGGTTCGCCAGCTGCGTGTACGGCACCCAGCTCAGGTTCTCGTGGATCAGCCGGTCGACGATCGGGGTGAACCGCAGCAGGCCCGCGGCCCCGGCGGTGAGCAGGCCGCGTTGCAGCTTGCGCACCGGCTCCGGCGTGTCGAAGGCGCCGATCCGCGGCGGCGGGGTCGCGGTGGACGGGGTGAGCAGGAAGTCGTACGACTCGTGGAACTCGGCGAGCCGCCGGGTGTGCTCGTGCCGTCGTTCGATGGCACGCACCAGGTCGACCGGGTTGGTCGCCCGGCCCAGCGCGGCCATCGTGCGGGTGTCGAGTTCGAAGGCCGCGTCCCCGGCGCCGCTGGCCGCCTTGCACTCGGCCATCGCGTGCGCGCAGCTGACGAACCAGCTGGTCAGGAAGTCCTTGGCCAGAGCGGCGTCGTCGAACGGCTGCGACTCCAGTTCGACCACCTCGTGGCCCAGTTCTTCGAGCAGGTCCCCGGCCGCGCGGGCGGCGGCCACCGCTTCGGGGTGCGGATCCGGGTTGATCGAGCTGGCGGTGCACAACGCGACGCGCAACCGGCCCGGTTCACGGCCGACCTCGTCCGCGAACGGCGTCGCCGGACCGGCGGCGAGGAACGGCGAGAGCGAGGTCGGGCCGGCCAGCACGTCGAGCATGGCGGCGGTGTCCCGCACCGAACGCGAGATCACGCCGTCGGTGGCGGTGCCGCCGAGTCCTTCGGCCCGCGCCGGACCGGCCGGGATGAGCCCGCGCGACGGCTTGAGCCCGAACAACCCGCAGGCCGACGCCGGGATGCGGATGGAGCCGCCACCGTCGCTGGCCCCCGCACACGGCACGATGCCCGCCGCGACGGCCGCCGCCGCGCCCCCGGAGGACCCGCCCGGCGTGTGCCCGGGGTTCCACGGGTTGCGCGCGGGCCCGAACAGGTCCGGCTCGGTGATGCCCTTGGCGCCGAACTCGGGGGTGTTCGTCTTGCCGAAGACCACCAGCCCGGCGTCGAGCCAGCGCTGGACCACCGTGGTGGTCTCCTTCGCCGGGATCGAGGCCATCGACCGGGACCCGCCGCTGGTCGGCTGCCCGGCCAGGTCCTGGTGCAGGTCCTTGAGCAGGAACGGCACCCCGGCGAACGGCCCGGCCGCGGGCGCGTCCGGCGGGTCCACCTCGCGCACGACCGCGTTGAGCCGCGGGTTGACCGCCGCCAGCCGGGCGCGCGCCGCCGCCAGCAGGTCCGCCGGGCTCGCCTGGCCGTCGCGCACCAGTTCCGCCAACCCGACCGCGTCGTACTCCGGGTACTCATCCATGGCGCAGATCTTGCCTGATGTGGCCTATCCCGGGGGCCAGGTGAAGCGGTTGGATTCGACACCGTCCGCGATCACCCAGACCGATTCGCCGACGGTGTCGAAGTGGAACGCCTCGAAGGTGACCGATCCGTCCGAATCGGTGGTCTGCCCGGAACCGGGGTTGCTGTAGCCCTCGGCGGTGGAGAACGGGTTGAAGTCGTACTCGGTGTTGGGGTCGAAGCCCGTCGCGACGACGTGCATCTTCGCGCAGTCCGGCTCCGAGCACCCGGAACCGTACGACTCCTGCTCGCCGCGCGACACGGTGATCGACCTCGGTGATTTCGGCGTCACCCCGGCGGAACTGGCGCCGGGACCGCGTCCGGCGGAGTTCTGCGCGGTCACCGTGATCACGTAGGTGGTCCCGTTGGTCAGGCCGCTGAGCGCGGTCGACCGGACGCCACCGCCGACGGTCTTCTCGCCGCTGCCCGCGCTGGAGGTCCACGAGACGTGGTAGTTCGACACCGCGCCGCCGTTCGGGGACGCGGCACCCCAGTTGACCGTGATCGCCGCGTTCCCGGCGGTGGCCTTGACCCCGGGCGGCGCACCCGGCGGGCTGGCCGGATTCGCCGGGGGCGGGGGGTTCGTCTTCGGCGGTGGCTTGGGCTGCGCGGGCGGAGGTGCCTGCTGTTGCTGCTCCTGCGCGGGAGGCGCGGCCGGCGGTGGCTGTGGCGCCGGCGCGACCGGCGGGGGAGCGGACGGGGCTGGCCGCTCGGTGCCGGTCACCTGCACCGGGTTGACCGCCCCGTCGTTGTCGACCACCAGCACGTGACCGCCGTCCGCGCTGTCGACGTACACCCGCGAGTCCTCGCCCCTCGACAGCCGGGGTTCACCGGGCGGGACCGGCGTGCTCTTGTGCTGCTTGCCGTCGCGGTCGTAGGTGAGCACGGCGTTCTTGGCGCGGTCGAGCAGGACCACCGCCTGCCCCGACGACGCGACCGCGCTGTAGTCGCCCTCGGGCAGGTCGACGGTGACCGGCGCGGCCTTCGCGGGCGTGGTGTCGACCAGGTGCATGCGTTTGCCCGGCCCGTCGAGCACGGCGATCCGGCCGCCGACGTCGGTCGAGGCGAGGCGCGCGTTCGGCGGCGCGTCGACGCCGAGCGCGGTGCCGGGGCCGAGGTTCTTGCCGTCGATCGTGTGCACGGTGTCGGTGGAGGTGTCCACGAACATCGGGCGGTCGGCGACGACGGTCAGGCCGCCGGTGTGCCCGCTGGGTGCGTTCGCCGGGCATTCGAGCCGGTCGGCGTCTCGGGTCAGTTCGCAGAGCGCGTTGGTGCCCAGGTGGTGGACCCACACCGAACCCGCGCTGGTGGTCACCGGATCGCCGAGACCGCCGCCCGCCGCGATCGTGGTGTGCTCATCACCCAGTCGGACGATCTGCCCGGCTTCGCGGTACACCAGGTAAGGCCCGCCCGCGACCTCCAGCGCCACCGGCCGCTCCCGGGCCGCCGGTGCGGTCACCTTGCCCACGGACAGGTCGGACTTGCCGAACTCGATGATCCGGTTGCCACCGACCACGTACCCGCCGGTCTCGCCCTGGACCACCTGACTGCCCGGATCGGCCGGGAGCCCGAGCCGCGCGTCGATGTTCCGGCTGGCGCCGTCGATGTGGAAGACGGTGCCCAGCACCGAGTTGAACACCCAGTGCCCGGACTGGAAGAAGTCGATCCCGCCGTCGGGCTTGGCCGCCCCGGACACCGCGAGGCCGACCGCGGTCGTCACCGCCACCACGGTGATCACGAGCGGCGATCGCCCGCGCCACCACGCGAGTTTCCTGCCCACGGGCCAAGCCTAGGGGAGGTGCTGGTCGTCGAACCAGTCCCGCAGCACCTCCGCCGTGCGCGCGGGCTGGTCCTCGGCGGTGTAGGTGTAGGAATCGGCGATCGTGCGGAAGTCCGCGCCGAGCAGGTCCGCGTAGGCGCGCCCGCGCCCGGCCGGGAACACGCGGTCGCCGGCGGCCCACGCGCACAGGATCGGCAGGCCGGAACCGCGCAGCTTTTCGGCAGCGCTCTTCACGAAGCCGATGTCCACCGCGCCGATGGCCTTGCGCCCGTCGAACCGGATCTCCGGCGTGGACAGCGTGGGGCCGACGTACCCGCGCATCACGGTGGTGTCGATGGGGAACCTGGCCAGCCAGCCGTAGGTGTTCGGCAGCCGCCACGTGGCCCGCAGGCGCAACGGCTGGTACAGCGCCCGGTGCGTGCCGGGGTGGCGGGCGGCGGCCTTGAGCACCCCGAAGGCGCCGTGCGCCGGCGGCCAGGTGCACCACGGGGTCTCGCACGAGTTCAGCACCAGCCGCGCAATCCTTTGTGGACGGAGGGTGGCCGCGAGCTGGCTGTACGCGCCGCCGGAGTCGTTGCCCACCAAGGTGACCTCGCGCAGGTCCAGTGCGTCGAGCAGGTCGCCGATCAGGCCCGCCATCCCGGGCGGGGAGAGGTCGGCGTCGCGGCGCAACGGGGTCAGGTGCGAGCCCAGCGGCCAGTCCGGCGTGATGCAGCGGAACCGGCTCGACAGCAGCGGTACCAGCTTGCGCCAGAGGTTGGCGTTGACCAGGTAACCGTGCACGAAGGCGAGCACCGGACCGCGGCCGGCGTCGTGGTAGCGCAGGGTCCCGGACGGCAGGGTCACCTCGTGCGGTTCCCCGAGCCGGGGATCGCGCCAGCGTTCCATCGCTGCTCCTGACGACTTCTTGCAACCGTTGCAAGATCCTGGCGGCTAAGCTAGCAGCGTTCGTGCAACGGTTGCAAGAGAGGGCTCATGGACCCCCGCAAAGAGCGCACCATCAGCGCGTTGCTCCGCGCCGCCGAGGAGGTCTTCCGCGACCGCGCGGAGGTGACGGTCGAGGAGATCGCCGAGCGCGCCGGGGTCGCCCCCGGCTCCATCTACAACCACTTCGGGTCCAAGGCCGGACTGCACGCGGCGGTGGTGGAACGCGCGCTGCGCGCCGACCGCGGTCACATGGACCAGGCCTACCGGCCCGGCCGGCCGCCGATCGAGCAGATCTACGCCGCCGCCGACGAGTACCTGGCCTTCTACCTCGCCTACCCCGGCTACTTCCGGATGCTGGCGTTCCCGCCCGAACCCGGGCAGTACGCGGCGGGGCAGGAACTCGCCGACCGGCTGGCGAAGTCGGTCGACGAGCAGAACCAGCGCCTGGTCACCGTGCTGCGGAAGGGCGTCGAGGCCGGGGTGTTCCGCGAGGTCGACCCGGCGGCGGTGGCCACCGTGCTCTGGTCGGCGTGGAACGGCGTGATCAGCCTCGGCTGGCGCCCGGATGCCTTGCGCCGCAACGAAGACGAGTTGCGCGCGTTGCTCACCACGGCCACCGACCTGGTCGCGCACGGCCTGCTCACGTGAGCACGAGCACCTTCCCGCGAAGGTCGCCCCGCTCGCTCCGGCGGTGGATCTCGGGAAGGTCGGCGAGTGCGTGGCGCTCGGTGATGTCGAGGGCCAGCGAGCCGTCGTCCACCAGTGCCACGAGCGCGGCCAGATCGCGGGAATCGTTGCGCACCAACACATGGTGACCGATCTTGTTGGTCACCGACACGATGCGCCCGCCCAGTCGCGCGATCCCGGCCGCGTCGGGCAACCCGACCAGGTGCAGCACGAGGTCGACCGGGCCGTCGAGCGCTTCGTCCAGCGTGGTGGCGGTGTAGTCGATGAGCTGCTCGGCGCCCAGCTCGCGAACCTTGGCCGCGCTGCGCGGACCGGCCGTGGCGATCACCCGCGCTCCGGCCTTCCTGGCCAGCTGAACGGTGAATCCGCCGATCCCGCCACCCGCGCCGTTGACCAGGACGCGCTCGCCCGCGGTGATCCCGGCCTGCTCGATCGCTTGCCACGCGGTCAATCCCGCGAGTGGCAAGGCAGCCGCATCAGCCAAGGCGATGCTGCGGGGCGCGGCGACGAGCGCATCGGCGTCGGCCACGGCGAATTCCGCGGCGGCGCCGTCGATCCAGCCGATCACCCGGTCGCCGATCGCGTGCGCGTCCACCCCCGCGCCGAGTTCGACGACGGTGCCCGCGACGTCCCAGCCCAGCGTCAACGGCAACGTCACCGGAACCAGTTCACGCAGGACGCCGGAGCGCAACGCCACTTCGGTCGGGTTGAACGAGGTCGCGGCGACCTCGACGAGCACCTGGCCCGGTCCTGGTGCCGGTCGCGGGATCTCGTCGATGCGGATGACGTCCGGGTCGCCGTGTTCGTGGATGCGTGCGGCTCTCATGACGTCGACCGTAGAAAGCCTCATCGAGACGGACCATGGTTAGCTGACCCGCATTCATACGCGATCGTCTCGCTAGAGTGCCACCCGTGGACATCCTCAGCGACGTGCTCGCCGTGGTGCGCGCGGGACGGCCGCGCTCGGCACTGGTGGGCTGGGACGCGCCGTGGGCGCAGCGGTTCCCGCCGGTGCCCGGTGCGGTCGGCTTCCGCGTGGTGCTGCGGGGCGAGTGCGTGCTGATCCCGTCGGACGGGGTGCCGGTGCGCCTGGGCACCGGCGATGTGGTGTTGCTGCCGCACGGCGGTACGCACGTGCTCGCCGACCACGCGGACACCCCGCCGGCCACCGAGGTCTGCGATCCGGATCTCGCCGAACCCCCGCCCGTCCACGGGGACACGATGACCCTGTGCGGTGCCTACGAACTCGCGCCCGCCGGTGGTCACCCGCTGCTGCGCGACCTGCCGGAGGTGGTGCACCTGAGCGGTGGCCCCGAGTTGCGGTCCACAGTGGACCTGCTGGCGGCCGAGCTCCTGCGGCCCGGCCTCGGTACCGACGGGGTGGTCCCGGCGCTGCTGGATCTGGTGCTGCTCTACGCGCTGCGCACCTGGTTCGCCGAGCGGCGGCCCGGCTGGGGCGCGGCGCTGCGTGATCCGGTGGTCAGCCGGGCGCTGGAGGCCATCCACACCGAACCCGCCCGGCCGTGGACGGTCGCTTCGCTGGCCGAGCGCGGCGGGTTGTCCCGCGCGCCGTTCGCCCGGCGGTTCACCGAGTTGACCGGCCGCTCGCCGGGGCGCTACCTGACCTGGTGGCGGATGACCACGGCGGCGCGCCTGCTGCGCGAGTCGGACGTGCCGCTGGCGGTGGTCGCGGAGAAAGTGGGCTACCGCTCGGAGTTCGCCTTCGCCACCGCGTTCAAGCGGCAGTACGAGCTCGCGCCCGGCCGGTACCGCCGGTTTGCCGCCGGCGCACGGGATGTGAGATCTTGAGGGGGAGCCCGGTGATGGGGCTTCCGGACGAGGGGTGCCGTACCCGGTGTGCGACAAGACGGCCCGCTGGAGGCCGTCATGTCGTGGATCATCCTCGTTCTCTCGGGTGTGCTGGAAGCCGTGTGGGCCACCGCACTCGGCAAGTCCGAGGGACTCACCCGCTTCGGCCCGGCCGCGGTGTTCTTCGCCGCGCTCGCCGCGAGCATGGCCGGGCTCGCCTACGCGATGCGTGAACTGCCCGTCGGCACCTCCTACGCCGTCTGGGTGGGCATCGGCGCGGTGCTCACCGTGGTCTACGCGATGGTCACCGGGCAGGAACCGTTGTCCGTGCTGAAGGTCCTCTTCCTGGCAATGATCGTCGGCGGCGTGATCGGGCTCAAGCTGGTCCACTGAGCACGTTCCGCAGCGTGGACGGGCTGGCCGGATCGCCGGGCTCGGCCCGAAGATGGCGCCATGACCGCCGTCGTCGAGCTGACCCTGTCGATCCGCCTGCGCACCGACGAGGACAACGCGGCCGAGATCGCCGCCCGCCTGCTGGAGTCCGTCGAGGACGCACTGGGGGTGGAGGCGGCCGGCCGCGTCGTGCCCTCCGTCGTGCCGTCGGCCGGACCGGCGGTGCGGATCGACGCGAGCGCGCGGCGGGTGCTGGTCGGCGGCAGACCGCTGAGCCTGACCAGGCTGGAGTTCGACCTGCTGCTCTACCTCGGCACGCATCCCGACGTGGTGCACGATCGGGCGACCCTGCTGACCGAGGTGTGGGGCTCGCGGCGTGACGGGGTGCGCACGGTCGACGTGCACATCCGCAAGCTGCGCGCCAAGTTCGCCCCCGAACCCGCCCCGATCAGCACCGTGCGCGGGGTGGGCTACCGGTTCGACGGCACTCCGCGCGTGGCCATCGTCTAACGCGGATGGAACTCCAGGTCCAGCCGGTACGGGCTGTTCAGCGAAACCCCCGGCTGACGCGGGATCTCCGCGCCAGGGCTGAGCCGGAAGTTCGTGCCGCGGGCGAGCAGCGCGGCGAAGGCGGTCTTCAGCTGCAGCCGGGCGAAGTGCAGGCCGAGGCAGTGGTGGATGCCGAAGCCGAACGACAGGTGCGGAATGGACGGCCGGTCGAACACCAGCTCGTCGGGGTTCTCGAACCGCGCGGGATCACGGTTGGCGGCGGCGAAGAACACCGCGACGCGGCCGCCGGCCGGGATCGGCATCCCGCCGATTTCGGTGTCCCGCACGGCGGTGCGCGCCATGAACGCGACGGTGGTCTCGTAGCGGAGGAACTCCTCGAGTTCGCGCTGCCAGCCTCCGGGACGCCGCAGGAGCGCCTCGACGTCGTCGCGGGTGGCCAGGTGGTAGGCGATGTTCGCGATGACGCCGCGCGTGGTGTCCAGCCCGCCGAGGAACAGCGTGGTCACCATGCCCAGCTTCTCCTCCATGGTCAACGGCCTGCCGTCGATGGTCTCGGTGGCGAGCGCGCGCAACACGCCGTCGCGCTCCTCGGCCGCCGCTTCGGCGAGCGCCTCGGCCGAAAGGGCAGCCAGCGCCTGGAAGGCTTCGGGGCTGCTCGTCACCGCGACCTCCTTGGCCGCCGCGATCCCGCGCGAGACCAGGTCCTCGTTGTCGGTGGCGAACACCACGCGCGCCAGTGAACCGGCGCTGAACGGGATGGCGAAATCCTGCACCACGTCACACGAACCGCGTTCCGCGAAGGAGCCGACGGTTTCGTCGGCCAATCGGCGCAACTGGCCTTGGTAGCGCTGGAGGAAGGCGTGGGAGAAATAGGGGTTGAGAATTCGCCGGTAATAACGGTGGTCCGGTGGGTCGGTGTCGACCGGGATCACCCGAACGGGCACTCCGCGAATGCTCGGCGCGCGGGAACTGAACGATTCCGGGTCGGCGCACACGGCCCGCACGTCCTCATACCGCGTGAGCACGTGATATCCGCCGTCGGCGGCCGAATGCGGGACCGGGCACCGCGTCCTGGCCAGCGTCGCGGCGGCCAGCAGGTGCTCGGCCTGGTCTTCGGCGTAGAGATCGAGTCCGGCCAGCGCTTCTTCCGGTGATGCGGCCACGCGTCCCTCCCCAGAGCCCGGGAATCCCCCAGTTTAGGCGAGCGCGGCACCGCACCGTCCCGAAAGGACGGTGTGCGGGGCGTTACCGGGCGACCCTTGCCACTCGCGGCCTAACGGCACCGGCCGCTCGGGTGAGGTGAGAATTTTCCGACTACTTAGCGTAGGGGTTTCCCCGAGACCAATGATCACCCTTCGTCATCTTTTTGTTATTTTCTCGCGGCTCAGTCAGCCGTCTCAGTGAGTTGAATCGCCGCTGTGACCTTGTAACGCTGCATTCAGAGTGACCGATACCACCGCGTGTATCGCTCGCGCCCCTACTGAGCGTATACCACCCATGGTCACCCACAGTTATCACAATTGCGGGTGGCTCGCTGTCCCGAACTGCGCCACTTGTCGAGTGTGGGAGGTCCGATGGAAGAGTCGGTGCGGCGGTCATTGCCGGTCAATTCGTTGCCGGTCAACGATGCGCGGCCCCACATCGGTCTTCCCGCGATTTCCCGTCAACCGCAGCGCGCCGCGCCCAGCGCGCCCGCCGATCCGCGCCCGCCCGCGCCCGCTTCCCGCGCGTCGCACCGGCCTTCGCCGGACTGGGAATCCGGTTACCGCAGCATGGTGGTGCTCGGTGACCTGGTCGCCACCACCGCCGTGGTCGCCGCGGGAGCCTTCGTGCTGCACGGTTTCGGGGCCGAGTGGCCGGCCACGCAGTGGCTCGCGCTCGGCACCGTGCTCGCCGTCGTGTGCGCGCTTCCGGCCAGCCGGGCGTGGAACCCGAGAGTGCTCGGTGAGGGCGCCGAGGAGTTCCGAAGACTCGGGCGGGGCCTGTTCGCCGCGGCGGTGATGGTCGCACTCGGCGGTCTGCTCTTCGGCGCGCTCGCCGTGCAGCCGTGGGTGTTCGCCGTCATTCCCGCCGTCGCACTGGTCTCGTTCCCGCAACGTTACGTGCTCCGCCGCTGGCTCCACCGCACGCGCCGCCGTGGCGGCTGCCTGCTGCCGGTGCTCGCCGCGGGCAGTCCGGAAACCGTGCGCGACCTGATCGCGCGCACCCGCGCCGAATCCCACGTCGGCTGGCGCGTCGAAGCGGTGTGCACCTTCACCGGTGAGGGCGATCCCGGGAGCGGTGACCTCGACGGGGTGCCGGTGGTCGGCAGGCTCGACGAACTCGCCGACCACGTCCGCCGCGGTGGGTACCGCGTGGTCGCGGTCACCGCGGACCAGTACTGGAGCCCGCGGCGGCTGCAGCAGGTCGCCTGGGACCTCGAAGGCACCGCCGCCGAGATGGTGGTCGCGCCGGTGCTGATGGAGGTGGCCGGGCCGCGGCTGAATGTCTCCGGGGTGCTCGGCATGCCCCTGCTGCGGGTGACCGCGCCGACCTTCACCGGTGGCCGCCGCCTGGTCAAGGAGATCGTCGACCGGGTCGCGTCGGCCCTGTTGCTGCTGATGATCTCGCCGCTGCTGCTGGGCATCGCGGTGGCGATCAAGCTGGGCAGCCGCGGGCCGGTGATCTACCGCCAGCGCCGCGTCGGCCGCAACGGGCACCCGTTCACCATGCTCAAGTTCCGCACCATGGTGGTCAACGCCGACGCCGTGCGCCAGCAGCTGCTCCAGGACAACGAAGGCGCCGGTCCGCTGTTCAAGATGCGCCGCGACCCGCGGGTCACCCGGGTGGGCGGCCTGCTGCGCCGGTACTCGCTCGACGAGCTGCCCCAGCTGTTCAACGTGCTGACCGGGCGGATGTCGCTGGTCGGCCCGCGCCCGCCGCTGCCGGAGGAGACGAAGGCCTACGCCGCCGACGCGCGCCGCCGCCTGCTGGTCAAGCCGGGGCTGACCGGGCTGTGGCAGGTCAGCGGTCGCAGCGATCTGAGCTGGGCGGAGAGCATCCGGCTCGACCTGCGCTACGTGGAGGACTGGTCGCTGGCACTCGATCTGGTGATTCTGTGGAAGACGGTGCGCGCGGTGCTGATGGGTGACGGGGCTTACTGAGGTTCCGGGTGTGACCTGAATCTAGTTGAAACCGAAATAGTCAAGCGCTCAACTACGTTGGCGGGAGGTAGTCAGGAACTCACCAGGAAGGATCGAACCATGACCTCCACCGACATCCGCCCCGATGGTCTCGCACTGGACGGCGAGGTCGCCGACCTGCTGTTCCGCGAGGCGAGGACGGCCAACACGTTCAGCGCGGAGCCGGTCGGCGACGACCAGGTCAAGGCCATCTACGACCTGGTCAAGTGGGCGCCGACGTCGATGAACATCCAGCCGCTGCGCGCGCTGGTGCTGCGCAGCGAGGAGGCGCGGGAGCGCCTGGTCCCGCTGCTGGCCGAGGGCAACCGGGCCAAGACCGAGAGCGCGCCGCTGACCGTCATCCTGGCCGCCGACACCGAGTTCCACCAGAACCTCCCGCGGTTGTTCCCGCACAACCCGGGCGCCAAGGACTACTTCGCCGAAGAGGACGTCCGCTTCGAGACGGCCAAGTCGAACGCTCTGCTGCAGGTGGGCTACTTCATCATCGGCGTGCGCGCGGCGGGCCTGGCCGCCGGCCCCCTGACCGGCTTCGACGCCCAGGGCGTGGACAAGGAGTTCTTCCACGACCGGCCGTGGAAGTCGCTGGTCGTGGTGAACGTCGGCAAGCCGGGGGAGAGCCCCTGGTACGACCGCCTGCCCCGCCTCGGCTTCGACCAGGTCGTCGACACCCTCTGACCTGCCTCTAGGCTGCCCCGCCACCAGGCCGCCCTCGCGACGGCGCTGCCGTCCTGGATGGCCGTATACCCGGCCCGCCGCTTCCTGGGACATCGCTGCTGTCGACCTCCGCCCCAGCTGTCGCGGCCTGCCGCCTCGATCCGGGGCTCGCTGCTGGTCACCTCAGTCCCGGCCGTCGCGGCCTGCCACCTCGATCCGGGGACGTCGCTGCTGTCGACCTCGGCCCCAGCCGTCACAACTGGCCGCCCCGACCGGGCACTTCCCGCTGGCCGCCCCCAGCCCAGCGACAGCGCAGTCGCTGGGCGACTCGACCTCAGCCCTCGCACCGACCGAACTACTCCCCGCCACCCCCGCTGACCGCGACTGGCGACTGCTCACTGGCGACCGCACCCGCCGACTGGCCAACGGTTCCGCAGTCCCGTTCCGAACCACGCCCACGGCCCGTTCCCACCGTTTTTCCACGGACGAGCGCCGTTGGCCCGCGACACGTGTGAGCAGCCCCGACCACGACGGCTAGCATCACGGGAGTCATCGGAACACCCAGCTGAGGAGCCCACCGTGTCAGAGTTCTCGCCAACCGCGGCCACCCCGTCCGAACGCGTGGTGGTCACCGCGGGCACTACGGCGAGTGCGGCGGTCCGCGAAGCCGGCCTCCCGGGCAAGGGCCCGGACGCCATCGTGGTGGTGCGCGACGCCGAGGGCAAGCTCCGGGATCTGGCCTGGGTGCCCGAATCCGACACCGAGGTCGAGCCGGTGGCGGCGAACACCGAGGACGGCCGCTCGGTGATCCGCCACTCGTGCGCGCACGTGCTCGCCCAGGCGGTGCAGCAGCAGTTCCCCGAGGCGAAGTTGGGCATCGGCCCGCCGGTCAAGGACGGCTTTTACTACGACTTCGCCGTCGACACCCCGTTCACCCCGGAAGACCTGCAGGCGCTGGAAAAGCGGATGAAGCAGATCATCAAGGGGTCGCAGCAGTTCTCCCGCCGCGTACTGGAATCGGTCGAGGCGGCCAAGGCGGAGCTGGCGGCCGAGCCGTTCAAGCTCGAGCTGGTGGACATCAAGTCCGATGTGGACACTTCCGAGGTGATGGAGGTCGGCGGCGGCGAGCTGACCGTCTACGACAACCTCGACCCGCGCACCAAGGAACGGGTGTGGGGCGACCTGTGCCGCGGCCCGCACATCCCGACCACCAAGCACATCCCGGCCTTCAAGCTGACCCGCGTCGCGGCGGCGTACTGGCGCGGCAACGAGAAGAACCCGCAGCTGCAGCGGATCTACGGCACCGCGTGGGAGTCGGCGGAGGCCCAGGAGCACTACCTGGAGATGCTGGCCGAGGCGGAGCGGCGCGACCACCGCAAGCTCGGCGCCGAGCTGGACCTGTTCTCCTTCCCCGACGAGATCGGCTCGGGCCTGGCGGTGTTCCACCCCAAGGGCGGGATCATCCGGCAGGAGCTGGAGAACTACTCGCGGCAGCGGCACGTCGAAGCGGGCTACGACTTCGTCAACTCGCCGCACATCACCAAGGCCTCGCTGTTCGAGATCTCCGGGCACCTCGGCTGGTATAAGGACGGCATGTACCCGCCGATGCACCTGGACGCGGAGTACAACGAGGACGGCACGGTCCGGCGGCCGGGGCAGGACTACTACCTCAAGCCGATGAACTGCCCGTTCCACGACCTGATTTTCCGCTCGCGCGGGAGGTCCTACCGCGAGCTGCCGCTGCGCATGTTCGAGTTCGGCTCGGTGTACCGGTACGAGAAGTCGGGCGTGGTGCACGGCCTCACCCGCGTGCGCGGCATGACGCAGGACGACGCGCACATCTTCTGCACCGAGGAACAGGTTGGGGAGGAGCTGAAGTCCCTGCTGGGCTTCGTGCTCGGCCTGCTGCGGGACTACGGGCTGGACGACTTCTACCTCGAACTGTCCACCCGGAACGACGAGAAGTACGTCGGCTCGGACGAGGTGTGGGAGCGGGCCACCGAGGTGCTGCGGGAGGCGGCCGCCGACTCCGGCCTCGACCTGGTGCCGGACCCCGGTGGCGCGGCGTTCTACGGGCCGAAGATCTCGGTGCAGGCCAAGGACGCGCTCGGCCGCACCTGGCAGATGTCGACCATCCAGCTGGACTTCAACCTGCCCGAGCTGTTCGAGCTGGAGTACACCGCGGCCGGTGGGGAGCGGAAGCGGCCGGTGATGATCCACCGGGCGCTGTTCGGCTCGATCGAGAGGTTCTTCGGCGTGCTCACCGAGCACTACGCCGGCGCGTTCCCGGCGTGGCTGTCGCCGGTGCAGGTGGTCGGCATCCCGATCGCCGACGAGCACACCGAGCACCTGCGCGGGGTGGAGAAGGCGTTGCGCACCAAGGGGATCCGGGTCGAGCTGGACCTCGGCGACGACCGGATGCAGAAGAAGATCCGCACGCACACCATGCAGAAGGTGCCGTTCATGCTGCTGGCGGGCGGCAAGGACGTGGAGTCCGGTTCGGTGTCGTTCCGCTTCCGCGACGGCACCCAGGTCAACGGGGTCCCGGTGGACACCGCGGTGGAGGCGATCAGCGCCTGGATCGGCCGCCGGGAGAACACCTCGCCCTCGTCGGAGAGCTTCGGAGCGGTTCTCGCGTGAAGCCGGAATTCGAGGCGC
The DNA here is from genome assembly GCF_017309385.1 of Amycolatopsis sp. 195334CR. Taxonomy (NCBI): domain Bacteria; kingdom Bacillati; phylum Actinomycetota; class Actinomycetes; order Pseudonocardiales; family Pseudonocardiaceae; genus Amycolatopsis; species Amycolatopsis sp. 195334CR. Next base: position 420,801 of record NZ_JAFJMJ010000003.1, on the reverse strand, counting down.
AGGACGGCGTCGGCGTGCCCGACGCCCTGCAGCGGCTGTGGACCCCGCACCGGCTGGCCTACATCCAGGGCGAGAACAAGCCGGAGGGGGACCAGCCCACGGGCTGCCCGTTCTGCCGCCTGGTCGACCTGGATGATGCCGAGGCCCTGATCCTGGCCCGGGGCGAGACGGTGTACGCGGTGCTGAACCTGTACCCGTACAACCCGGGGCACCTGATGGTGGTGCCTTACCGGCACGTGGCCGACTACACCGATCTCACCGATGAGGAGACGGTGGAGCTGGCGCGCTTCACGCAGCACGCGATGGGCGTGGTGCGGAAGGTGTCGGATGCGCACGGGTTCAACCTGGGCATGAACCAGGGCGTCATCGCGGGCGCGGGGATCGCCGCGCACCTGCACCAGCACCTGGTCCCCCGCTGGGGCGGCGATGCGAACTTCATGCCGGTGATCGGCCACACGAAGGTGCTGCCACAACTGCTGAACCAGACGCGGGACCTGCTCGCCACCGCCTGGCACACCAGCTGACCCTCCACGAATGTGGGGCGGTCTCAACTGGTTGTTGCAAGTAGGGCTTTGTCGAGTGTTTGTGCTGGAGTGTGCCAGTTGAGGGTTTTGCGTGGGCGGGTGTTCAGGCGCTGGGCGATGGTGTCGCAGTGGGTTTGGGTGAGGTGGCGTAGGTCTGAGCCTTTGGGCCAGTACTGGCGGAGCAGGCCGTTGGTGTTTTCGTTGCTGCCGCGTTGCCAGGGGCTGTGTGGGTCGCAGAAGTAGACCTGCAGGCCGGTGTCGAGGGTGAACTGGGCGTGCTGGGCCATCTCGTTGCCCTGGTCCCAGGTCAGCGATTGGGTGAGCGTGTCGGGCAGGGCGGTGATCATGCCGGTGAGCAGTGTGCGGACGTCGAGGGCTTTGTGACTGTCCGGTAGTGGTGCCAGCAGCACGAACCTCGAGGTCCGCTCGACCAGGGTGATCACCGCGCCCTTGCCGGTACCGCCCAGGAGCAGGTCGCCTTCCCAGTGCCCGGGAACGGCCCGGTCGGTGGCGGTGGCGGGACGCTGGCTGATCGGGACCATGCCGGCGATACGGCCCGCGCGGCGCGCCCCGGTGGCCGCGCGGGATCGGCGGCCGGTGCGGCCGCTGCGCAGGTGAGCGGCCAGTTCCCGCCGCAGCTCACCACGGCCTTGGACGAACAACGACTGATAGATCGTCTCGTGACTCACCCGCATAGCCTCATCATCGGGGAACAACGTCGGCAGCATCTGCGAGATCTGCTGGGGTGACCAGTCCGCTTCCAGCAGACCGGTCACCACCGCCGCCAGCTCACCTGCCAGCAGGTGGGGTTTCGGGCGCCGGCCGCGTTCGATGGCCAGACGCTGGGCTCGGTCGGCCCGGTAGCGGCGAGGCCGGCCAGTGATCGTGGTGCCGGGCCTGGAACACCGCGGTCCACCGCCGCGGCGTACCTCACGGGAAATCGTCGAGGGTGACTTACCCAGGACTTTCGCGATCGCGTCCTGGGTAAGTCCTTGATCCAGACCGTTCTGGATCATCACTCGTTCCTCGCACGTCAACCGGGGTCCTGGCATGAGAGATCTCCTATCAGCTGCCGCCACTTGCAACAACCGATTGAGACAACCTGGCTTTCGAGCCCCGCCGATGCCTCGAAAGCCACATTCGTGGCAGCACACCTGGCTTCCAACCGTCCCCACCTCAATCCAGCCGACCGAGCCCCCACCCCAGCCGACCGCGGCGCCACCCAGCCGATCGCAGCCCCGCCTCAGCCGACCGCGGCCCACGCCAGCCGCCCCGCCCCACGCCTGCCGACCGAGCCCCACCCCAGCCAGCGCCCACCCCAGCCACCGCGGCCCACGCCTGCCGACCGCGGCCCACGCCAGCGACCGCGGCCCACTCCTGCCGACTGCGCCCCACGCCTGCCGACTGCGGCCCACGCCAGCGACCGCAGCCCACTCCTGCCGACTGCGGCCCACGCCAGCTGACCCGGCACCACCTCAACCGAAAGACAGCCGATCCCGGTCAGCAGGGCCCGCACCCGCCAAAACGCGGTCGCTCAGCAGCTCCACCGGCTGCCCCACCACCGGATACATGCACCCCCGCACCGGACCGACCAAACAACCGTCGAGACGAACCCGTGATCGCGGCGGCACCTCAGCCGCCCGCGCATCGGGAAGCAAACACCGATCAGTCGTGGGTCCCGTTGAGACGGTCGGTCAGGAACGCGAGGATTTCGTCCCTGGCCTTCCGCGTCGGGTGTCCGTCCTCGTCGACGAAGTGGGCGGTGACGACGCTGTGCGGCGAACCGACCATCTCGCGGAAGAACGGCGGCGGGTTCGTGTTCGCGGAACTGCCCGGAAGCACGCGCCCGTCGAAGGCGTCGCCGAGAAGCGCGCGGTAGGCGGCGAAGCGTTGCCCGGTGCACCAGCGGTCGTCGTCGAAGCGGTACGCGAGAACCTTCAGTCCATCCCGCACGACACGCTCCCGGACCGCCCGCGCGTCCTCGTCGCTGATTTCCAAGCCGGCCGGGTCGTCCAGCGGCAACGACGGGTGGTTCACCACGGGCGCGACCACGGCTGGCTCGAGCGCCATGGTGAGAGCGAAGTTGCCGGTGAAACACATGCCGATCACCCCGACTCCCGGACCTCCGCAATCGGCATGAGCTTGCCGCGCGAGCCCACGCAGCCACGCCGTGACGGGACTCGTGCCGCCGCCAGCGAACGCGCGGAACTCGGCACTGACGCACGCGCGACGCACAACTTCCGCACCGTCCTCAGCCGTGGGATAGGCGTCGTCGACCCCGAACAGTGAAGGCACGTAGACGGTGAAGCCCGCATCCCGTACCCACCGCGCAAACCGAAGGACGTCCGGGCTGATGCCCGGCATCTCCGGCATCAACACCACGGCCGTTCCGGAACCCGCGACATAGACCGTCTTCACCACCCCGTCCACGTCCACTTCCCGGCGGGCAAAGTCTCTGATCGCGTCGTTCATGCGGACAGCGTGGCCGGATACGCCATCCAAGGCGATAGGCCAGATCGCCATGTATCGGGGTAATCTCGCCATTGAGGTGCAGGCGGTGAGGAGGCCGGCGTGAGCGTGCTGCGGGTTGGCATCCTGGCCTATCCGGGCTGCTTCGCGTCCGAGGTGTTCGGCGTCCCCGACCTCCTGACGATGGCCACGCACGTGGCCGGCCCGGGCCGCGCCGGGTACGAGGTGTCGGTCGTTTCGCCTCGTCGTCGCGTCACTGCGTCGGGTGGTGTGGCGTTGGCCGTCTCCGCACTGCGCGAGGTCGATGTGCTTGTCGTGCCGGGGTTCGAGCTCGTGCCGGGCCTCGACGTGGACGCGAAGCTCGCATCCCTCGCCCCGGAAGTCGCGGCGATCCGCTCGCACGCTGCCGCGGGAAACGCCGTCGTTTCGATCTGTGTCGGTGCGTTCCTGCTCGCCGAGGCCGGGCTTCTCCAGGGACGCCGGGTCACGACGTCATGGCTCTTCGCGGAGGAATTGGCTCATCGGTGTCCCGGCGCTGAGGTCCGGCCCGAGCACCTCGTCGTCACCGACACCGGGGTGACGACGACCGCGGCCTTCAGCGCCATGTACGACTTCGCGCTGGAACTGATCCGCGAACACAGCGGCGCCGGTGTCGCCAGGACGACCGCGCGGATGGCACTCGTCGACGACGCGCGGTCGTCGCAAACTCCCTACGTCGACGCGCGGCTTCTTCCGCAGCCCGGCAACGAGTTCTCCCGCCGCGTCATGCGCCAGCTCGACCAGAACCTCGCCGCCCCATACGACCTCGGCGCGCTAGCCGACACGTTCAAGGTCAGCACGCGGACGTTGCTGCGGCGCTTCGCCGACGAGACCGGCCAGACCCCGCTCAGCCACCTGCAGTCGTCGCGCGTCCGTCGCGCCCGTCACCTTCTCGAAACGACGGACCGCACCGTCGCCAGCATCGCCACGGCAGTCGGCTATCGGGACGCCGGAACCTTCGCCGCCCTCTTCGCCAAGCACACGGGACAACGCCCGCGCGACTACCGCGCAGCCTTCCGGCGTGCTGCCGCCGTCCCATAAAAGCGGCGGTGAGGGTGACCGTCCTGGTGAACGGTCACCCTCACAACGCGGTGGCGGCCACCGCTCAGTCCTGCAGCGCGGCCTCGATCTCGAGGGTGATCTTCACCTTCTCGCCGAGGAAGGCGTTGCCCTCCGGGCCGATGCCGAAGTCGCGGCGGGCGACGGTGGCCTCGGCGGAGACGCCGATGGTGGTGGCGTTGTTGTTCGCCGGGTTCGGGCCGATGCCGTTGAACTCGGCCTCCAGGGTGACCGGCACGGTCGCGCCCCGCCAGGTCAGCTCGCCGTCGATGAGGAACTCGTCGTCGTCCTGGCGGATGCCGGTGGAGCGGAAGATGATCTTCGGGTGGTTCGCCGCGTCGAAGTACTCCTCGGTCTTGAGGTGCTCGTCGCGCGGGCCGACCCCGGTGCTGATCGAGGCGACCTCGATCTCGGCGGTCACGGTGGAGTCGAGGATGTTCTCCCCGGTCACGATCTGGCCACCGAACTGCTGGAAGGTGCCACGCGACTTGGCCAGGCCGAGGTGCTTGACGCTGTAGGTCACCGCGGAGTGCGCCGCGTCGATGTTCCAGGTCCCGGTCACGTAGCCGGGGATCTCGGTGGTGGGTGCGCTCATGGAAACTCCTCTGAAGCAGTGGTAGTTGAACCCTCAACCACACCGTAGCGAATTTTGGTTGAGCGTTCAACCAGGTATCATGGGCGGTATGACCGAACCGAGGTGGCTCACCGATGAGGAGCAGCGGGTCTGGCGCTCGTTCTCGGCCGCCGTCTCGATGCTCCGTGGACACGTGGAAACGCAGCTCCAGCAGGAGAGCGGCATGCCGCACACGTACTACGAGGTGCTCGTCGCGCTGTCCGAGGCGCCCGAGCGCACGCTGCGCATGAGTGATCTAGCTGACGTTTCCCGTTCGTCGCGCAGCCGCCTGTCGCACGCGGTGTCGCGGCTGGAGGCCAACGGCTGGGTCAGGCGCTACTCGTGCGCCACCGACAAGCGCGGCGCGTGGGCCACGCTCACGCCCGCCGGGTTCGCCGCGCTCGAGGCGGCCGCGCCCGGGCACGTCGAAGCGGTGCGACAGAGCCTGTTCGACCCGTTGACCCCGGATCAGGTGCGGGCGCTCGGGGAAATCAGCGATGCCATCGTCGGCAAGCTGGCCGCCCCCTGCGCCGCGGCCAAGGCGAGGGAACTGGCCGAAGATCCGTGCGTCGCCGAGGCCTGTGCCGAGGAGCCGCCGGTGCTTTCCGGCGAGCCGAAGGCCGGGGCCTCAGGTGTCTCTGGATAGGCTGCGGGGGACCCCACACCTTCGGAGCTAGGTCCGGCCACCACACTCATGCTCAACATCTTCGCGCGTGCCTCGGTTTCCCGCGTCACCGATCCCATCGGCGCGGTGCTGGTCCGCGCCGGGCTGACCCCGAACGTGATGACCGTGGCGGGCACCCTGGGCGCGATGGCGTGCGCGCTGGTCTTCTTCCCGAACGGCTGGCTGCTCACCGGCACGTTCACCGTGTGGGGCTTCGCCATGCTCGACCTGCTCGACGGCGCGATGGCCAGGGCCCGCGGCCACGGCACCCCGTTCGGCGCGGTGCTCGACGCCACCTGCGACCGGCTGGTCGACGGTGCGCTGTTCGCCGCCATCGCGTGGTGGTGCTTCACCAGCGCGCACAACAACCGCGCCGCCGCGGCCGCGCTGGTCTGCCTGGTGCTGGCGCAGGTCATCTCGTACGTGAAGGCGCGGGCCGACGCTTCGGGCCTGGAAGCCGACGGCGGCCTGATCGAACGCGCCGAGCGGCTCATCATCGCGCTGGTCGGCACCGGGCTGATGGGCCTGGGCGTGCCGCACGCGGTCGAGGTGTCGCTGTGGTTGCTCGCCGTGCTTTCGCTGATCACGCTGTTGCAGCGGCTGGGCGCGGTGGCTCGGGCCGCCCGAGCCGCGGCCAACGCCGCGCCGGTTGAACCAGTTGGACCAGCCAACACGGAACCGGCGGAACGCGCAGCCTCAGCCAAGGCGGCGGTCGAACCGGCGGAGCCAGCGGGCTCGGCGAACGCGGCGGTCGAATCAGTTGAACCTGCGGCCTCGGCGAACGCGGCGGTTGAACCGGCGGAACGAGCGGCCTCAGCCAACGCGGCGGTCGAACCGGTCGAACCGGCTGGCTCGGCCAAGGCGGCGGTCGAACCGGTTGAACCGGCGGGCCCGGCCAACGCGGCGGTCGAATCAGCGGCCTCGGCCAGGGCGGCGACGGTTGAACCAGCGGAACCGGCCAAACCGGCCCGGGAGGACGCGTGAGCCTCGCCGGCCGGACCACGGACCTCGCCTACGCGGCGGGCTGGCGCCTGGCGCGCATGCTGTCCGAACCGGCCGCGAACGCGATCTTCTCCCTCGGCGCCGACCTCGCCACCTGGCGCGGCGGCCCCAGCGTCCAGCAGCTGCGCCGCAACCTCGCCCGCGTGGTGCCCCAGGCCGACGCCGCCGAGCTGGACGAGCTGACCAAGCGCGCGATGCGGTCGTACGCGCGCTACTGGCAGGAGAGCTTCCGCCTGCCGGCGATGGACCACGAGCAGGTCCGCGCGAAGGTGGCCGCGGCGATCACCGGCGTGGAGAACCTCGACGCCGCGCTCGCCGAGGGCAACGGCGTGGTGTTCGCCCTGCCGCACACCGGCAACTGGGACGCGGCCGGCGTCTGGCTGACCGGCTACCTCGGTGGCTTCACCACCGTGGTCGAACGGCTTGAACCGGAGTCGGTCTTCCGCCGGTTCGTCGCCTTCCGCGAGTCGCTCGGCTTCGAGGTCGTGCCGCTGACCGGCGACAGCGCCGCCTTCCGCGTGCTGCTCAAGCGCCTGCGCGAGAACAAGGCCATCTGCCTGGTCGGCGACCGCGACCTGACCGGCTCCGGCATCGACGTGACCTTCTTCGGCGAGCAGACCAGGATGCCGCCCGGCCCGGCCCGCCTCGCCGCGACCACCGGCGCCGCGCTGATCCCGGTCGGCTGCTGGTTCACCGAGGGCGGCTGGCAGATCCGGATGCACCCGCGGATCCGCGTGACCGCGCGGGCCGAGGTGCCCGCCGCCACCCAGGCACTGGCCGACATCTTCGCCGGCGACATCGCCGCCCACCCGACCGACTGGCACATGCTGCAGCCGTTCTGGACCGCCGACTTCCCGGGCGGCCTGCCGGAAGAGGTCGAGGCGCAGGCATGAGGGTCGGCATCGTCTGCCCGTATTCCTTCGACGTGCCCGGTGGGGTCCAGGGGCACGTGGTCGACCTGGCCGAGGCGTTGCTCGAACGCGGTCACGAGGTTTCCGTGCTCGCCCCCGCCGACGAGGACGCGGACGTTCCCGCCTTCGTGCACCCGGCGGGCAAGGCGCTCGGCATCCCGTACAACGGCTCGGTGGCGCGCCTGCAGTTCGGCCCGGTGTCCTACGCGCGGGTCCGGCGCTGGTTGCGCGACAACGACTTCGACGTGCTGCACCTGCACGAACCCGCGGTGCCGAGCCTGTCGCTGCTGGCGTTGAAGATCGCTGACGGCCCGATCGTGGCGACCTTCCACACGGCCACGCCGCGCTCGCGCACGCTCGCGGCGTTCCAGCCGGTGCTGCGGCCGCTGCTGGAGAAGATCACCGCGCGCATCGCGGTCTCGGCGCTGGCCCGCCGGGTGCAGGTCGAGCACTCCGGCGGGGACGCGGTGGAGATCCCGAACGGGGTGGACGCCGGTTTCTTCGCCGCGGCGAGCCCGCTCGACGGGTACCCGCGCAGCGGCGGCACGGTCGGCTTCGTCGGCCGGTACAGCGAACCGCGCAAGGGCATGGGGGTGCTGCTCGAAGCGCTGCGCGCGTTGCTGCCGGACTTCCCCGAGCTGCGTGTGCTGGTGGCCGGGCGTGGTGACGAGAAGGCGCTGCTGCGCGAAGCCGGTCCGGAGCTGGCGCCGCACCTGGAACTGCTCGGCCAGGTCGACGACGAGACCAAGGCGCGCGCGTTGCGCAGCGTGGACGTGTACTGCGCGCCCAACACCGGCGGCGAGAGCTTCGGCATGATCCTGACCGAGGCGATGGCGGCTGGGACGTGCGTGCTGGCCAGCGACCTCGACTCGTTCCGCCGCGTGCTCGACGACGGTCGCGCGGGCATGCTCGCCACCACCGGTGACCCGGCGTCGTGGACGGCGGCCCTGCGCGAACTGCTCGGTGACCCGGCCCAGCGGGCGTCGCTGGCCGCGGCGGCGGGGGAGCGCGTGGTGATCTACGACTGGTCCGTGGTGACGACCCAGGTGCTGCGGGTGTACGAGGCGGCGATCGCGGCGGACCCGCGTCGCGTCAGCCCGGATGTGGAGCCCGCGTCGTGACCACGTTGATCGTGTTGCTGTCGGTGGCGGCGGTGGCCATCGTGCTGGTCGGGTTGTTCCTGGTCGCCACGGCCAACCGGTTGGACCGGCTGCACGTGCGCACCGACGCCGGGTGGGCCGCGCTGGACGCGGCGCTGGCGCGGCGGGCGGTGGTGGCGCGGGCGGTGGCCGCGGCCGGTGACCAGTCCGGTGAACGCGCGGAACGCCTGCGCGAAGCCGCCGAACGCGCCGAGGCCGCGCCGCGGTCGGAACGCGAGGCCGAGGAGAACGAGCTGACCCGGCTGCTGGCCGAAGTGGACCGGTCGGTGCTGCCGGTTGGACTGGCGGGCGAACTCGACGACGCCGGGCACCGCGTGGTGATCGCGCGGCGGGTGCACAACGATGCCGTGCGCGACACCCTCGCCCTCCGGCGGCGGCGCAAGGTCCGGTACTTCAAGCTCGCCGGAACCGCGCCGCAGCCGGAGTACTTCGAGATCGCCGAACCTGATCTGGAGGCCTGAGCACTCCGGTGTCGCCCGGGCTCGACTGGCAGGCATGGGGCCCTTCGGTGTCGCCTGGACCCGACTTGCAGCTTGGAGCCTTTCGGTGTCGTCCGGGCTCGACGTGCGTGCCGGAGGGCGGCGGTGTCGTCTGGGGTCGACCGCAGCCCTGGGCGCGCGCCGGTAGCGCTCCGGCCCGAGCGGCCAGTCAGCCGCTCTTCATTGCTCCTTCCGGCATCGGGTCGAATCGGGCGTGCCGCCGGGTGAAGGTGGCGGTGCCCGAGGTCAGCGCCCGCAGGTCGATCGCGTAGCGCAGGAGTTCGGTGGCCGGGACCTCGGCGCGGATGACGGTCCGGCCGCCGTCCGCGGCCTCCGTGCCGAGCACCCGGCCCCGCCGTGACGACAGGTCGCCGAGCACCGTGCCCAGGTGTTCGTCCGGCAGGTGCACTGCCACCTCGTCGAGCGGTTCGAGCAGCGAGATCCGCGCCTTCGCCGCCGCGTCCTTCAGCGCCAGCGCCCCCGCCGTCTGGAACGCGGCGTCCGACGAATCCACGCTGTGCGCCTTGCCGTCGACCAGGGTCACCTTGATGTCGACCACCGGGTGCCCCTCGACCAGACCGCGGCCGAGCTGCGCGCGGACTCCCTTCTCCACACTCGGGATGAACTGGTGCGGCACCGCCCCGCCGACCACCCGGTCGACGAACTGGAACCCGCCCCCGCGCGGCATCGGCTCCACCTCGATGTCGCACACGGCGTACTGCCCGTGCCCGCCGGACTGCTTGACGTGCCTGCCGTGCCCGGTCGCCTTCCCGGCGAAGGTCTCGCGCAGGCTGATCCGCACCGGCTCGGTGTCGATCTCGGCCCCACCGGAGCGCAACCGCGACAACACCACGTCGGCGTGCGCCTCGCCCATGCACCACAGCACCAGCTGCGCGGTTTCGGCGTTGCGCTCCAGCCGCAGCGTCGGGTCACCGGCGACCAGCCGGGACAGGTTCCGCGCCAGGGTGTCCTCGTCACTGCGCTTCTTCGCCACCACGGCGACCGGGAGCAGCGGCTCGGGCATCGGCCACGGTTTCATCAGCAGCGGGTCGTCCGGGTACGACACGGTGTCGCCGGTCTCGGCCGAGCCGACCTTGGTCAGCGCGCACAGATCCCCGGCCACGCAGTACGGCACCTCACGCAGGTTCGAGCCGAGCGGGGAGTAGAGGTGCGCGACGCGCTCGTCGGCGTCGTGGTCCTCGTGACCGCGTTCGGCGAGCCCGTGCCCCGAGACGTGCACCGGCCGCTCCGGCCGCAGCGTCCCGGAGAACACCCGGACCAGCGAGACCCGGCCGACGTAGGAGTCCACCGCGGTGCGCACCACCTCGGCCGCGAGCGGGCCCGCCGGGTCGGCGCTGAGCCGGGGCCGCGGGATGCCGTCGGGTGAGGTGACCTCGGGCAGCGGGTGCTCCAGGGGCGACGGGAACGCGCGCGCCATGCCGTCGAGCAGCTCGCCGAGGCCGAGCCCGGTCTGCGCGCACACCGGGATGACCGGGTAGAACGTGCCCTTGGCGACCGCGGCCTCCAGGTCGGCGATCAGCGTGGCCTCGGCGATCTCCTCCCCGGACAGGTACCGGTCCATCAGGCCCTCGTCCTCGCTCTCCGCGATGATGCCCTCGATGAGCTCGTTGCGGGCATCGGTGAGCCGGTCGACGTCGGCCGGGTCCGGGTCGGTGACCTTCGCCGGGAAACCGCCGGAGTAGTCGAAGTACCGCTGGGTGATCAACCCGATCAGGCCGTCGCCCGCGGGCAGGTACAGCGGCAGCACCCCGCTGCCGAAGGCGGCCTGGCAGGCGGCGATCTCGGCGTCGGCGTCGGCGCGCTGGTGGTCCAGCCGGGCGATCACCACCGCGCGCGGCATGCCGACCGCGGCGCATTCGGACCACACCGCGGCGGTCGCGGCGTCCACGCCCTCGGCCGCGCAGACCACGAAGAGCGCGGCGTCCGCGGCACGCAGCCCCGCGCGCAGCTCGCCGACGAAGTCCGCGTACCCCGGGGTATCGATCAGGTTGATCTTGATCCCGTCGTGCAGCAGCGGGGCCACCGACAGCCCGACCGAGCGCTGCTGCCGCACCGCGGCGGGGTCGTGATCGCACACCGTGGTGCCCTCCACCACCGAACCGGCCCGCGACACCGTGCCGGAGGCGGCCAGCAGCGCCTCGGTCAGCGTGGTCTTGCCCGAGCCCGATGGCCCGACGAGCACCACGTTGCGCACGTTGGCCGGGTCGTCCACAGCGACCGCGGCCCCGGTTTCGCCGTTCTTCGAGTGCTTTTCGGCCATCAGTGGCCTCCTTGCGTCGGCTTCGGCTCGGGATGTGTGGCCTCGATCACACACCCGGACGGACAGTGACCACAACCCGCAACCCCAACAAGCACCCGGGTGGCGCGGGGCCGCCCGAGTGGCCTGCTCGATCACCAGGCCATTCGGCCCAAGTGGACTGCTGAGATAGCCACTCACTGGCCTGTGAAGAGGGGCCACGTCGGTCGTATCTTCGAAGGCGGATTCCCCTGGAAAGTTCTCGTGAAAGGCCCTGCCGTGTCTGACGTCGCCACCAGTTCCCCCTCGCCCGAAACCGGCACCGCCCGCGTCAAGCGCGGCATGGCCGAGATGCTCAAGGGCGGCGTGATCATGGACGTGGTCACCGCCGAGCAGGCCAAGATCGCCGAGGACGCCGGCGCGGTCGCGGTGATGGCGCTCGAACGCGTCCCCGCCGACATCCGCGCGCAGGGCGGCGTGGCCAGGATGAGCGACCCCGACCTGATCGACGGCATCGTCGAAGCGGTCTCCATCCCGGTGATGGCCAAGGCCAGGATCGGCCACTTCGTCGAGGCACAGGTGCTGCAGTCGCTCGGGGTCGACTACATCGACGAGTCCGAGGTGCTCACCCCGGCCGACTACGCCAACCACATCGACAAGTGGGCGTTCACCGTGCCGTTCGTGTGCGGGGCGACGAACCTGGGCGAGGCGCTGCGCCGGATCAACGAGGGCGCGGCGATGATCCGCTCCAAGGGCGAGGCGGGCACCGGCGACGTGTCCAACGCGACCACGCACATGCGCAAGATCCGCGGTGAGCTGCGGCGGCTGTCGTCGCTGCCCGAGGACGAGCTGTTCGTCGCGGCCAAGGAACTGCAGGCGCCCTACGAGCTGGTCAAGGAGGTCGCGGCGAAGGGCAAGCTGCCGGTGGTGCTGTTCACCGCGGGCGGGATCGCCACCCCGGCCGACGCGGCGATGATGATGCAGCTCGGCGCCGAGGGCGTTTTTGTCGGCTCCGGCATCTTCAAGTCGGGCAACCCGGCGCGCCGGGCCGAGGCGATCGTGAAGGCCACCACCTTCCACGACGACCCGGACATGTTGGCGAAGGTGTCGCGCGGCCTCGGCGAGGCGATGGTCGGCATCAACGTCGACGACGTGCCGGAGCCGCACCGCCTGGCCGAGCGCGGCTGGTAAGCGGAGGCGACCCCGGGCTCACGCCGCCGGTACGTGGCGGCGTGAGCCCGGGTCGTCGTGTCCCTCTTGAGAGCTACCGCGGCTGTCCGTCACGGAGTGATGTGGCGCGGCTCGGTCCGTTCGTAATCTCGCCGTACTCCAAGGGAAAACGGCGAGAGGACCTCTGATGACCACCCCCATTGAGCGGAAAACACCGCTGCACCGGTTCCGGGTGCCGGTTCTGCTCGTCGGCACCGCCGTGCTGATGATCGCCGCCCGCGGGCTGGACGCGCTCGTGTCGGGCGTGCCGGTGCTGCGCCTGCTCGTCGGGCTCGGCGCCGCCGTCGGGGCGATCGCCGGCTACACGTGGCTTTCCCGGCGCGTCGAGGATCGGACGGAGGTCACGGAACTGCCCGCCGCCGGGCGGTGGCGGGGGCTCGGGCGCGGCGTGCTCATCGGCGTCGCGACGTTCCTCGCGACGATGCTGCTCGCGTTCCTCTTCACCGACGCCGACGTCGCCAGTGGCTCGTTCTGGGCGTGCCTCGGCGTGGCCGGCTCGATGGCTTCGGTCGCCGTCACCGAGGAACTGCTTTTCCGCGGCGTGGTGCACCGCTTCCTGGAGCAACGGATCGGCAGCGTCATCGCGATCGCCGTCTCGTCGCTGATCTTCGGCCTGACGCACCTGCTCAACGGCAACGCCACGCTCTGGGGCACCCTGGCCATCGCGGTCGAAGGCGGCGCGCTGCTGGCCATCGCCTACACCGCGACGCGGTCGCTGTGGCTGCCGATCGGCCTGCACTTCGCCTGGAACTTCACCGAGTCCGGCGTGTTCGGTACCGCGGTGTCCGGCGCGGACAGCGAACCCGGCCTGCTGCGCACCGTCCTTTCCGGACCGGAGGTGCTGACCGGTGGCACGTTCGGCCCGGAAGCGAGCCTCTTCGCGTTGCTGTGCTGCCTGGTACCGGCGGTGTGGCTGGTCCGCCGGGCGAAGCTCGTCAGGCGGTGACCAGCCCGGACCGGTACGCCAGCACCACGGCCTGCACCCGATCACGCAGGTCCAGTTTGGTCAGGATCCGCGAGACGTAGGTCTTCACCGTCTCCACGCTGAGCACCAGTTCGGCCGCGATCTCCGCGTTCGACAGGCCGGTGGCGATCAGCCGCAGCACCTCCAGTTCCCGCCTCGCGAGGCCTTCCAGTGGGGCGGGAGTCCCGGCCGGGCGGATCCGGTCGGCGTAGCGGCCGATCAGGGTCCGGGTCACCGCGGGGGCGAGCAGCGAGTCGCCGCGGGCAACCGTGCGCACGCCCTCGATCAGTTCGGTCAGCGGCGCGTCCTTGAGCAGGAACCCGCTCGCGCCCGCCCGCAACGCGTCGTAGACGTACCGGTCGACGTTGAAGGTCGTGACGACCAGGACCTTCGCCGGGCTCGCGGCTTCGGGGCCGGCGATGCGGCGGGTCGCCTCGATCCCGTTCAGCAGCGGCATTTCGATGTCCATCACGACGACGTCGGGTTGCAGCCGCTCGACCTGGGTGAGCGCTTCGTGGCCGTTGGCGGCCTCGCCGGCCACCTCGAGATCCGGCTGGGCACCGAGCACGGTCGCGTAACCCGCGCGGACGAGTTCCTGGTCCTCGCAGAGCAGGACCCGGATCGGCCGGTCGGTCATGCGGCACTCCTCGCCGGAATCGTGGCGCTGACCCGGAAACCGTCCGTTGACGGTCCCGCGGTGAACCGCCCGCCGAGCGCTTGTACCCGGTCACCCAGGCCGCGCAGGCCGCGGCCGCCGGAACCGAGCGCGCCGGGTTCGGTCGCCGTGCCTTCGGTGGTCACCTCGATTTCGAGGAAGTCCGCGCCGTAGGAGACGCGCACCGCCGCGGGGGAACCGGCGGCGTACTTCGCGGCGTTGGTCAGCGCTTCCTGCACGATGCGGTAGGCGGTCAGCTCGGTTTCCGCGGGCAGTTCCGGGCGTACGCCCTCCTCGACCAGGTCGACGACCCGGCCGGGCCGGTCGACGAGGTCGCGCAGCGCGGCCAGGCCCGGCGTGCGCGCGCCGGTCGCTTCGAGCACGCCCAGCAGGAACCGGAGTTCGGTGAGGGCGTCGCGGCCCGAGCCGGTGATCGCGGTGAGCGCTTCGGGAACGCGTTCGGGTGCCAGGTACTGGGCGGCGTCGGCCTGGACCACCATGGCCGTCACGTGGTGGGTCACCACGTCGTGCAGTTCGCGGGCGATCCGCGCGCGCTCACCGGCCACCGCGGCTTCGGCGACGAGCCGGCGCCGCTCGGCCTCCTGGTGCCGTCGCTGCCGCACCATCGCGCCCAGCAGCCAGAACGCGACCAGCACGCCGAAGTAGACGGCGTAATCATGCAGCCCGGCGGGGGAGCCGCGTAGTGCCAGCAAGACCGCGAACACCACGTACCCGGCAGAGGCGACCGCCGCCAGCACCCGGCGGAACCGCTTCTCGTGCGCCCCGGCCGAATACAGCGCGAAGTACAGCGCGAGGCTGCCGATGGTCGTGGGGTACGCCAGCACCTCGTGCGCGGCGAAGCAGATGCCGATGACCGCGAACGCCGCGGCGGGCCACCGGGTGCGCACCGCCAGCGGCAACGTCTGGCCGACCACCAGCAACACCGCGAGGACGTCACCCCCACGCCGGGGAAGGTCGCCGAACTGGGCTCCGAGCACGGCGAGCCCGGGTACGAACGCCGCGGCGGTGAGCACCACGGCGAGCCAGCGGTCCCGCCACTCGGCGCCGACTCCGGCCCAGCGGCTCTTGGGGCCTGACATGGACGCGAGCCTAGCGATCCGCGTACTCAGTCGAGCAGCTGCTTATAGGGTTCGTGGCATGAGCCAGCCGATCCCGTTCTCCGACCGCAACTTCAAGCTCGCCGTGGTCCAGGAGCTGATGTACAACCAGGACCTCCTGCCGAGGTTCGACCTGAGCGAGTACGCCGCCGAGCAGGGGTTCACCTACGACAGCGGCAGCGTCGAGGCGATCCCCGAGGCGCTGGCCTACTTCGAGGCGCTCGCGGTCCCGGCCGAACTCGCGGAGAAGATCACCGAGCTCGACATGGACGGCGGCAACGAGATCTACCTCGAGATCGCGCCGAACTGGGACGGCGAGGACGGCCTGTTCGACGTCGTCGAGTTCGCCGACGTGCGGCACTTCCCGAACCTCAAGTCGATGACCCTGTTCTACACGGGCGACGACGCGGCACTGGAGGCGCTGCGCGCCCGCGGCATCGAGGCCGACTGGCTCTGAGCCTCACGTGTGCTCGGAGAGCATGACGACGGTGGTGCCCGGGTCCAACGCCTCGAACACGTGGGCCTCGTCGCCGGGGTAGGCGACGTAGTCACCCGGGCCCACCTCGATCGGGTCGTCGGCCATGCCGACCAGCGCGCGGCCGTGGCACACCACCACGTGCTCGATGATCCCGGCGCGGTGTGCGTCCGAGCGGCGCACGCTGCCCGGTTCGGCGCGGATCAGGTAGATGTCGCGGCGCGCGTGCGGCGGGCACGACGCGAGCAGGGTGGCCAGGTAGTCGGCCTCCTCGGAGGCCACCGTGATGCCCTCGCCGGCGCGGAGCACGTGGACCCACGGCACCGGCGGTTCGACCAGCCGCGAGAACGGCACGTCGAGCGCCTTGCCCAGGGCCCAGAGCGTTTCCACGCTCGGGTTGCCGGTGGCCGACTCCAGCTGCGACAGCGTGGACTTGGCGATGCCGGCGAGCCGGGCGAGCTCGGTCAGGGTCAGCCCGGCGCGCTCGCGCTCACGTTTCAGTGACGCGGCAATCACGGCGAGTGGGGCGCCTTCGGTAGCCATCTGTGTTCGCTCCGTCAGTCGTTCTGTTCGGCTTGACGAACAGTCGGTGGTTCTGTTCATCTTAAGCGGTGATGCGTTCGATACAGCGAACCCTGGGCCGGGAACTGATGCGCGACATCGCGCTGGTCTGCCTCGCCGACGGCATCGTCGGCATCTCGTACGGAGCCATCGCGGTGAGCTCCGGCTTCGAGCTCTGGGTGCCGATGCTGCTTTCGGTGGTCGTGTTCGCGGGGGCGTCGCAGTTCCTGTTCATCGGCCTGGTCGCCTCGGGTGGTAACCCGATCGCGGCGGTGGTGGCCGCGCTGCTGGTGAACGCGCGGCACGTGCCGTTCGGCTTCGCGGTCGGGGACGTGTTCGGCAAGAGCTGGGTGCGCCGCCTGGCCGGAAGCCACCTGATGATCGACGAGACGGTCGCGTTCGCGCTCGCCCAGGACGACCGGCACCGCCGCCGGGCGGCCTACTGGGCCTGCGGGATCAGCCTGTTCGTGGTGTGGAACGTGAGCGTGGTGATCGGCGCCTTCGCCGGTACCGCGATCACCGACACCGGCGTGTTCGGCCTGGACGCCGCGTTCCCGGCGGTGCTGCTCGCGCTGGTGCTGCCGTCGCTGAAGGACCGGGGTGTGCGTGCCGCGGCGCTGACCGGAGCGGTGCTGGCGGTGGCCGCGGCCCCGTTCCTGCCTGCCGGGCTGCCGGTGCTGCTGGCTCTGCTCGGTGTGCCGCTGGTGCTGCTGGTGCGCTCGGGTCAGGACAACGACAAGAAGGTGGCCGCGTGATCATCTCGCCGGTGCTGCTGATCGTCTGCGCCGTCGTGCTGGGCGCGGGCACCTTCGCCTTCCGGTTCGCCGGTCCGGCGCTGCGGGCGAAGGTGGAGCTGAACGCCCGGGCCGAGAAGCTGATGGCCACCGCCGCGGTGGTCCTGCTGGCCGCACTGGTGGCCACCTCCGCCCTGATCGAGGGTGCCGAGTTCGCCGGCTACGCCCGGCCAGCCGGAGTGCTGGTGGGCGGGGTGCTGGCGTGGCGGAAGGCCCCGTTCGTGGTCGTGGTGCTCGCCGCGGCCGCCACCGCGGCCGGGCTGCGCCTGCTCGGCGTGCCCTGACAGGTCACCCCCGGCTGCCGCCGTCCGGTCGAGGCCCTAGGCTTGACCAGCGGAATTCCAGTCGGGAGGACTTGACGTGTCGAAGGCGCGGCCGGTGGTCGGCGTGCTCGCCCTGCAGGGCGACGTGGCCGAGCACCTGGCGATGACCGAGCGGGCCGGTGCCACCGCGGTGCCGGTGCGCCGCGCCACCGAACTGTCCGAAGTGGACGGTTTGGTGCTGCCCGGTGGCGAGTCCACCACGATGTCCAGGCTGCTGGAGACCTTCGAGCTGCTCGAGCCGTTGCGCGAGCGCCTGCGCGCGGGCCTGCCCGCGTTCGGCTCGTGCGCCGGGATGATCCTGCTCGCCCGCCAGGCCCTCGACGGCCGCCCCGACCAGCACCAGCTCGACGCGCTGGACATCGTGGTGCGCCGCAACGCCTTCGGCAGGCAGGTCGACTCCTTCGAGGAGGACCTCGAGTTCACCGGGGTCGACGGGCCCGCACTGCACGCGGTGTTCATCCGCGCGCCGTGGGTGGAGAAGGCAGGTCAGGACGTCGAAGTGCTGGCCAGGGTGCCGGAAGATCCCGGCCGGGCGGACGCGGCCGCTAGGATCGTCGCGGTCAGGCAGGGGATGGTGCTCGCCACGGCCTTCCACCCGGAACTCACGGGTGACGAGCGCGTGCACCGGCTGTTCGTGCGAATCGTGCGTGGGCAGGCATAAGAACGGCGGCACGCCGCCGGATCGGATGGAGGAAAGATGAGCGGCCACTCCAAGTGGGCCACCACCAAGCACAAGAAGGCCGCCCTCGACGCGAAGCGTGGCAAGCTGTTCGCGAGGCTGATCAAGAACATCGAGGTCGCCGCGCGGACCGGCGGGGGCGACCCGGACGGCAATCCGACGCTGTTCGACGCGATCCAGAAGGCGAAGAAGAACTCGGTCCCGCAGGACAACATCGAGCGCGCGCGCAAGCGCGGCGCCGGTGAGGAAGCGGGCGGCGCCGACTGGCAGACGATCATGTACGAGGGTTACGGGCCCAACGGGGTCGCCGTGCTCATCGAGTGCCTCACCGACAACAAGAACCGCGCCGCCAGCGAGGTGCGCACGGCGCTGACCCGGAACAACGGCTCGCTGGCCGACCCGGGTTCGGTGGCGTACCTGTTCAACCGCAAGGGCGTGGTGCTGCTGCCCAAGGCCGACGCGGGTGAGGACGACGTGCTGATGGCGGTGCTCGACGCCGGTGCCGAGGAGGTCAACGACCTCGGCGAGAGCTTCGAGATCGTCTCCGAGGCGACCGACCTGGTCTCGGTGCGGAAAGCGTTGCAGGAAGCCGGTTTCGACTACGAGTCGGCGGAAGCGAGCTTCGTGCCGTCGGTCAACGTGCCGCTCGAAGCCGATGGCGCGCGCAAGGTCTTCCGGCTGATCGACGCCCTCGAAGACTGCGACGACGTGCAGAACGTGTGGGCCAACTTCGACGTCTCCGACGAGGTCCTCGCCGAAGTCGGCTAGTTCCTTTCGCGGATGGTCCTTGGGCGGGGCCTCGGTCATGCGGCAGAATGTCCGCCGTGACGACCGAGGCCCTCGCTCCCGAAGAACAGGCTCTGCAGGACTGGATCGTCGCCGAGGGCGAACGCCGCGGCAACGCGGTGATCCAGGTTCCCGCCGACGACGAGGGTGCCGGCTACTGCTTCACCGTCTGCGCGTGGGCGATGCACGAGGTGCCCGAGGCGGTGGTCATCGGACTGCCCGAGCACGTCGGCCCCGTGCTGCTCGACGCCTACGTCGACCGCGCGGCCGCCGGGGAACAGTTCGAGTTCGGCAAGCTGTACCACGATTTCTTCGACGGCATCCCGGTCACCTTCGAGAAGGTGGCGCTCGGGCACTACCCCGAGTACTTCGGCAGCGCGTTCCTGATCTACCCCGAGGGCGACTTCCCGGCCGTGCAGATCATCGTGCCCACCCCGGACGGGAAGTGGCCGTGGCAGGCCGACGCGCCGGAGGGGTTCATGCTCTGGCAGCACGTGCTCACCGAAAGCGGTGACCCGGAGAGCTGGACTCCCGGGGTCGACGGACCCTGACCGGCGCGTCCCCGGCGGCTCGGGGACCCCGCGCCGGTAGCCTGCTCCTCGAACGGTTGTTCGGCGAGGAGTGGAACCTGTGCGCGTGCTCGGTGTGGACCCCGGACTGACCCGCTGCGGTCTCGGCGTGGTGGACGGGGGTGCCGGCCGCACGGTCAGCTGCGTCGCGGTCGACGTGGTGCGCACCCCGCCCGAAGCGGACCTGGCCAGCAGGCTGCTCGCGGTGGCGGACGCGGTGGAGACCTGGTTCGACACCTACCGGCCCGAGGCGGTCGCCATCGAGCGCGTGTTCAGCCAGCACAACGTGCGCACCGCGATGGGCACCGCGCAGGCCGGGGGAGTGGTGGCGCTCGGCGCCGCGCGGCGCGGGCTGCCGGTCCACTTCCACACCCCGAGCGAGGTCAAGGCCGCGGTCACCGGCTCGGGACGGGCGGACAAGGCCCAGGTCACCGGCATGGTGACCAAACTGCTCGGGCTGGCGCAGGCGCCCAAGCCCGCGGACGCGGCGGACGCGCTCGCGCTGGCCATCTGCCACCTGTGGCGGGAGCCGATGCGGGCCAGGCTCGCCGCGGCCGAGGCCAGGGCGGCCGAACTGGCGAAGACCCACCGCGCCCGGCTGGCCGAGGCGGCGAAGAAGAATGCGAGGGCGGGACGATGATCTCTTCGGTGCACGGGGAAGTGCTCTCCGTCGGACTGGACCACGCGGTGGTCGAGGTGGGCGGCGTCGGGTTCGCCGTGCAGGCCACCCCGAGCACGCTGGCCACGCTGCGCCGCGGCGAACGGATCCGGCTGCACACGTCGCTCGTGGTCCGTGAGGACTCGCTGACCCTGTTCGGCTTCGCCGACGTCGACGCGCGCGAACTCTTCGTCCTGCTGCAGACGGTGTCCGGCATCGGGCCGCGCCTGGCGCTCGCCGCGCTCGCCGTGCTCGACCCGGACAAGCTGCGCTCCGCGCTCGCCGACGGCGACATCAACGTGCTCACCCAGGTGCCCGGCATCGGCAAGAAGGGCGCCGAACGGCTCAGCCTGGAACTGCGGGACAAGGTGGTCGCGGTACCGAGTACCGCCGACGCGGTCCCGGTGGCCGGTGGCGCGGTGCGCGCCGAGGTGGTCGAGGCGCTGGTGGGCCTCGGGTTCGCGGCGAAACAGGCCGAGCAGGCGGTGAACCGGGTGCTCGGCGAAGCCGGTGAGGACGGGGCGACTACTTCGCAGGTGCTGCGCTCGGCGCTGACCACCCTGGGCCGCAAGCGGTAGGCGGGCACCGTGCACGATGACCCGGTGACCGACCAACCGGATTTCGCCGAGGCCGACACCCTCTCGGCCTTCGCCCAGAACGGCGACCGGGACGTGGAAACCACGCTGCGGCCCCGGAAACTGGCCGATTTCGTCGGCCAGCCGCGGGTGCGCGAGCAGCTGGAACTGGTGCTGGAGAGCGCCCGGCGACGCGGTGTCCCGCCCGACCACGTGCTGCTGTCCGGCCCGCCCGGGCTCGGCAAGACCAGCATGTCGATGATCATCGCGGCCGAACTGGACGCCGCCATCCGGATCACCTCGGGTCCCGCGCTGGAGCGGGCCGGCGATCTGGCCGCGATGCTGTCCAACCTCACCGAGGGCGACGTGCTGTTCATCGACGAGATCCACCGCATCGCCCGGCCCGCGGAGGAGATGCTCTACCTGGCGATGGAGGACTTCCGGGTGGACGTGGTGGTCGGCAAGGGGCCGGGCGCGACCAGCATCCCGCTGGAGATCGCGCCGTTCACCCTGGTCGGGGCCACCACCCGGTCCGGCGCGCTGACCGGGCCGCTGCGCGACCGCTTCGGCTTCACCGGGCACATGGAGTTCTACAGCGCCGACGAGCTCGCGCAGGTGCTGCGGCGGTCGGCCACCATTCTCGGCATCACGCTGGACGCCGACGGCGAGGCCGAGATCGCCGGCCGGTCCCGTGGCACGCCTCGAATCGCGAACCGGCTGCTCCGCCGGGTCCGCGACTACGCCGAGGTCCGCTCGGACGGCCGCGTCACGCTGGACGTGGCCCGTGCCGCGCTCGAGGTCTACGACGTGGACGAACTCGGGCTCGACCGGCTCGACCGCGCGGTGCTGACCGCGCTGGTCAAGTCCTTCCACGGCGGCCCGGTCGGGGTGGCCACGCTGGCGGTGGCGGTCGGTGAGGAGTCGACCACGGTGGAAGAGGTGTGCGAGCCCTACCTGGTCCGCGCGGGTATGCTCGCCCGAACCCCCCGTGGCCGGGTCGCTACCCCGGCGGCGTGGGAACACCTCGGGTTACGGCCACCGACCGAGGTGCCTTGGGATTCCGGACGGTTCGACCAGGGAAACCCTGGTCTGTTCGGGTAGCCGGCGGGTCGAGCGCGAAAACCCGCTGACGGCACCGCGGGTGGTACCTGGCACACTCGAACAAGCAGACCCAGAACAAATCGGGCGTATCGGCAGGCGGTCCGCCGCTGTCGCACCCGCTGAATGGAGAGTCATGGAAGGCCTTTTCCTGCCGCTGCTGCTCATGCTGGTCGTGGCGATCCCCCTGTTCCTGGGGAGCCGCAAGCAGAAGCAAGCGGTCGCGCGTCAGCAGGAGCTGCAGAACAACCTGGCCGAGGGCGACCGCGTGATGACCACTTCCGGTCTCTACGCGACGGTCTCGGACACCAGCGGCGACACCACGATCGATCTCGAGATCGCGCCCGGCGTGGTGACCACCTGGCTGCGCCAGGCCGTCCGGGAGAAGGTCGAGCCGGTTGTCGAAGACGACACCGACGACGACGCCGACTCGGCGACCGATGCCACCATCATCGAGTCGACCACCGGGATCGAAGAGTCCGCGAAGTCGGATGAGGACGAGAAGAAGGAAGCCGAGAAGGCCGGGCCGCAGATCGCCCCGCCGCTCGAGCACGGGAAGAAGTAGCACCCTGCGACCCGGCGCCTACGCGCCGATGAGGGGGTAACGCAGGGCTCACGCAGCACCGAGTAGTGTCTCGGTGCTGCGTATGCCCGCGTCCGCGCGGGCTTACCCGGACAACTTTCCAGCCAGGCAGGCCCTGTTCCATTCGGGAAGGCCCCAGTTCGAGGAGACCGACGCACCGTGGCACCACCGGCCGGGCAGATCCGCCCGGGACGCTATCTCGCGTTCTTCGTCCTGATCGTCATCGGCCTGTACTCGCTGGTGTTCTTCACCGGCGACGGGAAGCCGACCCCCAAGCTGGGCATCGATCTCCAGGGCGGCACGCGGGTGACCCTGACCGCCCGGACGCTGGACGGCGCCGAGCCGTCGCAGGAAGCGCTCAACCAGGCGAAGACGATCATCGAGACCCGCGTCAACGGGATCGGGGTCAGCGGCACCGAGGTGGTGCTCGACGGCAACAACGTCGTCATCACCGTGCCGGGCGAGCAGGGCGACCAGGCCAAGAACCTGGGTCAGACGGCCAAGCTGGGCTTCCGCAAGGTGGCCAACGTGCAGGCCGCCACCCCGGCCCCGCAGCAGCCGCCGCCCGGGACCCAGCCGCCGGCTTCGCAGCCGCCCGCCGAGGGCCAGCAGCCGAGCGGCACCCCGTCCGCCGGTCAGCCCGGCGCCGCCCGCCGGCGGTTCCGCGCCCGGCGCGGCCCTCGCGGGGAGCCGCCCGCGCCGCCCACGCCCGGTTCGCCGGAGGCCGAGGCCGCCGCGATCCAGGCCGCCAAGGCGGTGCGGCAGAACCCCGCGCTGGTCCCCGCCAACCCGGCCGACCAGGCCGCGGCCGCCGCGGCGCAGCAGCTGCAGCAGGAGACGCTGGCCCAGTTCCAGTGCCTGCCCAACGACCCGCTGCGCGGCAACGACGACCCGACCCTGCCGCTGGTCGCCTGCCTCAAGGACGGCAGCCAGAAGTTCGTGCTGGAGCCCGAGTTCCTGCCCGGCACGATGATCGACACCGCCGCCTCCGGGTACGACAGCCAGCGCGGCGGCTACGTGGTCGACCTGACCTTCAAGGCCGACGGCACCAAGGTCTGGGGCGACTTCACCTCGGCCAACGTGAACAAGCAGGCCGCGTTCGTGCTGGACACCCAGGTGGTCTCGGCGCCGAACATCACCGTGCCGATCCTCGACGGCCGCACCCAGATCACCGGTGGCTTCACCCAGTCCGAGGCCAAGAACCTGGCCGACGTGCTGAAGTACGGCTCGCTGCCGCTGTCGTTCGCCTCCTCCGACGCCACCACGGTGTCCGCGACGCTGGGGCTGGCCTCGCTGCAGGCCGGGCTGATCGCCGGTGGCATCGGGCTGGCGCTGGTGTTCATCTACTGCTTGTTCTACTACCGCCTGCTCGGCGTGCTGACGATCCTGTCGCTGGCGTTGTCCGCGGTGATCGTCTACGGCGTACTGGTCCTGCTCGGCCGGTGGATCGGGTTCACCCTCGACCTGGCGGGCGTGGCCGGGTTCATCATCGCCATCGGTGTCACCGCGGACTCCTTCGTGGTGTTCTTCGAACGGTTGAAGGACGAGATGCGCGAGGGCCGCTCGTTCCGCTCGGCGGTGCCGCGCGGCTGGGTCCGCGGCCGGCGCACGATCCTCGCCTCGGACGCGGTCATGTTCCTCGCCGCCGCGGTGCTCTACCTGCTGGCCGTCGGCGAGGTGCGCGGGTTCGCCTTCACCCTGGGCATGTCCACCGTGCTCGACCTGGTGGTCGTGTTCCTGGTGACGCACCCGCTGGTGGCGCTGGTGTCGAAGTCCAAGGCGCTGTCGAGCCCGAAGATCTCCGGGCTCGGCGGGGTGCAGCGAGTCGGCTCACAACGCCGCACAGCCAAGGTCGCCGGCGCGACCGTGAAGGAGGCCTGACGTGGGCGTCGAGGACCAGGGCACCACCACCGGCGCCAAGCAGAAGAAGGGCTCGGTGTTCCACCGGCTCTACGTCGGCACCGGTGCGTTCGACATCGTCGGCGCGCGCAAGTACTGGTACGTGTTCTTCGGCCTGCTGATGCTGGTCTGCGTGGGCTCCATCGGGATCAAGGGGTTCAACCTCGGCATCGACTTCGAGGGCGGCACCCAGATCCAGATGCCCGCCGCCGGGGCCACCGGCGAGGTGAACGAGGACCGCGCCAAGGAGGTCTTCGCCGAGGCCGCCGGTGAGCCGGCCGCCGAAGCGCAGAAGGTCGGCACCGGCGCGGCGCAGACCGTGCAGATCCGGTCCGACACGCTGGACGCCGGTCAGGTCGCCAAGGTGAAGGAGGCGCTGTTCAACGCCTTCCAGCCGCTCGGCGCGAACGGCCAGCCCAGCCAGCAGACCATCAGCGACAGCGCGGTCAGCGCGTCGTGGGGCGGGGAGATCTCGGAGAAGGCGCTCATCGCGCTCGCGGTCTTCCTGGTGCTGGTGACCATCTTCCTGGCGATCTACTTCGAACGCTGGATGGCGGTCGCGGCGCTGATCTCGCTGATCCACGACATCGTGGTGACCGCGGGCATCTACTCGCTGGTCGGCTTCGAGGTCACCCCGGCCACGGTGATCGGCCTGCTGACCATTCTCGGGTTCTCCCTGTACGACACCGTGGTGGTGTTCGACAAGGTCAAGGAGAACACCCGCGGCCTGCTGGGGCTGACCAGGCGCACCTACGGCGAGGCGGCCAACCTGGCGCTGAACCAGACGCTGATGCGCTCGATCAACACCGCGGTGATCGCCCTGCTGCCGGTGCTCGGCCTGCTGATCATCGGCTACATCCTGCTCGGCTCCGGCACGCTGCAGGACCTGGCGCTGGTGCAGCTGACCGGCATGCTGGCCGGCGTGCTGTCCTCGGTCGCGCTGGCCACCCCGCTGCTGGTCGACTTCAAGATGCGCGACCCGAAGTTCAAGCAGCAGGCGCAGCGGGTCAAGGCCCGGCGGGAGAACCTGGCCCGCAAGGCCGCCGAGCGCGAGGCCGCGCCGGACGACGACGAGTTCGACGCGAGCGACGACGACCAGCTCAACGCCGAGCTGCGCAAGGAGCGCGCGTACGCGGCCGCGGCCAGCGTGCCCGCGCGGCACCAGAAGGCCACGCCGCGGCGTGGCCGCCCGTCCGGCAAGCAGCAGCCGTCGGGCAAGCGCAAGCGCTGAGGCATCTCGACAGCAGCAGGGCACCGTCCGCGGTCACCGCGGGTGGTGCCCTGCTTCGGTAAAAGGGGCAGAGCATGGAGTTGGACAAGGCGCTCGGGCTGATCGCCGAGGTCCCGGACTTCCCGAAGCCGGGGATCCTGTTCCGGGACTTCGCGCCGCTGTTCGCCTCGGCGGACGGGTTCGCCACGGTGACCAGCGCGCTGGCCGGCACGCTCGACCAGGACGTGGAGCTGCTGGCGGCGGTGGAGGCGCGCGGCTTCCTGCTGGCCGCCGCGCTCGGCCAGATCAGCGGGCTGGGCGTGGTCATGGTGCGCAAACCGGGCAAACTGCCGCAGGTCGCGGCCACCGCGGACTACGAGCTGGAGTACGGCACGGCCACCCTCGAGCTGCCGGCGGGCGTGGTCCAACCAGGTCAACACGTCGCGGTGATCGACGACGTGCTCGCCACCGGCGGCACCGTCGCGGCGGCGTGCGGCCTGCTGGAGCAGGTCGGCGCGGTGGTCACCGGGGTCTCCGTGGTGACCGAGCTGGCCGGGTTGGGCGGTCGCGCCGCACTGGCCGGGCGGCTGGTGCACACTCTTCACACCTGCTGACCGCGGGGCAACGGAACGCCGCCGCCCCTCCGCGCGTTACGCTGAACGCACGAGGATGACCTGATACGACGGGAGGTGCGGGTGAGCCAAGAGCTCGAGTCCGCGGCGCCTGCCAAGGACGGCGGCAAGTCCCGTCCGGTGCCGGTCCCGCCCGTCCCCCCGGCGAACGGCAACGGCAACGGCAGCAGCCGGGCGCCCTCGGCCACCCGCCGCGTCCGCGCCCGCCTGGCCCGGCGCATCACCGCCCAGCGGGCTGCCTCGGTCAAGCAGGTGCTCGAACCGCTGGCCGCGGTCCACCGCGAGATGCACCCGAGCGCCGACCTGGCCCTGCTGCAGCGCGCCTACGACGTGGCCGAGGAGCTGCACCGCAACCAGCGCCGCAAGTCGGGCGACCCGTACATCACCCACCCGCTGGCCGTGGCCACCATCCTGGCCGAGCTGGGCATGGACACCACCACGCTGGTGGCCGGCCTGCTGCACGACACGGTCGAGGACACCGGCTACCCGGTGGAGCAGCTCTCTGCCGACTTCGGTGACAAGGTGGCCCAACTGGTCGACGGTGTGACCAAGCTGGACAAGGTCAAACTGGGCACCGCGGCCGAGGCGGAGACCATCCGCAAGATGGTCATCGCGATGGCCCGCGACCCGCGCGTGCTGGTGATCAAGCTGGCCGACCGGCTGCACAACATGCGCACGATGCGCTTCCTGCCGCCGGAGAAGCAGGCCCGCAAGGCGAAGGAAACCCTCGAGGTGCTCGCCCCGCTGGCGCACCGGCTGGGCATGGCCACGGTGAAGTGGGAGCTGGAGGACCTCGCCTTCGCCATCCTGCAGCCGAAGAAGTACGACGAGATCGTGCGCCTGGTGGCCGATCGCGCGCCCTCGCGCGACACCTACCTGCGCTGGGTCATCGGCGACCTGACCACGAACCTGGACGCGTCGCGGATCACCGCCAAGGTCGAGGGCCGCCCGAAGCACTACTACTCGATCCACCAGAAGATGATCGTCCGCGGCCGCGACCTGGACGACATCCACGACCTGGTCGGCGTGCGGATCCTGGTGGAGGACGTGCGCGACTGCTACGCCGCGATGGGCGTGGTGCACGCGCTGTGGCAGCCGATGCCCGGCCGGTTCAAGGACTACATCGCGCAGCCGCGGTTCGGCGTGTACCAGTCGCTGCACACCACGGTGATCGGGCCGGACGGCAAACCGCTCGAGGTGCAGATCCGCACCTACGAGATGCACCGGACCGCCGAGTACGGCATCGCCGCGCACTGGCGGTACAAGGAGACCAAGGGCACGCACAGCGGCAACGCGGTCGACGTCGACGAGATGGCGTGGATGCGCCAGCTGCTCGACTGGCAGCGGGAGGCCGCCGACCCGGGCGAGTTCCTCGAATCGCTGCGCTACGAGCTGGCCGCGCGCGAGATCTTCGTGTTCACGCCCAAGGGCGACGTGATCACGCTGCCGGTGGATTCGACGCCGGTGGACTTCGCCTACGCGGTGCACACCGAGGTCGGGCACCGCTGCATCGGCGCGCGGGTCAACGGCAGGCTGGTCGCGCTGGAGCGCAAGCTGGAGAACGGTGAGGTCGTCGAGATCTTCACCTCGAAGGCCGAGGGCGCCGGGCCGAGCCGCGACTGGCTGAGCTTCGCCGGTTCGCCGAAGGCGCGGGCGAAGATCCGGCAGTGGTTCGCCAAGGAGCGCCGCGACGAGGCGATCGACGCGGGCAAGGAGGCGATCACCAAGGAGGTCCGCAAGGTCGGGCTGCCGTTGCAGCGGCTGGTCTCGGCGGACTCCATGGGCGCGCTGGCCACCGAGTTGCGCCACGGCGACATCAGCTCGCTCTACGCCGCGGTCGGCGAGGGGCACACCAGCGCCAAGCACGTGGTGTCGCGGCTGGTCGCGCTGATCGGCGGGGTCGAGGAGGCGGAGGAGGAGCTCGCCGAGCGGGCGACGCCGTCCACCGTGACGCGCCGCCGCGGGTCGAACGACGTCGGCGTGATCGTCAAGGGCGCGAGCGACATCTGGGCGAAGCTGGCACGCTGCTGCACGCCGGTGCCGGGCGACGAGATCCTCGGGTTCGTCACGCGTGGTGGTGGCGTGAGCGTGCACCGGACGGACTGCACCAACGCGGAGGACCTGCGGGCGCAGCCGGAGCGGCTGGTCGAGGTGGAGTGGGCGCCGTCGGAGTCGTCGGTGTTCCTGGTCGCCATCCAGGTCGAGGCGCTGGACCGGCACCGGTTGCTCTCCGACATCACCAAGGTGCTCGCCGACGAGAAGGTCAACATCCTGTCGGCCTCGGTGACCACCTCGCGCGACCGGGTGGCGGTGAGCCGGTTCTCGTTCGAGATGGGCGACCCGAAGCACCTGGGGCACGTGCTGAAGGTGGTGCGCAGCGTGGAGGGCGTCTACGACGTGTACCGGGTCACGTCGGCCTCCTGACGCGCTCGCGCGCTGCGTAAGGTGCGGTTCATGACTGACGGGCTCCAGTTCAGCGTGCACGACGAGGTCGCGCGGCTGACCTTCGCCAGGCCGGAGAAGAAGAACGCGATCACGCACGGCATGTGGTCGGGGATCGCCGACGCGGTCGCGCGGGTCGACCGCGACCCGGCGGTGAAGGTGCTGGTGCTGAGCGGGGCCGGCGCGGACTTCTCGGCGGGTGCGGACATCAGCGAGTTCGGTGCGCTGCGGTCGACCGCCGAGGCCGCGGCCACGTACGACAAGGCGATCGAAACCGCGGTCGGCGCCCTGGCGGGGTTGCGGAAGCCGACCGTCGCGCTGATCCGCGGCAACTGCATCGGCGGCGGGTGCCAGATCTCGGTGGCGTGTGACTTCCGCTTCGCCGCCGCGGGTTCACGGTTCGGCATCACCCCGGCGAAACTCGGCATCGTCTACGACTTCCAGTCCACCCGGCAGCTGGTCGACCTGATCGGCCCGGCGCACGCGAGGTACTTCCTGCTCAGCGGCTCCCTGATCGACGCGGCGCGGGCGCGGGAGATCGGCCTGCTGAACGAGGTGTACGAGGAGGCGGCCCTGGAGGACGCGGTCACCGAGTTCACCAGGACGCTGTGCTCGCGCTCGCAGACCTCGATCCGGGGGATGAACCGGATCATCGAAAAGATCCTCACCGGCCAGTCGGAGTCGGACGCGGAAATCGACCGCATCCGCCTGGACGCCCTGCACGGCGAGGACTATCAGGAAGGCGTCGCCGCCTTCCTCGCGCGGCGCCCGCCGAACTTCACCGCCCGCTGAGCGGTGCGGTGAATGTGGCTTTCACGGCACATTCCGCCGCCAACGCCACTTTCACGGCACGGTGCCGCCCCGCTGCCTGAGCCGCGCGCACGAAACCCCCGCCGCGGCCCACCCTCGCCGCGACCACGGTTCAACTCGCGCGACCACGACCCAACGCGACCGCGGTTCACCCAGGCGACCACGGTTCAACCCGCGCGACCGCGACCCAGCCCGCGCGATGTCGAATCAACTCGCGACTGCGCTATCTAGCCCCCGCCGCGATCGCGCGCGAGGCGGCCACCGCGGTTCAACCCACGCGACACAACTCAATCCCGCTGTCGCACCACGCAACCCCCGCCCATGCGTCACCCGGCCCGCTGCCGCGACGCGCGGCCCGTGCGCCCGCGCTCCGCATCCCGGCCGCCGACGTGCGGCCCCGCCGCACGCGATGCGCGACGCCGCCGCACGTGATACGCGGCCCCGCCGCGCGATGAAGCCCTGAGCACGCGAAACGGGGCGCCACCCCACCTGGGTAGCGCCCCGTTCAGCTGGTTCGACCGGTGCGTCAGCCGACCGTCGTGGCGGTGAACTTGACCGGGGTCTTCGGCTTGCCCGTGCCGTCCTGGCTGGTCGCGGCCGACTCGGGGTCGATGCCGTCGCGCGCCACCTTGTCCAGCACCTCCAAGCCCGGGTCGCCGATCGTGCCGAACACGGTGTAGTTCGGCGGCAACTGCGCGTCGCCGTAGACCATGAAGAACTGACTCCCGTTGGTGCCCTTGCCGGTGGCCGGGTCCTTGCCCGCGTTCGCCATGGCCAGGATGCCGCGGCCGTAGCTCAGCTCGGGGAACACCTCGTCGTCGAAGGTGTAGCCCGGGCCGCCCATGCCGGTCGCCTGCGGGTCACCGCACTGCAGCATCTGCAGGCCCTCGGTGCCGAGCCGGTGGCATTCGGTGTCGACGTAGTAGCCCTGGTTGATCAGGCTGACGAAGCTGTTCACGGTGCACGGCGCGAGCGCCTTGTTCAGCGTGAGCGGGATGTCGCCCGCGGTGGACTTCATCATCACGTTGACCGTGCCGTTCGACGGCACCTGCCCGGCGGCGGGCGCGTTCACCGGCTTGGCCGACGGCTTGCCCTCCTCGGCCGGGTACTCGCAGGAGACCGGGTCCGCCAGCGCCTGCGGTCGCTTCGGCTCCGGCGCCCGCTCGGTCGGGATCTGGATCGGGGCCGGGGTCGGCGGGGTGTCCGAGGCCTCCGGCGACGCGACGTCCTCGCGGTCCCGGGTCACCAGGAACACGACCAGCCCGGCGACTAGCCCCACCACGACGATCGTCACGCCGACGCCGATGATCCTGCGTCGTTTCGCCCGCTCCGCCCGTCGAGTCAGCTGCCGCTCGAGCTTGCGCTTGGCGGCTTCGCGGCGTTGCTGGTTGGTCGCCACCTGCCCTCCCGCTTCCAATCGGTGTCACACGTCGGTGTCCTGCGTGGCGGCAGTCTATTGGCACAGCCTGTGAGAACCCTGTAGAGGGGCCGCTAGGCTGGCGCGGCCGGTTCATCCGGACGGGTGGAGTGGGTCGTTTCGCGCGCTCGGAGGTGCGGTTCTTGCTCGTCGTCGGGTTCCCCAGCGGGGCCTTCGCCGCCAACTGTTACCTGGTCGCCCGCGACGCGGGGACCGAGTGCGTGATCATCGACCCCGGGCAGGAAGCCGCGCCGAAGGTCGCCGCCGCGCTCGACGAGCACCGGCTGACCCCGGTCGCCGTACTGGCCACGCACGGTCACTTCGACCACGTGGCCGACGCCGCCGCGTTCGGCCTCCCGGTGCACCTCCGCCCGGAGGACCGCGGCCTGCTCACCGACCCGGCCTCCGGCGCGAGCCCGCAACTGCTCGCCGCCCTCGGCGACGCGGTCCGCCCGGTCGAACCGGTTGAACTCGTCGACCTCACCGACGGGGACCTGGAGATCGCGGGGCTGACGATCACCGTGGCGCACACCCCAGGGCATACTCCGGGTTCGGCGATCTTCCGCCTCGGCGAGCTGGCGTTCACCGGGGACACTCTGTTCGCCGGTTCCATCGGACGGACCGACCTGCCGGGAGGCAGCGTGTCGCAGCTCGAGCAGTCCCTGGCCGACCGGCTGCTCACCCTGGACGACCGGACGGTGGTGCTGCCCGGCCACGGCGGCACCAGCACGATCGGCAGGGAACGCCAGGCCAACCCGTTCCTGACCGCCCTGAAGGTGACGCATGGCTGAGCCGGAGCAGATCGAGCCGGAACCGGCGCGGCCCAAGCCGGTCGGCCGGATCATGCTCACCTCCGAGGACCCGAAGCTGCGGCGGCGCCGCGGTTGCTCGGGCCTGGTCGGGGTGGCGATCTTCGCCGCGGCGTTCGGCGGCATCGGGGGCCTGATCGGCGGGCAGGTCGCCGGCCTGGTGGCCGCCGCGGTGGTCGCGCTGCCGCTGCTCTACCTCGTCGCGTTCAACCTGCGGCGCCGCGTGTGGCTCGAGTCGAACAAGTTGTACGTGCGCACCTGGCGGGTCCGCGAGATCGACCTGACCCAGGCCGAGCGGCTCGACCTGCTGGTCACCGACGTGCGGGGCACGCGCTCGGTCGGCCTGCTGGTCAACGCGGGCAACCGGCGCAAGACGGTGAAGATCGATCTGGCCGTCTACGCCGGGACCGGTGGCCGCGAGCTGGAGATCCTCGCGCTGCGCAAGCTCGCCGACGCGCTGGCCAACAACTTCGAGGCCAACGGCATGGTGTTCTCCCAGTTGCTCGTCGCGCAGCTGCGGGCCGAGGCGCGCGGCGACGCCGCACCGGACCGGCCGCTCTACCGCCTCGCCTCCGCGGCGCCGTCGGGCAAGCTGGCGCAACGGTTCACCATGGAGGCGGTCAGCCGCTTCGTCGCTAGCCTGGACTGACGGGTTCGCGGCTCGCGATCAACGCGGCCAGCACGGTGGTCACCGGCACGGCGGCCACGATGCCGATGCTGCCCGCGAGCGTCCGCACGATCTCCTGCGCGATGTCCTGCGACCCGAGGATCGACCCGAGCCCGACCCCGGACAGCGACGACACCAGCAGCACCGGCAGCGCCGCGCCCGCGTAGGCCATGACCAGCGTGTTGACCGCCGACCCCACGTGGTCGCGGCCGATCCGCACGCCCGCCGCGTACAACTCGCGCCACCCGAGCCCGGGGTTCGCACGCCGCAGCTCCCAGACCGCGCTCGTCTGGGTGACCGTGACGTCGTCGAGCACACCGAGCGCGCCGATCACCACGCCGGCGAGCAGCAGCCCGCGCGCGTCGATGCCGTGCCCGAGCGCGGCGATCAAGGAGGACGTGTCGTCGTCGAGGCCGGTCAGTGAAGCCGCGGCGGAGAACATTGCCGAGATGCCGCCGATCAGCGCGAGGCTGACCAGCGTGCCGAGCACGGCGACCGAGGTTCTCGCGGAGAGCCCGTGCGTCAGGTACAACGCGATGAACATGATCAGCCCGGCGCCGCAGATCGCCACCATCAGCGGGTTCTCCCCGGCCAGGATGGCGGGCAGTACGAACAGCACCAGCACCCCGAAGCTGAGCACGAGCGCACCGAGCGCGGCGAGCCCGCTCCACCGTCCGAGCACGACGACCGCGATCGCGAACAGCGCCGCCAGCGCGGCCAGCGGCAATCCGCGCTGGAAGTCGACGAGCTGGTACGAGTCGGGGTTGCGCGCGTCGTCCCCGGCGAACGACAGCACCACCGCGTCCCCGGCGGCGAACCGCGGCGTGCTCGGTTCGAGCGGCACGATCTTGCGGAGGGTCTGCCCGGCGGCGACGCCGTCGCTGAGCACCACGTCCACGGTGAGGCACTGCTGCGCGCCCTCGACCGGTGCACCCACTTGGACATCACCGGGGGACAGGCAGGGCCCGGTCGCGGTGGCGGTGACGTCGCCGTGCACCGGCGTGCCGACCAGGATGGCGGGTTGCGGGTCGGGCTGGCCCCACGGGTAGAGCAGCGCCACGCCGACGACGGTGGCCAGCGCGAGCGGGGCGAGCAGGATGATCAGCAGCTTCTTGACCCGCGCGGAGGCGGGGGTGGCGGGTCCGTGCCCATGGCCGTGTCCGTGTCCAACCGGTACGACCGGCTCTTCCGCTCGTGCCTTCGCTGGCTCGTCTCGTTCGGCCGGTTCACCTGGTTCGACACGTCGCCGCCGTGCCGGCGGGGCGCTCCGCTCGGCCTCTCGTTCTCGGTCGGCTCCTCGGCCTCGTTCCTGGTCTCGGCTTCGCTCCCGCTCGGCGGCTTCGAGGCGTTCGCGCCGCGCTTGCCGGGTCTCGCCCCGCGACCCCGCGTCGTGCGGTGGGCGCCGGGCCACAGTGCGCTCAGTCTGACCGCGCCGCTCGGACTGACCGGTTCGACCGAGTGAACCGCGCCGGGTCGGGCGCGCCGGGCCGTCAGAGGTGGCTGAGCCGGCCAGGTCGTCGCTCGTGATCCGGCGGATCGGGCCGGTCGGGGTGTCGTCACCGTCGAACCGGCGGCGGGGCGAATCGCGGGGCACGGCGACATCCTGCCCCAACCGGCGTAACGCCGGCAGGCACGGCCCCCGCGCGCTGGTATTATCCGTATTCCGAAAATAGGCCCGAAAGGCCGAAGAAGGGGAGGTCGTGGCGGCGGAGGAGAAGTCACCCGAACCGCGGCCCGCCTCGCCCGCGGTCAGCCGCACGCTGACCGTGCTGGAGACACTGGTCGCCGCCGAAGACGGCCTCACCCTCACCGCGCTCGCCAGGGCGACCGGCATCCCGCTGGCCACCTGCGCGGCCATCGTCTACACCCTCGAACAGCGCGGGTACGCCGCGCGCCGGGTGGTCGGGCGCAGCCACTTCTGGCGGGTCACGCTCCGCCTCTACGACCTCGCCGCCCCGTTGATCAAGCAGGACGACCTGGCCGAGGTCGCCCAGCCCGAACTGCGCGACCTGGCCGACGAGCTGGGCATGCCCGCGCACGTCGGCGTGCTCGACGGTGCGTCGGTGGTCTACGTGGCCAAGGCCGCGACCCCGGGGTTCATCCAGTTCGACACCTATCCCGGCAAGGTCGCGCCGTTCAACCTCACCGCGCTCGGCCGCGCCATCGCCGCCTACCTGCCAGACGAGCAGCTTGACCCGTTGCTGTCACACCTGGTCGCCGGGCGCGGCCCGAAGGCGAAGAAACCGTCCGCCCGGGTCTTCCTGGCGCAACTGGCCACGGTGCGCCAGGCCGGGTTCGCGGTGGAGGACGAGGAGGAGGAACCGGACATCGCGTGCATCGCCGCCCCGGTGTTCCACTCGGATGGCCGAATCGCCGGTTCGCTCGGCGTGACCGGATTCGCCAGGGACCTGATCGGCGCCAAACTCGACGTCGCGATCGAACTCGTTGTGCGGCAAGCGAAAGAGGTTTCCGCGAAACTCGGGTTCTAGGTCAGGTCCTTGCGCCGGGGATGACCGGAGACTTAGCATCTTCGAATCGGGGAAGCTATCTTCGAAATAGCGAATTTCAGAGGTTTCCTCGCGGGACCAACGGTGGGCAGGGGCGAGGGACACTGGAGGCGGGCGTGGGGCGTGCGCAGAATTGGGGGGCCGCCGCGCTGGCGCTGCTCCTGCTGACTTCGGCCTGTTCCAACGCGGGCGAAGGCGCGCCCGACCAGCCGCAGCCCACCGCCGACAGCGGCAAGGGCCCGATCGCGCCGGGCGGCACGCTGGTCTACGGCCAGATCGCCGGGGTCTCCCAGCTCGACCCGAACACCATCGCCAGCGGCGCGCAGACCCAGCTCCAGACGCTGCTGTGGAGCGGGCTGACCACCTGGACCCCGGAAAACACCGCGAAACCCGACCTGGCCGAGTCGTGGCAGTTCACCCCGGACTACCGGACGTGGACCTTCAAACTGCGCCCGGGCGTGAAGTACCACAACGGCAAGGCGTTCACCGCCGCCGAGGCCAAGAAGAACTTCGACCGCGTGCTCGACCCCGCGGTTCCTGCCCAGGTCGCCGCGAAGATCGACATGATCGACGCGGTGACCGCGGTGGACGACACCACGCTCGTGCTCACGCTCGACTCGCCGAACCCGGAGCTGCCGGTCGACGTGATCGACGTGCGGATGACCGACGTGGACGACCTGGCCAACATCGACCGCTCGGCCAACGGCACCGGGCCGTACAAGCTCAAGTCGTTCGTCCCGGACCAGACGGTCGAACTGGTGCGACACGACGGCTACTGGGGCCCGCGCCCGAACCTCGACGCGATCCGGATCGTGCGGTACGCCGACGCGACCGCGGCGAACGCGGCGCTGCGGGCGGGCCAGGTCCACGTGCTGTGGAGCGTCGCCCCGGACAGCGCGGCCGGGCTGGCCACCGACGGCAGGCAACTGCTCACCGCCGCCGAGCCCGCCGGGTTCGTGGTCTGGGAACTCGACACCAGCGCGGCGCCGTTCAACAACCCCAAGGCGCGCGAAGCCCTGTCGTACGCGGCGAACCGCACCGAGATGATGGCCGCCGCGTACGCCGGATACGGCGTGCCGACACCGAGGAACGCCCCGGTGAACCCGAAGAACCGGTTCTACGACCCGACGGTGCCGTCGCACGGGTTCGACCTCGAACGTGCCAAGCGCCTGTTCGCCGAGGCCGGCATCACCGAGGGCGCGACGCTGACCTTCTGGGCGGTCGCGGGCAACTACCAGGAATGGACCACGATCGGCCAGATCCTGCAGCAGGACCTGGCGAAGATCGGCATCACCCTGGAAATCCAGACCAACGAGGTGAGCACCTGGTCGGCGAAGTTCTACCCGAAGGGCAAGAGCTACCCGAACCTGCTCGCCGCCAACTACCTGTCGTTCACCCCGCCGCCGGACAGCTACCCGCTGGCCTGGTTCGAGGGCACCAAGGGCACCTGCGAGTGCAACTGGGCGGCGCCCGCCGAGTACAACGACGCCATCGCCACCATCGAGTCGGCGGGCGAGGGCCCCGAGCGCGACGCGGCGTTCAAAACCGCGCAGCGCGTGCTGAACCGCGAGAACCCGGTGATCTTCATCGGCTCGACGGCCTTCCTGTCGGTGGCGCAGCCCGAGCTCCGCGGGCTGTGGGTGCAGGCCGAGGGGACGCTGCACCTGGAGGAAGCCGGGTTCGCGGCCTAGAACGGGGGCCGGGCATGGCCGGTTATCTGCTGCGGCGGCTCGCGGTCAGCGCGCTGATGCTGCTCGGGGTCTCGGTGCTGATCTTCGTGGTGCTGCGGCTGCTCCCGGGTGATCCGACGGTGGCGCGCGTCGGCGCGGCGCAGAACATCGACCCGGCCGCGCTCGCCGCGCTGCGCGAGGAACTCGGCCTGAACGACCCGATCCCGGTCCAGTACTGGGTGTGGATCACCGGCATCTTCGGCGGCGAGCTGGGCCGGTCGTACTTCAGCCAGTTCGACGTCACGGTGCTCATCGGCCAGCGGCTGGGGCCGACGCTGGAGCTGTCGGCGGCGGGGCTGGTGCTGGCCGTGCTACTGGCCGTCGTGCTCGCGGTGCTGCCGACCGTGGTGCGCAGCCGCTGGCCCGGCAGGCTGGTCGGCGCGTACACCGTGGCGGGCATGGCGGCGCCGCCGTTCGTGTTCGGCATCGTGCTGCTGGCGATCTTCAGCGTCAAACTGGGAGTACTGCCGCAGCAGGGGTACGTGCCGCTGACCGAGGACCCGGCGGGCAACCTGCGCACGCTCGTGCTGCCCGCGCTGACCCTGGGGATCTGCCTGTCCGCCCCGCTGATCCGGCACCTGCGCGCCGCGCTGTCCGAAGTGGAGAGCACGGCGCACGTGCGCACCGCCACCGGCAAGGGCATCGGCCGCCGGGCGGTGGTGCTGCGGCACGTGCTGCCCAACGCGATGCTGCCCGCGCTGACCTCGCTCGGCGTGACCGTCGGGGGCGTGCTCTCGGGCGCGGTGGTGGTCGAGTACGTGTTCGGCTGGCCGGGCCTCGGCTCGCTGATCGTGGACTCGGTGTTCAAACGGGACTACGCGGTCATCCAGGGCACGGTGCTGCTGCTGGCCGCGGCCTTCGTGGTGGTCAACCTCGCGGTCGACCTGCTGTATGGCGTGCTCGATCCGCGCCTGCGCGTCGGGCGGGTGCGACGGTGACCGCGCCCGCGAAGCCCCCGGTGCGCCGCCTGCTCGCGCGGCCCGCCGCGGTTGTCGCGCTGGCTGTACTCGGTGCGTTCGTGCTGCTGTCGCTGCTCGCCCCGTGGGTGCTGCCGGACCCGGCGGCGATCAACGCGCGCAACCGCTTCGCCGCGCCGGGCTGGCCGCACCTGTTCGGCACCGACGAACTCGGGCGCGATCTGCTGTCGCGAGTCGCGCACGCCGGACAGCTGTCGCTGGGTTTCGCCGCCGGGGCGACGCTGGTGGCGATGGTGATCGGGGTGGCGTGGGGCCTGCTCGCGGCGGCCGGGTCGAACTGGTTGGACGAGATCCTGATGCGCGTGGCCGAGGCCGCGCTGGCCATCCCGATCGTGTTGTTCGCGCTGGTCTTCGTCGCCGCCTTCGGCTCGGCGACGCCGTCCATGATCATCGTGACCGGGTTGCTGATGAGCCCGCTGACCGCGCGGATCGCGCGCTCGGCCGTGCTCGCCGAACTCGAGTCGGAGTACGTGCGCGGCCTCGACGCGGTCGGCGTGCCGCGGTCGCGCACCCTGTTCGCCGAGGTGCTGCCGAACGCGGGGCCCGCGCTGCTCGCGCAGGCGTCGCTGAACCTCGCCACGGCGCTGATGCTGGAGGCCACCCTGAGCTTCGTCGGCCTCGGCGTGCAGCCGCCGGACGCGTCGTGGGGCACGCTGCTGAAGTCCGGGTACGACAAGCTGTTCGAGTCGATCTGGTACCCGCTGCTGCCCGCGCTGGTGCTCATCGTGGCGATCGGCGCGCTCAACGCGCTCGGCGACCAGTTGCAGCGGGTGCTGCGGGCGGGCGGGGGTGAGCGATGAGCGTGCTCACCGTCGAGGACCTGGCGATCGGCCTGCCGGACGGTCCGCCACTGGTGCACGGCCTCAGCTTGGAACTGGCCGCCGGGGAGCGGCTCGCGCTGGTCGGCGAGTCCGGGAGCGGGAAGACGATCGCGTCGCTGTCGATGCTGCGGTTGAACCCGCCGCCGACCGAGATCACCGGCGGCCGGGTCGTGTTCAACGGGCGCGACCTGGTCACCGCGACCGACCCCGAACTGGACCGGGTCCGCGGCCGGGGCATCGCGATGATCTACCAGGATCCGTTGTCCTGCTTGAACCCGGTGCGCACGATCGGCGACCAGATCGCCGAGGCGATCCGCGCGCACCGCGACGTCACCGCCGCCCAGGCGCGGGTGGCCGCCATCGACCTGCTCGGCGAGGTCGGCATCGACGACGGCGCCCGGCGCGTGCGCCAGTACCCGCACGAATTCTCCGGCGGCATGCGGCAGCGGGTGATGATCGCGATGGCGATCTCGTGCGAACCCGAGGTGCTCATCGCCGACGAGCCGACCACCGCGCTCGACGTCACCACCCAGGCCCGGATTCTGACCCTGCTCGACGACCTGGCCACGCGCCGCGGCATGGCCGTCCTGTTCATCACGCACGACCTCGCGGTCGCCTCGGAGTTCTGCGCGCGCATCCAGGTCATGCGCGAGGGCCGGGTGGTCGAGTCGGGCGCGCTGCCGGTCGTGCTGGCTGAACCGGCGCACCAGTACACCCGCGACCTCCTGCGGTCGGTGGTCACTCTGCGGACGCCGGTCGAACTGGCTGAACCGAAGCCGGAACCGCCCCTGGTCGAGGCCGATCGCCTGGTCCAGCGCTTCGGTTCCGGCGCCCCCGCGGTCGACGACGTGTCGCTGACCGTGCACCGGGGGGAGACCTTCGGGCTGGTGGGGGAGTCGGGCGCGGGCAAGTCCACACTGACGAGGCTGTTGCTCGGGCTCGACCGGCCGGCGTCGGGCGAGGTGCGGCACGAGGGCGTCGCGCTCGGTTCGCTTTCGCGCGGCGAGCTGCGGCGGCGCCGCCGCGACATGCAACTCGTGCCGCAGGACCCGGTCGGTTCGCTGAACCGCCGCAAGACAGTCGCGCAGATCGTCGGGCTGCCGCTCGCGGTGCACCGGCGCGCGTCGAAGGCGGACTGCGATCGCCGGGTGGCCGAGCTGCTCGACCTCGTCGGCCTGCCCGCCGCGTTCGCCGGGCGCTACCCGCGTGAGCTCTCGGGCGGGCAGTGCCAGCGGGTCAACATCGCCCGCGCGATCGCGCTGGAACCGTCGTTCGTGGTGCTCGACGAGGCGGTCTCCGCGGTCGACGTGGTGATCCGGGCACAGATCCTGAGCCTGCTCCGCGACCTGCAACGCGAACTCGGCCTGACCTACCTGTTCGTCTCGCACGACCTCGCCGTGGTGCGGCAGGTCGCGCCGAGGCTCGCGGTGATGCGGCACGGGCGCATCGTCGAGACGGGCAGCAGGGCGGAGCTGTTCGGCGACCCGAAGCACGAGTACACGCGCGCGCTGATCGACGCGGTCCCCGAGCTCGCCACCGGGGAGGTGTCCCGATGAACACGCGGAACGTTCCGTCGGTCGCACTGGTTGGACTCGGCGAGATCGGCCTCGGCGCCCACCTGCCCGCGTTGCTGCGCCACCCGGGCCTCCGGCTGGCGGCCGTGGTCGACCCGGACCCCGCCCGCCGGGCGCTGGCCGCCGAGCACACCGCGGCACCGGCCTTCGAAACCCTCGCCGACGTGCTGGCCGACCCGGTGATCGACGCGGTCGTGCTGGCGACACCGCCCTGGGTCACCCCCGGCCTGGTCGGTCGCGTGGCCGCGACCGGACGGTTCGTGCTCGCCGAGAAGCCGATCGCGGTGTCGTCGTCGGCCGCCGCGCCACTCGCGAAACTGCCGGCCGGCCAGCGCAAACGCGTCCAGGTGGGGTTGACCTACCGGCACGACCCCGCACTGGCGGTGCTGCGCGAATGGATCGACGGCGGCCGGCTCGGCGACGGCATCCTGGTCCGGGCGCACATCTACGACGAACGGCGTGATCCGGCCTTGCCCGAGCACGCGCGGCGGATCGAGGCCACACTGGCCCACGGAATGCCCGTGGTCCACGAGGGAGCGCACGTGTTCGACTGGTTCGCCACGCTCTTCGGCGGTCCGCCCGAGCGCCTGGAGGACTCCTGGGCGGTGTCCACCCGCCCGGACCTGCCCGCCGCGAACCTCTGCGGGGCGCGCCTGACCTATCCCGGCGGCGTCACCGTGCTCGCCGAGTTCGGCTGGCTGACCGACGCGCAGCCGCGCTGCGAGATCAGCTTCATCGGCGACCGCGGGCACGCCGAACTCGACGGCTTCACCTTCGACCTGCGGCTGACCACCGCCGCCGGGGTGGAACGCGTGGCCTTCGACGACGACCGCACCACCCGGTGCTTCGACCTGCAGCTGGACCGGTTCACCGAGCTGGTCACCGGCGCGCGGGCCGTCCCGTCCCCCGGCCTGGCCGACGGGCTGGCCGCACTGGAGATCAGCGAGCGGGTCGCCGTGCTCGCGGCTTGGAGCCTGGCATGACCGTGTTCAACTGGGACGACCGCACCCGCGCCGAACTCGGCGCGGTGCTGCCCGAAGCACTCGTGGTGCTGCCGTTCGGCGCGACCGAGCAGCACGGCCCGCACCTGGCCACCGGCACCGACGCGCTGATGGCCGCCACCATCGCCCGGCGCGCGGTCGAGGAGGCGGACCGGTCGTCCCCGCGCGACCTGGTGCTCGCCCCCTGCCTGCCGTTCGGCGCTTCCGACCACCACCTGCCCTTCGGCGGCACGCTGTCGCTGAGCACCGAGGTCGCCGTCGCGGTGCTGACCGATCTCGCCCGCTCGGTGGCCACCTGCGGCGGGCGCCGCCTGGTCGTGGTCAACGGGCACGGCGGCAACCAGGGTGTCTGCCACGCCGCGGCCGCCGCCGCGTCCGCGCGCTACGGGCTGTCGGTGTCGACCGTGCACTACTGGAACCTGGTGGCCGGCCGGTCCGCGCTCCCGGTTCCGGGGCACGCCGGCGAGTTCGAGACCTCGCTCGTGCTGGCCGTCGACCCGGACCTGGCGCGGCGCCCGGTCGAACGCACCGCACTGCCCGAGACACCCTCGCTGCCCGGCGTCGACGTGCACAACCAGGGCGACTGGCTGCGCATCGACGGCTACACCGACCGCCCGGAACTGGCCAACGCCGACAACGGGGCCAAGTGGCTGGACGAGATCGTGGCCGCGCTGGCCGACCGGCTGATCGCGCTGGCGGAACTGCCGTGATCGACTTCCACACCCATCCGCCCGCCTGGCACGCGGCGACCTGGCTCGGCGGCGCCGAATTCGGCCCCGGCGAGTTCCTCGACTTCCTCAACGGCTCCGGCATCGAGGCCGCCGTCGTGCTCGCCCACGACGGCCTGTTCAACGCCACCCCGGAGGCGAACGACGAGCTGGCCCGGTTCACCGCGGCCGACCCGGAGCGGATGATCGCGTTCGGCACGGTCAACCCGCGTCACGCCGGCGCCGCCGACGAGGTGCGCCGCTGCTTCACCGAACTGGGCTTCGGCGGCCTGAAGCTGCACCCCTGGCTGCAGGGCTTCAGCATGCACGAAACCGCGCTCGACGAGATCTGCGAGGAGGTCGAGTCGGCGGGCGGCATCCTGCTCTCGCACGACGGCTCCCCGCCGTACTCGATGCCCGGCCAGATCGCCGCGCTGGCCCGCCGCCACCCCGGCATCCCGGTGGTGCTCGGGCACGGTGGCCTGCACGATTGCTGGCGCGAGGCGCTCGCCGCCACCATCGTGACCCCGAACCTCTACCTTTGCCTGTGCGGGACGCCGCCGTACGCGGCCCGTCACATCCTCGCCCACGCGCCGGCGGGCAAGGTGCTCTTCGGCACCGACGCCGGGCTGTCCGACCGGGCGAGCCAGGACTACGCGGTGGCCAGGATCGCCGAGATCGACGGCTGGGGCGTCACCGCGAAGCAGCGGGAGGAGATGCTGGTGACCAATCCCCGGCGGCTGCTCGGCGGGTGGCTCGGATGAGCGTGCTCACCGCGAGGATCGCGGCGGTGCACACGCTGCCGGTCAGCCTGCCCGCCCATCCCGCGCTGGTGGTGCACGGCGCGAAGGGCAGCCACGACCGCTCGGACTTCCTGCTGATCCGCGTGGTCACCACCGAGGGCGTGGAGGGCTACGGCGAGGTCAGCGCGACGCCGTTGTGGAGCGGGGAGGACGCGGCCAGCGCCGAGCACTTCGTGCGCAACGTGCTGACCACCGCACTGCTCGGCCGCAAGCTGGCCCCGCCCGGCGCGCTCGAAGCGATCATGGACCGGGTGCTCGCGGCGAACCCGTTCACCAAGGCGGGGGTGTCGACCGCGCTGTGGGACGCCTACGCCCGCACCCTCGGCATGCCGCTGGCCACCGCGCTCGGCGGGCCGTACCGCGACGAGGTGCCGATCAAGCTGTCGCTCTCGGGCGACGGCGAGGTGCTGGAGAAGGCGTACCACGCGGCCGTGTCGGCCGGGTTCACCTCGTTCAAGGTCAAGGTGGGCCTCGGCATCGACGGCGACCTGACCAGGGTGGCCCGCGTGCGCGAGCTGGCCGGGCTCGGCGCGTTCATCGGGGTCGACGCGAACGGCGGCTGGAGCCGCGCCGAGGCCCGTGAAGCGGTCCGGCGGCTGAGCACCTTCGGGCCCGCGTTCGTCGAGCAGCCGGTGAAACCGTCGGACCTGGAGGGCATGGCGGCGGTGCGATCGCTGGGCCTGCCGGTGGTCGCCGACGAGTCCGTGTTCGGCGCGGACGACCTGGCCAGGGTGATCCGCGCGTCTGCGGCCGACGTGATCGGCATTTACCTCGGCAAGTCGGGCGGCCCGGCGAAGGCCGTGGTCCAGGGTCGCGTCGCGGAGACCTTCGGCTTGGACACGCTGATCGGCTCCAACGGCGAACTCGGCATCGGCGCGGCGGCCCAGCTGCACGTGGCGTGCGCGCTGCCCGCGCTCAGCGAGCTCCTGCCCTCGGACATCATCGGCGCGCACTACTACGCCGAGGACATCCTGGAAGACCCGCTGGACAGCAACGGCAAACGGGTGCGGCTCACCGACGGCCACGGCCTCGGCGTGGTGCCCCGCGACGACCTGCGGCGGCGGTTCCGGTGATCGTCGACGTGCACTCGCACACGCCGACGCACCGCGAGCCCGTGCCGCCGGACGAGCGCCGCGTGTACTCGAACTGGCGCACCGACCGCGACGTGAGCACGACCAACTCCTGGGCCGACTACGACCGCGAGATGGCCGCCGCCGACGTGACCATCGTGTTCAACATCGCCGTGGACGACCCCGAGCCGATGACCGGCCTGCCGTACGCACCGGAGCGCACGAACGACGCCACCGCCGAGTTCGCCGCCGCCGACCCCGCCCGGCGGATCGGCTTCCTCTCGGTGAACCCGCTGTGGGACCACGTCTTCGACGAGACCGAACGCTGCCGCGAGCTGGGCCTGCGCGGGGTCAAGCTCGGCCCGAACTACCAGGACTTCGACCCGCTGGGCGAGCGGGCGCTGGCCTTCTACGCCTACTGCGAGAAGGAGCAGCTGCCCATCCTGTTCCACGCCGGCGCCTCGCCGATGCGGCACGCCCCGCTGCGCTACACGCACCCGCTGGCCTTCGACGAGGTCGCGCTGCGGTTCCCGGAGCTGCGGATGGTGCTGGCGCACATGGGCCACCCGTGGGGCACCGACACGGTGGTGACCATCCGCAAGCACCCACACGTGTACGCCGACGTGTCGTCGATCTACCTGCGCCCGTGGGTCTGCTACCAGTCGCTGCTCGCCGCGCACGAGTGGGGCTGCCTGGGGAAGTTGCTGCTGGGGAGCGACTTCCCGATCGCGGGCACAGCCGAGGCGATGGCGGGCATCCGCCGCGTGAACGACATCCTG
The DNA here is from genome assembly GCF_017309385.1 of Amycolatopsis sp. 195334CR. Classification (NCBI taxonomy): domain Bacteria; kingdom Bacillati; phylum Actinomycetota; class Actinomycetes; order Pseudonocardiales; family Pseudonocardiaceae; genus Amycolatopsis; species Amycolatopsis sp. 195334CR. The sequence goes on along the minus strand of NZ_JAFJMJ010000003.1, from coordinate 376,701 downwards.
GACGGAACGGCGTTGCCGCGCGTACCGCTGGAGAAGGTCGAGGAGATCATCCACGCCGACGCACTGGGCGCGCTGGGGCTGGACCGATGAGCGCGGTCGTGGACGCGCACGTGCGCATCGGCGACGGTCGCGAGGTCGAGCTGGCGCCCGAGGAACTGCTGGCCACGATGGACCGGCTCGGTATCGACAAGGCGCTGATCTCACCGGGCGAGCGGTGCATCGCGGTCGACAACCGCGAGGGCAACGAGCTGACCGCCGCGGCGGCCGAGGCCTCCGGCGGCCGGTTGCTCGCGTACGCGGTGGCGAACCCGTGGCGCGGTCGCGCGGCACTGGACGAGCTGGCCCGTGCGGCGGAGCAGGGCGCGGTCGCGCTGGCGGTCGACTCCGTGTTGCAGGGGTTCGACCTGCTCGACGGACTCGTGGACCCGCTGCTCGAATTCGCCGCGGACCGCGGCTGGTTCGCCTACGTGCGGACGGGCACCCCGCCGAGCGCGGTACCGCTGCCGCTCGCGCTCCTGGCCCTGCGCCATCCCGGCGTGGCCTTCCTGATGGGTCGAAGTGGTGCGACCGACTTCTGGATCGACGCGGCACCCGCCCTGCGGCAGGCGCCGAACCTGTACTCCGACACGGCCTACGCGCCGTGGGACACCGTGCTCAGCGAGTTCGCACGGGACCCGGAGATCGGCACCTCGCGCGTGGTGTTCAGCACCGACGCGCCGTACACCGTGCCCGCCGCGGAGCTGCGCCGGGTGCGGGACTGGACGATCGCGGAACCGGAGCGCGCCGCCGTGCTCTCCGGGACGGTGAGCGGTTTGCTGGGCGGGTCCGGGTCGACGGGGAGAGGGTGAGCGCGGATGACCATCGCGGAGGTGCGGGCCGAGGAGGACGACTTGCTGCGGCCGCCGGTGCGCGGGGTGTCGCCGGTGCTGGAGGTGCCGTTCGCCGACAACGGCGACCTGGACGTGCCGGGGTTCCGGCGCGTGGTGCGGTACGTGCTGGGGACCGGGGTGGGCAGCGTGATGTTCCCCGGGTTCGCCTCGGAGTTCCACAAGCTGGGGGAGTGGGAGCGCGAGCTGCTCACCGGGATCCTGCTGGAGGAGACCGCCACCCGGCCCGAGGTGTCGGCGATCATCGCCGTGCAGGACCACGCCACGCGGCTGGCGGTGCGGCGCGCGGTCGCCGCGGTCGCCGCCGGGGCCGACCTGATCAACCTGCTGCCGCCCCACTTCCTGGCCCCGTCGCGCCGGTCGATCGTGTCGCACGTGCGGGCCGTGCTCGCCGCGGTCGCGCCGACGCCGGTGGTGCTGCAGTACGCGCCCACCGAGACCGGCACCAGCCTCGACGGCGCCACGCTGTCGGAAATCGCTCGTGAGCACCCGAACCTGGCGCTGGTGAAGGTCGAGTCGAGCCCACCGGGCGCGCTGATCGCGGAACTCGCCGCCGCCGACCCGCCGCTGCCCGCCGTCGAGGGCTACGCGGGGGTCCAGCTGCCGGACGCGTTCCGCCGGGGTGCGGTGGGCACGCAGCCGGGGTGCTCGTTCACCGAGGTCTACGTCGAACTGTGGCGACGGTTCAGCGAGGGCGACGAGGCCGGCGGCATGGAGCTGTACCGGCGGCTGCTGCCCTACATCTCCTACTGGATGCTCGACACCGAGCTGATCGTGGCCGCGGAGAAGCTGATCTCGGTGCGCCGGGGGCTGTTCGCCAGCGCGCACTGCCGCGAACCGGGGCACGTGCTGGACGCGGAGGAGATCCGGATGGTCGACCGGTTCCTGGCCGAGTTCGCCGACCTGCTGCCGCCGCTCGGTTGAGCGCGGGTCACTGACAGCGGGTGTCAGTGACCCGCTTCTAACCTGCGCGCCATGAACCTTCCTGTGCTCGAACTGCGGCAGTACACGCTGCGCCCCGGTCGCCGTGACGAACTGGTCGAACTGTTCGACCGCGAGTTCGTCACCGGCCAGGAGGCGTGCGGGATGCGGGTGCTCGGCCAGTTCCGCGACGCGGACGATCCGGACCGCTTCGTCTGGCTGCGGGGATTCGCGGACCTGCCGACGCGGGCCGCCTCGCTGGCGGCCTTCTATGGCGGCCCGGTCTGGGCCGAGCACGGCCCGGCCGCGAACGCGACCATGCTCGACTCCGACAACGTCCTGCTGCTGCGACCGGCCGGACCGGACGCCGGATTCGCGCCGGTCGCCACCGCGTCGACCGGGGTCTACACCGCCACGATCTGCGCGGTGGTCTCGCCCGGCTTCGGCTCTTTCTTCGCGGAATCCGTGTCGCGCCAGTTGGACCAGCCGCCGCTCGCGCAGCTCGAAACCCTGGCCGTGGAGAACAACTTCCCACGGCTGCCGGTGCGCGAGGGGGAGTCGGTCTTCGCCTGGATCTCCCGCTTCGCCGACGAGGAATCGGCCAGGAAACAGGCCTGGCGGGAACGGGTCGATTTCGGCGACACGCTGGCCGCGGAACCCCGGACGCTGGTGCTGCACCCGACCGCCGGCTCGGCACTGCGCTGAAACTGTCGGTGCCGCGTGCGAGTCTGCCTGGCATGGGTACCTGGGACACCGGGCCCTTCGACAGCGACGCGGCGCGCACATTCGCCGCCGAGCTGGACGAAGTGGACGAGGAGTTCCGGCCGGAGGTGATCCGTCGAGCGGTGGCGAGCGCGGCGGATTCGACCGGATGGCTGGACTCGGGCACCGGGCAACGAGCGGTCGCGGCGGCAGCGTTGGTCGCTGCCGGGCAGCCGGGTGGAGCAGCCGTGGACATGCGTGGCGGACCGGAACTTCCGGTGCCACCACTGAGCGAGCAGTACCGGGAAATCGCCGCGCGCGCACTCGCGCGGGTGGGCGGACCGGAGTCCGAACTGGCCGAACTGTGGGAGGAGGGCGAGGCCGCTGGACCATGGCGACGGGAGCTGGCGCTGTTGCGCGATTTGCTGCGCCCGGAGCCGAAAGTGCGTATCGAGCCGTGGACGGCCGATGATCTGTGGCTGCTCCGGCGGGCCAACACGCCGGAAATGACCGCGCACACGGGCGGTCCGGAAACGGAGGAGAAGCTGCTCGATCGGCAGCGGCGCTATCTGGACACCGCGCGTCCCGATTCGGTGGACCGCATGTTCCGGATCCGGTTCGACGGCGAACTGGCGGGCACCGTGGGCTACTGGAAGCGAACCTGGCTGGGAAAGGAGGTGTACGAAACCGGCTGGGGAGTGTTTCCGGAGTTCCGGGGCAAGGGCGTCGCGGTGCGGGCGGTACGGCTGGCACTGGCGAGCGCGCGAGAAGAAGCGCGGTTCGCCGAGGTGCACGCCTATCCGTCGGTGCACAACGCGCCATCCAACGCGCTGTGCCGGAAAGCGGGCTTCACCTTCGTCGCGCCGTGCGAGTTCGAACACCCGCCGGGGCACTGGATGCAGTGCAACGACTGGCGCTTCGAACTCCTCTGACGCTCAGGTCGTGCGTTCGGCGAAGAAGACGAACTCGCGGCCGGGGCGGTCGGGCGCGTCTCGTACCTCCAGCACGCGGAAACCGTTGGCGGCCAAGGTGGATTCCACCTCGTCGCGGTCGCGGAACCGGAGGGTCGAGTCGGAGGTGAGCACCGTGCCGTCCGCGTGGAAGCGGTAGGTGTGGCGGAAGGAGACGAGCGGAAGGTCCACCGAGGTGACCTCCCGCCATTGCTCCACGGGTCCCACTCCGGCGACGTCGAGCACGACGTGCGCCGGATCGGCGGCCCAGTCCTGCCATGCCTTCCGTGCGGGCCTCCTGGTTTCGAACGCGAGGTGACCGCCCGGGCGGAGCGCGGCGTGGATGCCGCGCAACGTCCGTGCCCAGTCGTCGTCGGTGAGGAAGACCTGCGCCACGTTCGCGGTCATCACCGCCAGGTCGGCGTCGAGCGCGGGCAACGCGCCGGCGTCGCCGTGGAGCCAGGTGACCTTGCCGTCGGGATCCTTGGCGCGCGCGACTTCGAGTGAGGCTTCGGCCGGATCGACCCCGGTGACCGCGAACCCGCGTTCAACCAGCAGGACCGCCAGCGATCCGGTGCCGCAGCCGAGGTCGAGTACGTGCGACGCGCCTAACTCGTCGGCGATGTCGAGGTAGGTGGTCAGGTCGTCGCGCTCCCCGTCGAAGGCGTCGTAGATCGGCGCGAGGCGGGGGTGGGCGAAGATCGGGTCCGGCACGCGGTTCAACCTAGGCAACCGGGCGCTTCGTGGCGATCGGCTTTTCCCGCTGGGCACGACGTTTGACAGGAGTTCGAACGTGTGTTCGACTCTCGGTGTGCGGTGGGACAGGCAGCGGATCGGTGGCGAGGGTGAACAGGCGATTCCCGGGCTGGCCGGGTTGGTGCGCTCGGTGACTTCACCCGAGTTCGCCGGTGTGACGTTCCACGAGGTGCACGCGCGCTCGGTGCTGAACAAGGTGCCCGGCTCGTCCGCGGTGCCGTTCAGCTGGACGGTCAACCCGTACCGCGGGTGCTCCCACGCGTGCACCTACTGCCTGGCCGGCGACACCGAAGTGCTGATGGCCGACGGCGACCTCAAACCGCTCGAGGAGATCGAGGTCGGCGACGAGGTGTTCGGCACCCGGTCGCACCAGGGGCACCGCCGCGGCGCACCCACGCGCGTGCTCGCGCACTGGGTGACGGTCAAGCGCGCGTACCGCGTGGTGCTGGAGAACGGCGCCGAGCTGATCGCCAGCGGTGACCACCGGTTCCTGACCGAACGCGGCTGGCGGCACGTGGTCGCCGACCGCCCGGGGCCGGCCGCGCGACCGCACCTCGCGGTGGGCGAGCAACTGGTCGGCATCAGCCTGTACACCACGGAACTGCCCGCGCGGCTGGGGGTCGTGCGGGTGGAGGACCTCGGGCGCGAGATCCCGATGTACGACCTGACCACCGGCACCGGCGACTTCATCGCGAACGGCGTGGTGAGCCACAACTGCTTCGCCCGCAAGTCGCACACCTACCTGGATTTCGACGCCGGCAAGGATTTCGACAGCCAGGTGGTGGTCAAGGTCAACGCGCCCGAGGTGCTGGCCGCCCAGCTGCGCAAGCCGAGCTGGACGCGCGAGCACGTCGCGATGGGCACGAACACCGATCCCTACCAGCGCGCCGAAGGCCGGTACCGGCTGATGCCGGGCATCATCTCCGCGCTGGCCGACTCGGGCACGCCGTTCTCCATCCTGACCAAGGGCACCGTGCTGACCAGGGACCTGCCGCTGCTGTCCTCGGTCAGCACCGAGGTGCCGGTCGGGCTGAGCGTGTCGATCGCGCTGCTGGACCGCGAACTGCAGCAGCGCCTCGAACCCGGCACACCGAGCCCGCAGGCGCGGCTGGAGCTGGTGCGCCGGATCCGCGATGCCGGGCTGCCCTGCGGCGTGCTGGTGGCGCCGATCCTGCCCGGCCTGACCGATTCGGACGAGGCGCTCGACAGCCTGCTCGCCGCGATCGCCGCGGCGGGTGCAACCAGCGTGACCGCGATCGCCCTGCACCTGCGGCCCGGCGCGCGGGAATGGTTCGCCCGCTGGCTGGCCGTGGAGCACCCGGCGCTCGTGCCGTTGTACCGCGAGCTGTACGGCCGCGGCAGCTACGCCAAACCGGTCTACCGCAAGCAGCTGTCCGCCCGGTTCGCCCGGCTCATGCGACGCCACGGCCTCGATTCGAACGTCTTCCGGACCAGCGAGGTCGCACCGGTTGAACCGGCCGGCGCGCTCCCCGTGCAGCGCCGCGAATCGGCGGCACCCGTGCAGGAGTCGCTCTTCCCGCTGTAGCGGCTGACCTGCCTCAGCCGCGCCGCCGGTGGTTCGTTAGCCTCTACTGCCGGGGAAAACCCTGCCGAACGGCAAGACGACCCACGTCCGAGGAGAGCAACCGCAGTGCTTCGCACCCACAACGCCGGCACCCTGCGTGCCGAGCACGCCGGCCAGACCGTAGTCCTCACCGGCTGGGTGGCCCGTCGGCGCGATCACGGTGGCGTGATCTTCATCGACCTCCGCGACGCCAGCGGTGTCGCCCAGGTCGTCTTCCGCGAGGGCGAGATGGCCGAGCGCGCGCACAGCCTGCGCTCGGAGTTCTGCCTGCGCGTCACCGGCGAGGTCTCCGCGCGTCCCGAGGGCAACGAGAACCCCGAGATCCCGACAGGCGCCATCGAGGTCCTGGTGACCGAGCTCGAGGTGCTGTCCGAATCGGCCGTGCTGCCGTTCCCGATCGACGACCGGGTCGACGTCGGCGAGGAGGTGCGCCTCAAGCACCGCTACCTCGACCTGCGCCGCAGCGGCCCGGCGAAGGCCATGCGCCTGCGCAGCGAGGTCAACCGCGCGGCCCGCGAGGTGCTCCACGCGCAGGACTTCGTCGAGGTCGAGACCCCGACCATGACCCGGTCGACCCCCGAGGGCGCGCGCGACTTCGTCATCCCGGCGCGGCTCAAGCCCGGCTCCTGGTACGCGCTGCCGCAGTCGCCGCAGCTGTTCAAGCAGCTGCTCATGGTCGGCGGGCTGGAGCGGTACTACCAGATCGCCCGCTGCTACCGGGACGAGGACTTCCGCGCCGACCGCCAGCCCGAGTTCACCCAGCTCGACATCGAGATGAGCTTCGTCGAGCAGGACGACGTGATCGCGCTCGGCGAGGACATCGTCACCGCGCTGTGGAAGCTGATCGACGTCGAACTGCCGCGACCGTTCCGCCGCCTCAGCTACGCCGAGGCCATGGCGAAGTACGGCTCGGACAAGCCCGACCTGCGCTTCGACCTCGAACTGACCGAGATGACCGAGTACTTCGCCGACACCCCGTTCCGGGTGTTCCAGGCGCCGTACGTCGGTGCCGTGGTGATGGCCGGTGGCGCGAGCCAGCCGCGCCGCACGCTCGACGGCTGGCAGGAGTTCGCCAAGCAGCGCGGCCACCGCGGCCTCGCCTACGTGCTGTTCAACGAGGACGGCACGCTCGGCGGCCCGGTCGCCAAGAACCTGTCCGAGTCCGAGCGCGAAGGGCTCGCCGCGGCCGTCGGCGCGAAGCCCGGTGACTGCGTGTTCTTCGCCGCGGGCAAGGCGACCGACGCCCGTGCGCTGCTCGGCGCCGCGCGCGTGGAGATCGGCCACCGGCTCGGCCTGATCGACGAGAACGCCTGGTCGCTGGTCTGGGTGGTCGACTTCCCGATGTTCGTCTCGGCCGACGAGTCCGACGACGTCGCGGTCGGCAGCGGCAGCTGGAACGCCCTGCACCACGCGTTCACCTCGCCGACGCCGGAGTGGATCGACAAGTTCGAGCAGGACCCGGGCAACGCGCTGGCCTACGCCTACGACATCGTCTGCAACGGCAACGAGATCGGCGGCGGCTCCATCCGTATCCACCGCGCCGACGTGCAGAAGCGCGTGTTCGAGCTGATGGGCCTGTCCGGTGAGGAGGCCCAGGAGAAGTTCGGCTTCCTGCTCGACGCCTTCCAGTTCGGCCCGCCGCCGCACGGCGGCATCGCCTTCGGCTGGGACCGCATCACCATGCTGCTGGCCGGCGCGGACTCGCTGCGCGACGTGATCGCCTTCCCGAAGACGGGCGGCGGGTACGACCCGCTGACCGCCGCGCCCGCGCCGATCACCGCCGAGCAGCGCAAGGAAGCCGGCGTGGACGCGAAGCCGGCCCCCGCCAAGGCGTGAGCCGGTGCTGCACCTGAGAGCGGTTTCGCCACCGGACAAGACGGACCGCGTGCTCGAGGTGCTGTCGGATCACCGCGGGGCCACGCACCTCGTGCTGATCAAGGACGCCGCGATCGATCCCGCGGGCGATGTGGTGGAGGCCGACATCGCCCGCGAGTCGGCGGACGAGATCATCGACGCGTTGTGCGTGCTCGACCTCGACCACTCCGGCGGCATCACGCTCGAGGTGATCGACACCGCGCTGTCCGACGCCGCCGACCGCGCCGAGGAGGAAGCGCCCGGCGAGGGCGCCGACGCGGTGGTGTGGCAGGAGCTCCTCGCCCGCACGGGGGAGGAGTCGCGGCCCAACGCCACCTTCATCAGCTTCCTGACCATCGCCTGCCTGCTCGCCGCGGTCGGGGTGGTGACCGACTCCTCGGTGACCATCGTCGGCGCGATGGTGGTGGGCCCGGAGTTCGGCCCGCTCGCCGCGATCGCCGTCGGCCTGGTGTTGCGCCGGTGGGACCTGGTGCGCCGCGCGGCGGCGGCGCTCGCGGTCGGCTTCCCGGTCGCGATGCTGATCACCCTGGGCGGCACGGTGCTCGGGGAGGCGACCGGCCTGTTCGACCGCGCGGCCCTGCTCGGTGACCACGAAGTGGACTTCATCTACCAGGTGGGCCCGTACTCGCTGATCGTCGCGCTGCTCGCCGGCGCGGCCGGGATGCTCTCGCTGACCTCGGCGAAGTCGGCCGCGCTGGTCGGGGTGTTCATCTCGGTGACCACGGTTCCGGCGGCCGGCTACGCGGTTGTCGCGGCCGTACTTAACGAGTGGGGCCGCTGTATCGGTTCCGTCGTCCAGCTCGTGATAAACCTGGTGGGGATCGTCGTGGCCGCGGCCGTTGTGCTGATGCTGCGCCGCAGGGGACAACGCAAGGCCTCCACGGAACGTCCACTCTCACGCGGGTGACGGGCACGCACGCTCACGAGTAGGGTCGGGGACAATGACTGTGGACACTTCGAAGGATTCCACGAACAAATCGGGCAACGGGGCGGTGGTCTCGGCGGGCACCAGGGTTGCCGCCGGCGAAGCCATGAAGGTCACTGAGGCTGACGAAGCGCTCCAAGCCGCGATCAAGGCGGGCGAAGCGGTTCTGGCGCACCGGTTCGGCAGCGCGATCCCACTGGTCGACGCCGAGGACCTGCGGGGCACCGGCCCCGCCACGGTGGTCAGGGTGCGGGTCGCCGCTTCGCCGTTCGCGTTGCCGCGCACGCTGGTGATCAAGCACTACCCGGGCGAGGCCCCGGAGGGCCGCCCGGACCCGTTCGCCCAGGAGGCGGTCAGCTACCAGCTGTTCACCGCGCTGGCCCAGGACGAGCGCATGTGCCCCGAACTGGTCGCGCACGACGGCGGTCACCGGGTGCTCGTGCTCGACGACCTCGGCCGCGCGCCGACGCTGCAGGACCGCCTGCGCGGTTCGGACGCCAGGGCCGCCGAGCGCGCCCTGCTGTCGTGGGCGCGGTCGCTGGGCAGGCTGCACGCCAACACGGCCGGCCGCGAAGCCGACTTCAACGCGCTGCTGCGCCGTCTCGGCGGCCGGACCTTCGGCGAGGACACCACGCCGGTGCTCGCCTGCGCGCAACTGCCCGCGCTGCTGTCCGAACTCCTCGGCGTGGAGACTCCGGACACGGTGCGCCTGCACGCCGAGCAGATCGCCGAACTGGCGGCGTCGCCGCGGTACCGCGCGTTCAGCCCGGTCGACCTGTGCCCGGACAACAACCTCGCGACCAGCGGCGGGGTGAGCTTCCTCGACTTCGAACGCGGCTGCGTGCGCAGTGCGCTCGTCGACGCGGCGTACCTGCGCGTGCCGTTCGCGTCGTGCCCGTACGCCCTGGCGCTGCCTGCGGGCATGAGCGAGGCGATGGTCGCCGCCTGGCGGGCCGAGGTCGCCGGGGTGTGGCCCGCGCTCGCCGACGACGACATCCTCTCCGAGCACCTGCTGGAGAGCCAGCTGCTGCGCGTCTGGCTGGCGACCTGGGAGCTGCTGCCCGAGCTGACCCCGGACCGCGGTGCCGTGCCGACGAGCCGGGCCGCGGCGCTGGTCAGCTGGTGGAGCGATCTGGGCAAGCACGCGGAGCGCGCCGGGCTCGACGACGTCGCGGCGCACGCGCTCGAGGTGTCCACCGCGTTGGACGAGCGGCACGGCCCGGGCCTGAGCCTGGCGCTGTACCCGGCGTTCCGGTAGCACCGCACCGAGGATTTCCCGAGGCGTCCTCACGCCGTTACCCGGTTCTCACCACGGGTGAGCCTGGGTGCCGGAAGGTCTGCGGTGTGACCGTGCTGCGTGAAGAATTCACCCTGGCATCCGAGGTTCCCGACTTTTCCGCACCGGCGCCGCGCCGCGTCTCCCGACTGGCGGTGCTGGGCGATTCGACCGCGGTCGGCCTCGGTGACCCGTTGCCCGGCGGGCAGTGGCGCGGAGTCGGCCCGCTGGTCGCCGACGCGCTGGGCATCGAGCCGGACGGCTACCTGAACGCCTCGTTCACCGGCGCGCGGATGCGGTGCGTGCGTACCGAGCAGTTGCCGGTCGCGCTGGCGCACCGCCCCGAGGTGGTGCTGGTGATCGTCGGTATGAACGACACCCTGCGCTCCGATTTCGACGCCGAGGCCATCGCCGACGACCTCGACCACGTGGTCACCGAGCTGTCGGCCGCCGGTTCGGTGGTCATCCCGGTGCGCTTCCACGACCACGGCCGCGTCTTCCGCCTGCCCGGCTCGCTGTACCGGGCGCTGCGGTCCCGTATCGACGAGCTGAACGCGGTGATCGACGGCGTGGTCGCCGCCCGGGGTGTGCCGTGCCTCGACCTGATGACCCTGCCGGGCGCCTACGAGCTGGACGCCTGGAGCGTGGACCGGCTGCACCCGTCGGAGCTGGGGCACCGCATGCTGGCGCAGGGGTTCGCCGGCCTGCTCACCGACGCGGGGGTCGAGATCCGCGTGCCGGTCAGCCTGGAGTGTTCCGGTGGCGCGACCGCGGGGGCCGTGCAGCACGTCGGCTGGCTGGTGCTGAAGGGCATCCCGTGGCTCTGGCGGCGCGGCCGCGACCTGCTGCCCTACGCGGCGCGGATCATGTGGCGGTCGTACTGGGAGGACCGTCCAGCCCCATCGCGCTGACCAGCAGCCCGAGCGATTCCTCCGGCCGGAAGTCGCCCGAAGGCCGGGTCAGCTCGTGCAACACCATGCCCTCGATGTGGTCGAGCAGGATCTTCGCGTGCAGGTCCGGGTCGGCTGAACCGGACGCGACGAGCAACGCCCGCAGCGGCGCCGCCGCCCGCGCGCCCGTCACATCGAGCTGAACCCGCAGCTGCGGATCCCACGCCGCTTCGAGGAACAGGGCGTACCGCGCGAGCGTCGCGACCCGATCCGGCCCGGCCATGTGACGGGCGAACCGCGCGGCGCCCTCGACGAGGCCGACCTCCGCGAGTTCGGTGGCCACGGTGAAGTCGCGCTCGGCCAGTCCGGCCAGCACCCCGGCGAGCAACGCGCCGCGCGTGCGGAAGTGGTTCGACGTCGTCCCGGCGGGCAGCCCGGCTTCCGCGTCGACGGCGCGGTGGGTCAGTCCGCGCGCGCCCTGGCTACCGAGCACCGTGGTCGCCGCTGCCACCACGTCGTCCCGGCGCGACCGTTCTCTGGAGGAAGGCACCCCGACAGCCTAGTACTACATCTGTGACTACACCTGTAGTACCGTGGGCGCATGACAGCGAGAATCGCGGTGGTCGGCGGCGGGATCGGCGGGCTGGCCTGCGCGCTCGCGTTGAACCAGCAGAACCTGGACGTCACGGTGTTCGAGCGCCGCGCGCGGATCGAGGGCCGGGGCACGGCGCTCGGCATGTGGCCCGACGCGTTGCGCGCGTTGGACACGATCCGACTGGGGGAGCGGGTGCGGCGCACCGGCGTCGCACAGCGGGAGATGCGCTTCCGCCGGTCGGACGGCCGGACGCTCGCCCGGCTCGACGTCGGCCGCCTGGAGCGGCGCACCGGCGACCTGCCGGTGCTGCTCTCGCGCGCCGCGTTGATCCGCCTGCTCCGGGACGCCCTGCCCGCGGATCTCGTGCGCACGGGTCAACCAGTTGAACCGGCCGACGTCCGTGACCTGTGCGCGGAGTACGACGTGGTCGTCGGCGCGGACGGCATCGGCAGCGCCGTGCGCGAGGCGTGCTTCGGCGCCGCGCACCGGCCGCGTTACTCGGGCTACTCGGCGTGGATCGGCATGGTGCCGTCCGACGGGGAGGACAGTCAGGAGATCTTCGGCAGGGGTCGCAAGTTCGGCATCACCCCGGCCGAGGGCGGCCTGACCAACTGGTACGCCCCGATCCGGGTCCCGCACGGCGGCCTCGGCGAGGACCCGATGGTTCAACTGCGTGAACTGTTCGGCGACTGGTGCGACCCGGTCCCGTCGCTGATCGAGCGCAGCGCGGGTGCGGAAATCCTGCACTACCCGATCCGCTACCTCGCGCCGCGGCTGCCGGCCTTCGTCTCCGGCAACGCCGTGCTGATCGGCGACGCGGCCCACCTCATGACCGCCGACCTCGGCCAGGGTGCCTGTCAGGCCCTCGTCGACGGCGTCGCGCTGGGACGACACCTCGCCGGCAGCGACGACCTCGCACGTGCGTTGAACCAGTACGACCGCGAGCGCAGACGCCCTGCTCAGCGCGTCGCGACCGCGGCGCGGCTGCTCGGCGGCTTCACGCTCCGGCCGGGCCTGTCGCGCCTACGCGACCTGACCTTCGGCGCCGCCGGGCTCCTCGGCCGTCACGAGCCGCGTCCGTCGCGCGGGGCGAACACCGCGAGCCCCTCCGCGTCCGACGGCGGAGTCCGCACGAAGTAGCGCACCCACTCCTCGATGTCGTCGTAGCTCGACGTCGCCGCGATCGAGTCCGCGGCGGCCCCGGCGTCGAACAGCGTGCGGCGGTGCTGCACGGCCGGCCCCTCGGCGCCGCCGAGCAACGCCCAGTGCGCACCCGGCGATCCGTACGGCATGCCAATGCTGCCCGCGTTCACCACCAGCCGCCGGTCGACGAGCCTGCTGAACGGCATGTGCGTGTGCCCGCACACCACGGTCGGCTCGGTCACGCCGTCGAGCACCTCGGCCCACCGTTCGAGCGAGCTGTCCACGAGCACGACCTCCTCGTCGTCGCGCGGGGTGGCGTGGCAGAACAGCACCGGCCCCAGCCCGTCGACCTCCAACCGGGCCGTCGCGGGCAGGCTCGCCAGCAGGTCGACCTGGTTCGACCGCAGCTGCCCTGCCGCCCACGGCGCGATGGGATCCGGGATGTTCGTGTCGCCGTCGCGAGCCAGCTGCACCAGTTCCCGGTCGGCGTTGCCGTTGACCCACACCGCCCGGTCGCCGAGCGCGACGAGCCGGTCCAACACCTCGACCGGCTGCGGTCCGGCCGCGATGTCCCCGGTCAGCACGATCCGGTCCGCGCCAGCCACGTCCGGTTCGGCCAGCACCGCGTCCAACGCGGGCAACACGCCGTGGATGTCGGACAGCACCGCGACCCGTTCGACCATGCGCCCGAGTCTGCTCGTACCGCGCTGCCGCGGGCAGGGGTGTTCGCGGGCAGCGGAGTCGCTGTCGTACCCAGCGGCTAACGTCAACGCCGTGGCGCAGGACGAACTCTTCACGGTGAACCCGGACGTGGCGGCTCCACCGCCGGAGCCCGCGAAACCGGCAGCCGAGCGGCCGGTTCCGCCCGGCTCCCCGCTGGCGGTGCGGATGCGGCCGCGCTCGCTCGGCGAGGTGGTCGGCCAGCAGCACCTCCTCGGCGAAGGCGCGCCGCTGCGACGGCTGGTCGAGGGCGCCGCGCCCGCGTCGGTGCTGCTCTACGGCCCGCCGGGCACGGGCAAGACCACGCTGGCCAACCTGGTGTCCACCGCGACGGGCCGCCGGTTCGTCGCGCTGTCGGCGCTGTCCGCCGGGGTCAAGGAGGTGCGCGGGGTCATCGAGGAGGCCCGGCGCCGCCGCAACTACAACGCCGAGAACACCGTGCTGTTCATCGACGAGGTGCACCGCTTCTCGAAGACCCAGCAGGACGCCCTGCTCGGCGCGGTCGAGGACCGCACGGTGCTGCTGGTCGCCGCGACCACGGAGAACCCGTCTTTCTCGGTGGTCTCCCCGCTGCTGTCGCGCTCGTTGGTCCTGCAGCTTCGACCGCTTACCGACGACGACGTGAGCGACCTCATCGACCGCGCGCTGACCGACGAACGCGGCCTCGGCGGTGCGCTCGAACTCGCCGACGATGCCCGCGAGCACCTGGTCCGGCTCGCCTCCGGGGACGCGCGGCGTGCGCTGACGGCCCTCGAAGCCGCGGCTGACGCGGCCGGTGCCACCGAGCACGGCGTGATCGACCTGGCCACCGTCGAATCCACGGTCGACAAGGCGGCGGTGCGCTACGACCGCGACGGCGACCAGCACTACGACGTGATCAGCGCGTTCATCAAGTCCATCCGGGGCTCGGACGTGGACGCCGCGCTGCACTACCTGGCCAGGATGATCGAGGCGGGGGAGGACCCGCGCTTCCTGGCCAGGCGGCTGGTGGTGCACGCCAGCGAGGACATCGGCATGGCGGACCCGACCGCGCTGCAGTCGGCCATCGCCGCCGCGCACGCCGTGCAGTTCATCGGCATGCCCGAGGGCAGGCTCGCGCTCGCGCAGGCGACGGTGCACCTGGCCACCGCGCCGAAGTCGAACGCGGTGATCACCGGCATCGACGCCGCGCTGGCCGATGTGCGGGCGGGCAAGCTCGGCACGGTGCCGCCGCACCTGCGCGACGGTCACTACGCGGGCGCGGAGAAACTCGGCCACGCGCAGGGGTACCGGTACCCGCACAACGTGCCGGAGGGCGTGCTCAGCCAGCAGTACCCGCCGGACGTGCTGGTCGGCACGGACTACTACCACCCGACCCAGCGCGGCGCCGAGCGCACGCTGGCCGAACGGGTGCCGAAGCTGCGCCGGACCATTCGCGGGCAGTAGCCCCGGCACCCGTATAACGACCTATACCGCGTGGCTTTACGGCGTGAAGCTGGGCTGCCCGTTCTCCACGTGCCCGGTCAACGCGCGGAGGAAGGCGGGGTCGCCGTCCGCGGTGACGCGGATGTCGTACCAGCCGGCCTCGGTGCGCACCGGGACCTGCGCGGACTTGCCCGGTTCAACCCGCACGACACGGCCGCCGTCCAAGCGCAGCGACACCGCGGCCGCGCCGGAGTTCTGGAGGGTCAGCTCCAGCCCGTTCCGGTGCGGCAGGAACCGCGTGCTCACGTTCACCCCGGCCGCCGCCCCCGAGCGGCTGCCGCGCAGCTCCCACCAACCGCGGTTCGGACCCTGCACGAGCACGCGGTACTCGTCGCCCTTGTTCGGGAGGGTCTCGGTGAGCGTGCCGGTCACATCGCGGTGCGCCGGTTCAACCAATTCGCCCGTGTACGCGTAGATCGCGAAGTGCGCGGCGGCGGCGCCCCCGTTGTGCAGCGAGATCGCGAGCTCGCCGCCCGGGGTCAGCCCGCCGGACACCGACGCCTGGTACGGCAGCGCCCGCGCGCGGCGTCGGCCCGGCTCGGGCGTCGGCAGGGCCTGCTCGGCCGGGGGAGTCGGGTGCCAGCGCGAGATCGGCTCGGGAACCGGCCCCGGCTTGGCCACCGACGGCGGCTGTCCCGCGCGGTCGAAGTCGAACGCCCCGGTCAGGTCGCCCGCGACGGTCCGCCGCCACGCCGAGATGTTCGGTTCGGCGACCCCGGTCCACTTCTCCAGCAGCCGGATCACCGAGGTGTGGTCGTACACGGTCGAATCCACGTAACCGCCGATCGTCCACGGCGACACCACGGTCATCGGCACCCGCGGGCCGAACCCGAGCGGCTGCCCGCCCGCGTGATCGGCGTCGTCCGGCGCGGTGGCCGGCGGCACCGGCGGCGGCACGTGGTCGAAGTAGCCGTCGTTCTCGTCGAAGTTCAGCAGCAACACGGTCTTCGACCACGTCTCCTGATCGGCGGCGATCGCGTCGAGCACGTCGTAGATCAGGTTCGCGCTGCCCACCGGGGTCGACGCGCCCGGGTGCTCCGAGTCCGCCGCCGACGGGACCAGCCAGCTGACCTTCGGCAGCGTGCCCGCCGCGATGTCCGCGCGCAGCCGCCCGGCCAGCGACTCCGGCTCCCCGCGGAACAGCGCCCGGTCGAACAGCTCGCGCTCGGCCGCGGTCAACCCCGCGACCCCTTCGTCGAACTTCGCGAGCAGCGCCTTCCGTTCCTCCGGCGACTTGTCGAACAGCGCGAAGTAGAACTCCTCGGTCGTGCGGTACCCACCCGGCACCCCGGCGAGGATTTTGTGCCCGATCTTCTTGAACGGCACGAAGTACTCGACCGCGTTGTCGGTGAAGTTGTCCCACTCCTGGTAGATCCGCCACGACACGCCGGCGGCCTGCAACCGCTCCGGATAGGTCGTCCAGGAGTAACCGGGGTGGTCGTACGAGTAGGCCGCGTTGGTCACCGCCCGCGACCCGTTCGGTTCGAACCCGGTGGTGCCGGTCATCAGGAAGTTCCGGTTCGGGTTGGTGGAACCGAAGATCGAGCAGTGGTACGCGTCGCAGATGGTGAACGTGTCGGCCAGTTCGTACTGCAGCGCGATGTCCGCGCGGTCGTAGTAGGTCATCGTGGCCGGGCCCTTCGCCGCGATCCACGCGTTGTTCCAGCCCTTGGCCCACGCCTTGCCGCTGCCGCCCCAGCTGTGGTCGAGGTCGCCGAGGTACTGGATGTCGTCCGGGTCGCGCCCCGCCCTCGCCGCGCCCTCGCGCAGCGAGAACGGCAGCACCACACCACCGGCCGGGTTCGGCTGGTTGAACACGTCGCCACCGCCGGGCAGCGGGAGCGGGTGCGCGTCGCCGAACCCGCGCACACCCCGCAGCGTCCCGTAGTAGTGGTCGAACGAGCGGTTCTCCTGCATGAGCACGATGACGTGCTCGACGTCGGCGAGGCCGCGGCCCCGGCGCATCGGCGCGGCCATGGCGGCGTGCAGTGAGGGTGGCAGCAGCGAGCCGGCGACGGCGGCCCCGGTGGTGGCCAGCACCCGGCGGCGTGACAGTTCAGGCATGGCCCGAACCCTTGCCTAACCCGGTGAACGGAACAAGAACTTCAGCTTGTCCAGGTGTTGCCGGTGATCCGCTCGTAGACCTCGGCGTACTTGGCCTTCGTCGCGGCGACCACGTCGGCGGGGATCTCCGGGCCCGGCGGGGTCTGGTCCCAGCCGGTCGTCATCGACCAGTCGCGCACGAACTGCTTGTCGAACGAGCGCTGCGGCCGTCCCGGCTCCCACTCATCGGCCGGCCAGAACCGCGATGAGTCGGAGGTGAGCACCTCGTCGCCGAGGGTCAGCGTGCCGTCGGCGTCGAAGCCGAACTCCAGCTTGGTGTCCGCGATGATCACGCCCTTGCCCGCGGCGTGCTCGGCGCCCTTGCGGTAGATCTCCAGGGTCAGGTCGCGCAGGCGGTCCGCGGTGTCCTGCCCGATCTCGTTCACCACCTCGTCGAAGGTCATGAACTCGTCGTGCCCGGTGTCGGAGATCTTCGTGGTCGGCGTGAAGATCGGCTCCGGCAGCTTGTCACCCTCGACCAGGCCCTCGGGCAGGCGGATGCCGGACACCGCGCCGTCGCGCTGGTACTCCCGCAGGCCGAGCCCGGTCAGGTGCCCGCGCGCGATGCATTCGACCTGGATCATCTTCAGCGGCTTGCAGCGGATCGCGCGCCCGGCGAATTCGGCGGGCACGTCGGTGGCCGAGATCAGGTGGTTGGGCACCACCTCGCGCAGGTGCTCGAACCACCAGACCGACAGCTGGGTGAGCAGCTTGCCCTTGTCCGGCACCGGCGTCGGCAGCGACACGTCGTAGACGGAGACGCGGTCGGACGCCACGAGCAGGATGTCGCCTTCCCACTCGTACAGATCGCGGACCTTGCCTGCGTGCACGTGCTTCATGCGTCATCCCGTCGGTGCGTGGTCGTTCTCCAGCGGCTTCACAGCGTTCTAGCACACGGAGTAGTGGCATAGGCCACTTGTGCTACCGTGACGCGGTGTCCCAGCCCATCCCCACCGAACGGGTGCAGGTCGCGGCCGTGCTGCGCCGGATGCGCGAGCAGGCGGGCGTCACCCGCGGCGAGGCGGCCGAACTGCTCGGCTGCACCCCGTCCAAGATCGGCGACCTCGAACTCGGGCGGTCCGGCGCGAAACCGGCGGAACTCGAGAAGCTCCTCGTCCGCTACGGCGCCGGGGCCGGTCAGCGCGAGGAGATGATCCGGTTCGCGCGGGCGTCCCGCAGCCGCAAGCCGCGCGGCACCTACGGCGCGATACCCGTTCCGGCGAACCTGCGCCGCGTGCTCGCCCTCGAAGCGCAGGCCCGCGAGACCGCCCACTACTCCGGTGAGCTGATCCCGCCCGTGCTGCAGGTGCGCGCGTACGCCGAGGCCCTGCTCCCGGGTGAGCCGGTCAAACTGGTTGAACTCCACCTCTCCCGGCGCGAGTGCCTCGAACGCACCGACCGGCCGCGCCTGCGGTTGCGCTGCGTGCTCGGCGAAGCGGCGCTGCGCGCCGGGATCGGCGGTGAGGCGGTGATGGCCGCGCAACTGGCGCGGTTGTGCTGGTTGAACGAGACCGCGCCGAACGTCGAGATCCACGTGCTGCCCACCGGCGCGGGCGCGCACCCTTTCCTCGGGCGCACCCTCACCCTGCACTTCTTCCCGCGCCCCGCGCCCGCGGTGATGATCACCAGCGGGCACGACCGGGACGTCTTCTGCGACCGCCCCGCCGCGCTGCGCGACGCCGTCGAGCGGTTCACCGCGTTGCGCGAGCGGGCCCTCGGCGTGCGCGAAAGCACGCAGTTCCTGCGGCGGCTGGGACAGCACCGGGCCAGTACGGTGGAGGACAGCCACGCACGGTAGCCTGACCGGCAATCAGCTCGCCCCGAATCTCCAGGGAGGACCCCGTGTCGGCAGGGCAGATCGCCGCGCTCATCGCCGCAGGCGCCTTCGTTGTGCTGGTGGTGCTGCTGGCGATCCCGTTGCTCAAGCTCGGCCGCACGCTGGACGAGGCGACCATCGCCATCCGCAAGGCGCACGAGAACACCGATCCGCTGCTCACCGGGGCCAACCAGACCATCACCCACGTCAACACCCAGCTCGAGCGGGTGGACGGGATCACCGCCAACGCGCAGGCGGTCAGCGGCAACGTCTCGGCGCTGTCGTCGGTGTTCACCGCGACGCTCGGCGGGCCGCTGGTCAAGACCGCGGCGCTGTCCTACGGCATCAGCAAGGCCGTCAAGGCGCGCCGGGCCAAGGCGAACGGGAAGCCGGTCCGCGGCCGGAAGAGGAGCAAGAAGTCATGAAGCGGCTGTTCTGGCTCGGAGTCGGAGTGGTCGCCGGCGTCGCCCTCTCGCGCAAGGCGACCGAAACCGCGCGGCAGGCCACCCCGGCCGGTGTCGCGGCGAACCTCGGTGACGCCATGCGCGAACTCGCCGGCGCCGTCGGCTCGTTCGGCGCGGAGGTCCGCGCGGGAATGAACGAGCGCGAGCAGGAGCTGAACGACATGGTCGAGGACCGCACCGGTCTTCCGTCGCGCCCGCAGGGCAGGCACGCCGCGGTGCGGCGAGCTCGCCGGGCGGAGGGCTGACCGGGCCGCGTCCGCCGACGCCGCGCCGGACCCTCCGCCGCCGCAGCCAGCCCCTGATCCCGGCTCGGCGCGTGGCCGCCTGCCCGCGGCCGAGCCCCAGCGCAAGGAAAGACCAGTGGAAACACACGAGATCAACAAGCGCTTCCTCGCCCACTTCGAAGGCAAGGGGCACACCAGGGTGCCCAGCGCCTCGCTGATCCTGGACGACCCGAACCTGCTCTTCGTCAACGCCGGCATGGTGCAGTTCAAGCCCTACTTCCTCGGTGAGGTGCCGCCGCCGTACCCGCGCGCCACCAGCATCCAGAAGTGCGTGCGCACCGGGGACATCGACGAGGTCGGCAAGACCACCCGGCACAACACGTTCTTCCAGATGGCCGGGAACTTCTCCTTCGGCGACTACTTCAAGGAAGGCGCAATCGCCAACGCCTGGGAGCTGATCACCAAGTCCCAGGACGAGGGCGGCTTCGGCTTCGACCCGGAACGCATCTGGGTGACCGTCTACGAGAACGACTCGGAGGCGGCGGGCCTGTGGCAGAAGGTCGCCGGCGTGCCGTCCGAGCGCATCCAGTCGCGTGACGGCCGGGACAACTACTGGGACATGGGCGTGCCCGGTCCCGGTGGCCCGTGCTCGGAGATCTACTACGACCGCGGCGCGCAGTTCGGCCGCGAGGGCGGCCCGGTCGTCGACGAGGACCGCTACCTCGAGATCTGGAACCTCGTGTTCATGCAGGACGTGCGCGGGGAGCAGAGCCCGAAGTACGGCCACCCGCCGATCGGCGAGCTGCCGAAGAAGAACATCGACACCGGCATGGGCGTCGAGCGCGTCGCCTACCTGCTGCAGGGTGTGGAGAACGTCTACGAGACCGACCTGGTGCGCCCGGTGATCGCCCGCGCCGAGGAGTTCTCCGGCCGCCGCTACGGCGCCGACCACACCGACGACGTGCGCTTCCGGGTGATCGCCGACCACGCCCGCTCCGGCGTGATGCTGATCGGCGACGGGGTCACCCCCGGCAACGACGGCCGCGGTTATGTGCTGCGCCGCCTGCTCCGCCGCATCGTGCGCTCGATGCGCCTGCTCGGCGTGCACGAACCGGTGCTGCCGGAGTTCGCCGGCGTGGTCCGTGACGCGATGGGCCCGTCCTACCCTGAACTGGTCGCCGATTTCGACCGTATCTCCGACGTGGTCAAAACCGAAGAAGAGGCCTTCCTCTCCACGCTCACCTCGGGCTCGCGGATCTTCGATCTCGCCGCCGAGGAGACCAAGTCGGCCGGCGGCGGCATCCTGGCCGGCGACAAGGCGTTCCAGCTGCACGACACCTACGGCTTCCCGATCGACCTCACCCTCGAGATGGCCGCCGAGCAGGGCCTGACCGTGGACGAGGACGGCTTCCGCACGCTGATGGAGGAACAGCGCCAGCGCGCGAAGGCGGACGCGGCCTCCCGCAAGAGCGGGCACGGCGACCTGTCGGTCTACCGCGAGGTGCTCGAACAGCACGGCGAGACGCAGTTCCTCGGTTACTCCGACCTGCAGGCGACCGCCAGGGTGATCGGCCTGCTCGCCGATGGGGTGCCGGTGCGCAGCGTCGGCGCCGGCCGCAAGGCCGAGGTCATGCTGGACCGCACCCCGTTCTACGCCGAAAGCGGTGGTCAGGTCGCCGACACGGGCGTGCTGATCGGCAACGGCGTCGAGTTGAAGGTGTACGACGTCCAGAAGGTCGTGCAGGGGCTGTTCGTGCACCGCGTCGAGGTCGTCGAGGGCGAACTCGGGCTCGACACCGAGCTGACCGGCTCGGTCGACGCCGCGCGCCGGTCGATGATCGAGCGCTCGCACTCGGCCACGCACCTGGTGCACGCCGCGGTGCGCGGGGCGTACGGCAAGCGCGCGGCGCAGGCCGGTTCGCTCAACTCGCCCGGGCGCATGCGGTTCGACTTCACCACCGCGGGCCCGGTCTCGGCCGACGTGCTGACCGAGGTCGAGGAGGAGGTCAACGACTACCTCCAGACCGACGTCGAGGTGCAGAGCTACGTCACCACCAAGGACAAGGCGCTCGAACTGGGCGCGGTCGCGCTGTTCGGCGAGAAGTACGGCAACGACGTGCGCGTGGTCGACATGGGCGACTACTCGCGCGAGCTGTGCGGTGGCACGCACGTCGACCGCATCGGCCAGCTCGGCCTGGTCAAGCTGGTGTCCGACGCGTCGATCGGCTCGGGCGTGCACCGCGTCGAGGCGCTGGTCGGCACGGATGCGCTGCGGTACGTCCGCAAGGAGCAACTGCTGGTCTCGCAGCTCGCCGGCTCGCTGAAGGTGCCGACCGAGCAGCTGCCGTCGCGCATCGAGGACCTGCTGTCGCGACTGCGGTCCGCGGAGAAGGAGATCGAGCAGCTCAAGACCCGCGAGGTGCTGGGCTCCGCCGGTGACCTCGCGGACAAGGCGGTCGACCTCGGCGGGGTCAGCGTGGTGGCCGAGCAGGTCGACGGGATCGACGGCAACGGGCTGCGCGCGCTGGCCACCGAGATCCGCGGCAGGCTCGGCAGCAGGCCCGGCGTGGTCGCGCTGTTCTCACCGGCGGGGGAGAAGGTCAGCTTCGTCGTGGCCACCACCGCGGGTGCGCGGGACAAGGGCTTCGCGGCGGGCAAGCTGGTGCCCTCGTTCGCCGAGGCGATCGGCGGGCGTGGCGGCGGCAAGCCGGACATGGCGCAGGGCGGCGGGTCGAACCCGGCCGGCGTGCCCCAGGCGATCGAGGCGCTGCGCGCCGCGGTAGCCGGCGGGTGACCCAGCGGAAGGCGGACCGGCCCGGGGAGCAGGATCCCGGGGCCGGCCGTCGGCTTGCGGTGGATGTCGGCTCGGTCCGGGTCGGCGTTGCGCTCAGTGATCCGGCGCCCCTTCTTGCCTCGCCACTCGTTACCCTAAAGCGTGATGCGGCAGACAATGGTGACGTTGAGCAGCTGGCGGGCCTGGTCGTCGAGCACGAGGTGGTCGAGGTGATCGTGGGACTTCCCCGGACGCTCGCGGACCGGCACGGCTCCGCCGCCGTCATCGCGGTCGAATACGGTGAACTGCTCGCGGAGCGGGTGGCCCCGGTCCCGGTGCGCTTCGCCGACGAGCGGCTCACCACGGTGACCGCGTCGCGCATGCTCTCGCAGCGCGGTGTGAAGGGACGCAAGCAGCGCGCGGTGGTCGACCAGGCGGCCGCCGTCGAGATTCTCCAAGGCTGGCTGGACGGGCGTGCGGCGTTCCGCGCGCGGAAGGGTGAGTCGTGAGGAGCGAGTCTCCCGGGGTACCCGAGGGCGGCGGCAGACGACGGCGGCGGGAGACCGACGTGCCTCCTGAGCCCGCTCGGCCGCGTGCTGCCGGGCGTCGCCGGTTGCGTGAGGACGACGAGCCGGTCCGCCGCGAAGGTGAACTCCGCATGCCGCCACCCCGCGAGGGCGGCGGCGGCCGACGGCGCCTGCGCGCCGACGAACCGCCTTCACGGCCCGACCCCGCGCCCCCGCGGCGCCGCCACCGCTACGTCGACGAGGACTCGCTCGCCACGCCGGAGCTCGGCGTCCCCGCGCCTGCGGAACCCGCGCCGGTGGAACCGCAGCCGCCGCGCCGCGCCCCCGCGCGCCCGCCGGTTCAACCGGTGCGACGTCCCCGCGCCGAGAGCCCGGCACCGCCGCCCCCGGCGCGCCGTCGCCCCACTCCGCCCCCGGCACCGCCGCAGCCGCCGCCCGACGATCGCCCGACCGAGGTGATCGACGCCGGTCAGGTGGCGCGATACGGCCGCGAACCGGACCCTGAACCGGTGCCCGAGTTCGACGAGCGTGACCGCAGCCGTGACCGTGACGACGACTACGAGAGCTTCGCCGACGACGAGTTCTACGACGACGACTACTACGACGAAGACGAGTACGCCGAGTACGACGACGAGGACCGCGCGGCGCCGGAGCGCATCGGCGAGGAGCCGCCGGACGAGCCGCGCCCCCGCCGCAAGAAGCGCAGCAAGCGCGCGTTCGGCTGGGTCGCCGCGATCCTGGTGATCGTCGTGGTCGGCGGCGCCGCCTGGTTCGGCGCGCAGGAACTGCTCGGGTTCGGTTACGACGACTTCGAGGGCACCGGCGAGTCCGACGTGCTGGTCGAGGTCGCCGCGGGCGACTCCACCAACGCGATCGCCACGAAGATGACGCAGGCCGGCGTGGTCGCCAGCCAGAAGGCGTTCACCAAGGCGGCCGAGGACGAGAACAAGGTCCGCAGCATCCAGCCCGGCTACTACCAGATGAAGACCAAGATGTCGGGCACCAGCGCGGTGGGCAAGCTGGTCGACCCCGGCTCGCGCAAGGGCGTGCTGCAGATCCGCGGCGGCACCCAGCTCGACGACATCGTCCAGCCCGACGGCAAGACCACCGACGGCGTGATCTCGCTGCTGTCGAAGTCCTCGTGTGCGACGGTCAACGGCGCGAGCACCTGCGTCCCGGTCGAGGAGCTGCGCAAGGTCTCCGAGACCGCCGACCTGGCCGCGCTCGGCGTGCCCGACTGGGCGCTCGAAGGCGCGGGCAAGGTCGAACCCAAGCGACGCATCGAAGGGCTGATCCAGCCCGGCGTGTACGACGTGAAGCCCGGCTGGGACGCCACCCAACTGCTCACCGAGGTGCTGAAGGTGTCGACCTCGCGCCTCCAGGCGGCCGGCCTGCCGAAGGCGGCCGACGGCACCGGGAAGACGCCCTACGAGCTGCTGGTGATCGCCTCGATCGTGGAGCGCGAAGGCGTGCAGCAGGACTTCACCAAGATCGCGCGGGTGATCTACAACCGGCTCGACGACGACATGCGCCTGGAGATGGACTCCACCATCAACTACGTGCTGGACCGGCCGATCGTGACCACCACCCCGGAGGACCGGGCGAAGGCCGGTGCGTACAACACGTACCAGAACAAGGGCCTGACCCCGGGGCCGATCTCGTCGGCGAGCAAGGAAGCGATCGACGCGGCGGCGAAACCGGCCGAGGGGCCGATGCTCTTCTTCGTCAAGTGCGAGAAGAACGGGCTGTCCTGCTTCGCCGAGACGCTGGAAGAACACAACCAGAACCGGACGCTCGCCAAGGAACGCGGTGCCTACTGAGTCGCCCCACCGGTCCGGGATCCTCGGCAAGCCCGTCGCGCACTCGCTGTCGCCCGTGCTGCACGGCGCGGGCTACGCGGCGCTGGGCATGTCGAACTGGCGCTACGACCGGATCGAGATGGACGGCGAGGGCCTGCCCGCGTTCATCCGGGACCTCGGCCCGGAGTGGGCCGGGTTCTCGGTGACCATGCCCGGCAAGCGCGCCGCGATCGCACTCGCCGACGAAGTGACCGAACGCGGCCGCGCGGTCGGCGCGATCAACACGCTCGTCCGCCGCGACGGCCGCTGGTTCGCCGACTGCACCGACGTCGACGGCGTGACCGGCGCCCTGCTCGCCGCGGGCGGTTACCAGCCCGCGAGCGGCGACACCGGGGTGGTGCTCGGCGCGGGCGGCACCGCGGCGGCGACCGTGGTCGCACTGGCTGAACTCGGCGTGCGCTCGGTGCGGCTGATCGTCCGGGACCCGGTCAGGGCGGGGGAGACGGTCGCGGCAGCCGAACGCGCGGGCGTGGCGGTGGACGTGTCGCGCTGGTCGGACACCGACTTCGGCGACGCCGTCGCGAAGGCCGGCGTGCTGGTCAACACCGTGCCGCCGGCCGCGATCGAACCGCACCTGGCCGAGCTGGCCACCGCGTCGTGCCTGTTGGACGTCATCTACCACCCGTGGCCCACCCCGCTCGCCGAAGCGGTGGCCGCGCGGGGCGGCCGCCTGGCCACCGGGTTGGACATGCTGCTGCACCAGGCGTTCCGGCAGTTCGAGCACATCACCGGCCGCACCGCGCCCCGGGAAGCGATGCGGGACGCGCTGCGCGAGGCCACCGGAAAGATCTTGCCGCTGCCCCTGGGCTGAGTTACGTTGGCGGACTGCCTTGAGGAAGGACCAAGCCAGTCATGCCGAAACCGGATCGCGAGAAGTATTCCGATTCCGACGTGGAAACCGCCTGGGTCGACAAGCCGCCGGTGCTCAACTCCACCGTCACGCTCGTCGACTACGACCCCGCGTGGCCCGCGTTGTACGAGCGCGAGGCCGCCCGCATCCGACAGGTCCTGGGGGACACGGTCGTGCTGATGGAACACGTCGGCTCGACCTCGGTGCCCGGCCTGTGCGCCAAGCCGATCATCGACATCATGCTGATCGTGCCTGACTCCGACGACGAAGGCGCCTACGTGCCGCAGCTGGAAGCCGCCGGCTACGTGCTGACGATCCGCGAACCCGACTGGGAGCGGCACCGGGCGTTCAAAGGACCGGACACGAACATCAACCTGCACGTCTATTCACCCGACACGAAGGAGATCGAGCGGTACCGGACCTTCCGCGACCGCCTGCGGTCCAACCAGGACGACCGCGAGCTCTACGCCGCGACAAAACGCCAGCTCGCCGCGCGGAAGTGGAAGTACATCCAGAACTACGCCGATGCCAAGAACGACGTGGTCGACGAGATCATGGGCCGCGCGCTCGGTGAGCCGGTGTCGCGCCGCGCCGCGGTCGCGTCCACCGAGCACGACCAGTACGACGGCTTCGCCGCCGACTACGCCGAGCACTCCCGGCACAACCCGTACCAGGAGTTGTACGACCGGCCCGCGATCCTGCGCCTGGCCGGTGAGCTCGCCGGGCGCACCGTGCTCGACGTCGGCTGCGCGGCCGGGCACCTCACCGCCGCACTCGCCGAGCGAGGTGCCGACGTGGTCGGCCTCGACGGCAGCCCGGCGATGGTCGACGTGGCGAAACGCGAGTACGGCGACCGCGCCCGGTTCGAGCAGGGCGACCTGGCTGAACCGCTCGCCTTCGCGGACGACGCGTTCGACCTGGTGACCGCGTCGTTGGTGCTGCACTACCTGGAGGACTGGGGCCCGGTGCTCGCCGAGTTCCGGCGCGTCCTGCGCCCGGGCGGCGCGCTGGTCATGTCGGTGCACCACCCCGAGGACTGGCACTGGTTCGACCGGCCGGACTACTTCCGCCGCGAGCAGGTGACCGACCAGTTCGAACTCGGCGACCGCGAGGTCGACGTGCGGTTCTACCGGCGTCCGCTGAGCCAGACGTTCGGCGCGCTGCGCGAAGCCGGGTTCACCGTGGACGTGATCGACGAGCCGATGCCGCTGCCGGAGTGCCGCGAGGTGTCGCCCCGCGCGTTCGTGTCCCTGACCACCGCGCCGCGGTTCCTCTACTTCCGCGCGTTCACGCCGGAGGCGTAGCGAGTGTTCACCTCCCGGGTTCTGTTTCACCCGGTCGTGTTCGCCTAGGGTGACGCCGACCCGGGAGGTAGAACACATGCAGCGATCCAGGTGGTTCCTGACGTCCGTGCTCGCGGTGGCCGCGTTGGTCGCCGCGACCACTCCGGCGGCCACCCCGGCAGCGGAGGCCAGCGCGTCGAAGAGCGTCCGGTTCGCCACGTTCAACGCGTCGCTGAACCGCGCGCAGGCCGGCCAGCTCGTGGCCGACCTGTCCACCCCGGACAACGCGCAGGCCCGCGAGGCCGCCGAGGTCATCCAGCGCAACCGCCCCGACGTGCTGCTGGTCAACGAGTTCGACTACGTCCCCGGCAACGCGGCGGCCGACCTGTTCCGGAAGAACTACCTGGGCGTCGGCCAGAACGGTGCCGCGCCGATCGACTACCCGTACGCCTTCACCGCGCCGGCCAACACGGGTGTGCCCACCGGGTTCGACCTGGACCGGAACGGCAAGGTCG